>NZ_JAUOEO010000001.1:348500-662000 GCF_030540825.1 Flavivirga spongiicola
TATCAACAATATGATCGTTATATGAAGATTCATACCCTTTGAAAATAACCAGCGATTGAGAAACCCCTTTTTCTAAGCCTTCACGCAAATTTGTAATATGTTGATTTACAAATTCTGGAATGGCACGTAATTTATTCAAATATTCTTTTATTTGTTCGTAATTGGCAAAAGGTTTAACGTTGTAAGTTAAATCCACATGAAAACCAGCATCGGAAAGTAAAGGGTTTAAATAGCACTCAAACGTGTAATAGTCTATTTTATCTTGAAGAATAAACTTTAAAAGGTCTAATGAAATTTGTTCTGTTTCATTTAAACCAGAAACTTCTATTTTAGATAATTCGTCTAATTTTGATTCCGCATATTCAGCTTCAGCTTTGTAATAATTTTTAGTAAAAAGACCTAAAGGGTATGTTTCTTCGTCATACCCTTTATGGTCTTGATTGCTATTGATCAGAGCTTGTAAACTTTCAGGATGATTAGCTACTTTTTTTTTATTGCAACTATATATAACGCATAGCAATATGAGTGTATAACATTTAAAATAATTCATAGAATATATAATCTTTAGGTTTATATCAATTTTGATTTAAAATGTCATACGTCATCATTTATCAATCCCTACCTTTAATACAACATTTTACACTCAATATTGGTTTCACTTATATCTTTATCCTTTTAAAAACTATCGCTTTAAAGCTGTCGGTAACAATTCATTAGGGAACGATTGATAACTTACTGGTCGTACCCATCGTTTTATGGAATTGGTTCCAACTGCCGTAAATCTTGAATCTGTTGATGCTGGATATGGTCCACCGTGTTGCATAGATGGACACACCTCTACCCCTGTAGGAACGCCATTAAAAATGATTCTTCCAACTCGGTTTTCAAGTGCATCTATGACATCATGAAGATTTGCATAATCTTCTTCTTCGGCAATAATGGTTCCTGTTAATTGCCCTTCTAATCCGTTTATGATTTGGATTAATTCATCTTCATTTTCAGCTCTTACCACCAATGAAAATGGTCCAAAAACTTCTTGATGTAATTTAGGATTTGCTAAAAAATCCTTCCCCATAACACTCGCTATTTGTGATGCAGCATAGTTAGCTTCAATAGCCCCTTCAACTTTTCCAACAACTTTTGCTCCTGTCTGGGAAGACACGCTATTGCTGTTTTCAACAAATCCGCTTTTTATATTTGGATGCAGCATACATTGCGGATTGATGGCTACCGTTTTTTCAGCTAAATCTTTAATGAACTGTTGCGTTTTATCGCCCTCAACTGTTAGTATTAAACCTGGGTTGGTACAAAATTGTCCTGCGCCTAGGGTAATAGAACCTGCATAGGTCGTTGCAATGGCTTCCGACCTGTTTTCTATGGCTTTTGATGTGATAATAACAGGATTTATACTTCCCATTTCAGCAAAAACCGGAATAGGCTCTTCTCGTTGAGATGCTACATCAAAAAGGGCTCTACCGCCAGATATACTTCCTGTAAAACCAACAGCTTTTATTTTAGTATGCTTTACTAACGTCGTACCAACGGTTCTTCCGCGCCCCATAATATTTGAAAATATACCATTTGTCATGCCTGTTTTTTCAGCAGCTTTAATAATCGCCGATGCCACTAATTCGGCAGTTCCCGAATGCATTGCATGTGCTTTAACTATAACCGGACACCCTGAAGCTAATGCACTAGCAGTATCCCCCCCTGCTGTTGAAAACGCCAAAGGAAAATTACTTGCTGCAAAAACAACAACTGGTCCTAATGGGATTAGTGTGCGTCTCAAGTCATCTTTGGGTAGTGGTGTTCTATCCGGGATGGCTTCATCTATGGTATTTTCCCTCCAATCTTCGTTAGCTACTAATTCTGCAAAAGAACGTAACTGAAATATAGTTCTACCACGTTCTCCAATCGCCCTTCCTTCCGGCAATCCGGATTCTGTAGTATAAACATCTAATAGTTCTTGGTCTAAGGCCAAAATTTCATCGGCAATGGCATTTAGAAATGCAGCTCTTTTTTCTCCTGATATTCTTCTATACGTTTTAAAAGCAGACCATGCCAATTGAACAGCCTCATCGACCTCTTCTGCCGTAGCCTCATAAAAAGGCGTTGGATTCTCAATATTTAGCTTGGGATTTACCGTTTTATGTGTCACATTTCCACTTGCTTTAAGCGTGTTACCTATATAATTTTTTCCTGTTATCATATTGCCTTTATTTTTTTAAATGTACTTCTAAGTTTATTGGTTTATAAACGTATATTGTGTTATGCAATTATCACGCTATTTGTTCAAACACGCTTGCTGTAAAGTAGTTTCAACACATTCTTTACAAAACGTACAAATCATTTCCTCTTGAGAATCAAATGGTAATGACTTGTTACAAATTCTACATGTTGGTATTTTTTCTAACATGTTTTTATGGTAACATCTAAATTATTTATGTTAAAACAGCTAAATTTTTATATTCTGGTAATATTGGTCTTACCTCAAGTGCATCTTTAATTATTTTCACAACTCTCTCTCTCTCGTGACCTTCTAATACCAATCTTGGTGCTCTTACATACTCTGACCCTATTCCTGTATAAACAGATGCCATTTTAATATACTGCACTAATTTAGGGCTAATATCTAACTCTAATAAAGGCATAAACCATCTGTAAATTTCAATAGCTTCTTGAATTCTTCCTACTTTTTGCAATTCGTAAATAGCAACAGTTTCAGCCGGAAATGCATCTACTAAACCTGCTACCCATCCATCCGCTCCAATTAACAAGCTTTCTAATGCTAAAGTATCTACGCCAGTCATGATTGCTAATCTATCTCCAAATCTGTTTTTTATTCTAGTGATATTTGTAGTATCCCTAGTAGATTCTTTTACCGCCTGAATATTAGGGCATGTTTCTAATAATTCAGCAAACATGTCTAAGGTTACTTCAATTTTATAGTCAACTGGATTGTTATAAATCATGATTGGCAAAGTTGTACTATTTGCAACTGTTTTAAAATATTCTATAACCTCTTCATCACTTGCTTTATAACGCATTGGCGGCAACATCATCAAACCTTTAGCACCATCTTCTTCTGCTGCTTTTGCTAAATTAATAGCTGCTTTGGTAGTTTGTTCTGCAATATTCATTAATACTGGCACTTTTCCATTTACCAAAGCCACAGTCTCTCTTGTAAGAATGCGTCTTTCTTCATCAGTTAAGGTACTTGCTTCACCAAGTGTTCCGCCTAATACAATACCGTTAACACCTGCATCTAACTGTGTTTTAATATTTACTTTAAATAAATCTAAATCCAACGCATCATCAACTGTGAATTGTGTTGTTACTGCGGGCATTACTCCCTTCCATTGAATACTCATAAATTATAATTTTTGTTTGCTGGCAAAATTAAATGGAATACACTTATTTAAACAATAAAACGTTATCCACGATTGATACTATATAATCCAAATGATTACACTTTTTAATTTAATTGAATATTATTTACATAATAATAACATACAAAAGGCACTTTTATTAAATAAAAAATTAATGAACAATTTTTGAATAACATCCTCGCATGTTTCTTTATTCTTAAATACAACATATCATGCTATAGATAAAGGTTCTCAATATTAATTGTACAATGGGGGATGAGGTAAAATTAGCCTAGTTTTTATAAAAAAGATAATATTTTTTTATTCATAAATGATACAATATTATCCGTTTTAGTATTTCGACACAACAAAATGAATAATATTTATATATCTTAGATATCAATACTTTTTTAAATGAAAGTTTTACCCTTTAAAATACCAAAACCTAAGCACGCAGCTTTTATCTTTCAAACAGATATTAACGAGTCTTTTTATGATAAATTGCACCAACATGAAGAAATCCAACTAAGTCTAATTATTGAAGGAGAAGGCACACTTGTTATTGGTGACACTGTAAATTATTATAGTAAAGGGGATGTTTTAGTTATTGGAAGTCATTTACCGCATGTTTTTAAAAGTGATACAAAAGCATCAAAAACCTCTAAAATGCTTTCTCTTTTTTTTATAAAGTCTGCTTTTGGAGACTATTTTTTCGATCTTGAGGAATTAAAAGAAGTAGACGCTTTTTTTAAACGCGCAAAATATGGGTTTAAAATAACATCAAACAAAGAGCAGCTTCTAAATTTATATAATAAGTTTGATAACAATACAAAGTTTGATCAATTTTTAATATTTCTAGAAATATTAAAAATATGTTCAACTGCTAACTATACTAGTTTATCCTCTTTTATTTATGATAAAAAATATTCTGAAATTGAAGGAAAAAGAATGCGTGACATTTTTGAATACACCATGACTCATTTCAATGATGATATTACTTTAAATTCTGTTGCCGACGTAGCAAACATGACTAAAAATGCATTCTGTAAGTACTTTAAGAAACGGACAAATAAAACATATTTTCAGTTCTTAAATGAATTAAGAATAGAACACGCCTGTAAGCTTTTAATTTATAAAGAAGAACTGCAAATTAATGAAATAGCGGATTTATCTGGTTATAAAAATTTATCAAATTTTAATAGACAGTTTAAAATACTAAAACAACTTTCACCATCTGATTTTAGGAAAAACAGAAATTAATCTTTTATGATTTGCTAGCCTCCACATTCTCATTCTGCAAGCGAGTGAGCCACTTTATTCCCTTATTTTTATTACATTATAGCGATGCTATGATACCAAAAAAAAAACGAATCTTCTTAACTAAGTTTTTGCTTCAAATAAAAATTGAATATATTTTAGTATTAATAAGATTAAAAATTCATATTATTTTATATTTGTGCCAACGAAAATTAATTTGACATATTTACACTGAAGTAAGGTTCACAATTCGTCAACAACAATTGTGAGAATACACTAACTAATATCTGACCACTGCTAGTGTTTGAACTATAGATTCAAGCCCCAGCCTGGTCACTAAGAAAAAGTTAAACAACATTGCTTAACTTTTTCTATTTTTACACAGTTCATTTATGCGCACGTGGCGGAATTGGTAGACGCGCTGGCTTGAGGGGCCAGTATCCGTTTAGGATGTGGAAGTTCGAATCTTCTCGTGCGCACAATTAATTTAAACAAATTCTTTATTCATATTACCTGTAAAGAATTTGTTATTACTTTTATCCTCAATATTCCCCTCCTGGCTTTGTTTATACACATATATACTTGAACAAATTTTAATTATTTTTAAGTAACTCATTCAAACAAAAGGTAATAAATCAGGTTCAATAAATTCTGTTTTTGCTTTATCTGAATTAAAAATATCAAAACTATAATGAGAAGCCATTAATTCTTTAAAATTATCATTTAATTGCTGGTGCTCATCTATAAA
The DNA here is from genome assembly GCF_030540825.1 of Flavivirga spongiicola. Lineage (NCBI taxonomy): Bacteria > Pseudomonadati > Bacteroidota > Flavobacteriia > Flavobacteriales > Flavobacteriaceae > Flavivirga > Flavivirga spongiicola. Next base: position 353,874 of record NZ_JAUOEO010000001.1, read on the forward strand.
GTCCTTAAAATTATCTTTATCCGACATTTGCATAAAATGGTACACAGCCTGCAGGGCCGCAATTGTTAATGTTTTATTATACTTATCTTTTACTCCTGAAAAATCAACAAACTTCAATAGTTGTTTTTGAAATTCCTCTACTCCTTTATCAAATCCATATTCATTAATATGTATCCAAGCCAATCTCAAATGTGCTTCATGTGAAAAATTAGCGGGATTAAATTCACAATTAATAAATTGAGCTTTAAATTCTGAATCTGATAGATTAAAATGTTTTTGCATAATTTAAACTTTTATAATATTTATACGATTATTGTTTGTTGATGCAAAGATGAAGGCATAAAACTTTGGTTTCATTTACATTTGTTGAGAAAGCATGTGAAATGAAAAAAGTGACTTGAGTATAAACTCAGGTCTCTTTAATGGATAAATGTTGAAATGGAAAATTATTTTTCCGCGAATTCTTTTCTTGCTCTACTTAATTGTGTTGGCGTTATTCCCAAAAAGTTAGCGATATGATAGTGAGGCACCCTATTTAGAAGATTAGGATATTCTTTTAAAAACAAAGTATATTTTTCAATAGATTTTAAATTGGAAAGAGCAATAAGTCTTGATTGTAATTGTGTATTTAATTTGTGAAAAGAAGTATTCATTATTTTAGTAATCTCTTCATTTTTATTTACATGTGACATTATTTCACTAAAAATTGCTGTTGTAATTATTGATTCTTCAATGGCTTCAATATTCATAGAACAAGCAACATCAGGTATATAGTTACCAAAAACCATGTCTCCTTCTCGATAAAAATGAGTGGTCATTTCATTCCCCATTTCATCTATGGCATAACCTCTTAATACTCCAGATACAACTTTTCCTATTTTCCAATTCTTTTGTCCATATCTAAGAAAAAGATCTCCTTTCTTTATTATCTCTTCATGATGTAAAGATTCTACAAACATTTTGCTTTTTAGCCTTAAAATTAATTATACAAGCAAATATATGATTTAAAATAGAAGGTTAAATAAAACCTGTTTACACGACTATTGTTAGGGTCAAAGCTTTATGAGGTTCCTTATTGTTTAAAACGGCTACCTAGTTATAATGATAAAAATTATTAGGAACAGGATGATTGATTATCACATGCATCTTTAGACTGAAAATCTAAAATACTTCCTTTACCCCCTTGTAAAATTGTACAACAATCCTCGAACAGCTTCTTCAATTTTTTACGGCCTCGTTGAATTTTAGAACGTACCGTTACATAGTTCATATCAAGCCGTTCAGCAATTTCTTTTTGAGGGATCTCCTTTAGTTCTGATAATGTCATTAGCTCTATATATTCTTCCGGCAACTGATTTATAAAAGAGTTAACACATTTACTTAACTCCATACCTGCACCTTCATTGGTTTCAGAATCAAAAAAACGGTCTTCTTCAATTGTATTTGTTTGTAATTGTTTCTTTCTATAGTAATCAGTAATGGTATTTTTGGCAATAGTATATACCCAACTTTTAAGATTATCAACACCATTGTTATTTGATTTGGATAATTTTAAAAACACGTCTTGAGTTAAATCTTCTGCATCTTCCAGATTGCGAACACGTTTTTTAACATAGCCTAGTAATGGATTATATAGTTGTGTAACTTGATTTTGCATTTTTTATATAATAATTCATGAATAAAATAGTGCCTGCCATACACAAAGATAGGTATAGATTTTGTACTCCTAAAAGCTCGATAGCATAGATGCCCACAAAAGCTCCAATGGCAGCACCTAAATCCCACCATGTACTAACACTAGAGATTGACTGCAAAGCGTTTTGTTGTTGTTTAATAGCTACTAAAGGTGAAAAAGTCACTACAATAGTGTTGAACAAAAAAGCTAATATAATACCCAATATTGTAACATTAACTGCAATTAAAAGTAAAGCTATTAAGCACCAAAAAACTGCAATTATAAATAACTTTGATGGAGAATAACGCAAAGAAAGCATCCCTCCTACAAACGAGAATAGAATTACAAATAATCTTTTTAACAATAGATAGAAACCTAATAACATGAGTAATTGACTTGAACTCATACTATTTGAACTTAATAAATATGCTAATGTAACAACCAAAACGCCGTCGATGGAAATAGATAGTATTAGTACTAAAAGGTTCATTGCGCTTGGATAGAATGTTATTCTATTTCTAACCTTATTGTATGGCTTTTCATTGGCAATAATTGGCAACGAACATGCTAATACAATCCCTAACAAGCTAATAGAAGCGACAATAAACAAGCCATTTTGAATACCATACTCCATTATAACAATTGGTCCAAACCAAAGTACAAATAATGCTCCAAGTGATTTGATACTTTGCGATAGCCCGAATGCCAAACCCGTTTTCTTTTTAGCTTGTGAAGCATATTTAAGTGTTGCTATTTTTAAACCTGAATAGCTTAATCCCCAAAGAATTCTGGCTATTAAAAAAGAGATTAATCCTAGTTTTAAACCATACATAAAAGTAGTTATCACAGCCAATGAAGAAGTAATTAATAACATGTTTCGCATACCTATTTGTTTTACCAGATTTGCGATATGCGTATTTGTAAGAATCCTAACAAATCGATTTATAGAAAGCAATACGCCAATAAAAAAAACAGAAAAACCTAATTCTTTTCCATAAACAGGTAAAACAGGATATAGAAGCGCATCCCCTAAACCTGCAAATGCCATGACACCACTAGCACGTAAAGCTCCTCTAAATGAGGAGCTTTCTTTTTTATTAATTTTTGTCTGTGCTGCTAACAACAACCTGTTTTTTCAATATTTACTTCTTTACTCTCATTTTTATCACAGCAAGGTGATCCATCATCTGTCGTTTGTTCACAACAAGCTTGGTTAGAAGTTTCTACAACATCTAATAATGAACCACAACAGCCTCCATCTTGTTTAACTGTTTCTATTCCCGTGTTTGAATTTCTTGTTTTCATAATATTAAAATTTATATTTCGTTATTTATTGTTTTCACTTATTAAGACGTACTCTTTTAAAAATGATGCACATCTGTTTTGTTTTTTTAGCAACAAGAACCTGTCTTTTCATTTTTTTTTATTTCAGAGTCACAGCTTGATTTAGATGCGTCTGCCAAGTCAGGTTCCGAACTACAGCATCCACCGGCATTGCCTCCCTTTGCATCGCCAAAATCGGTACTACACACGCCTGTTTCTGGTAAATTAAGTTCTACACGTTCAGCCACTTCTTTATCACCAGCCATATAAGCTACAATAGAGCGCACTTGTTCATATCCTGTGGCCATTAAAAATGTCGGTGCTCTACCATAACTTTTAGAACCCACTATGTAAAAGCCTTTATCTGGGTGTCGTAATTCTTTTTCACCATGTGGTCTTACAGTTCCACAGCTATGAACATTTGGATCAATAAGTTCAGCTAAATCAAATACGGATTCTAATGATGAATCTAAATCTACACGAACCTCTCGAATCATATCTAAATTAGGACGAGAACCTGTATTACTAATAATTTCATCTACATTTTTAATAGTCTCCTTATTCCCACTTAAATCACCTATAATTTGAATTCCATTATCATCTTTGATTAATTTTAAAATATGGAAAGGTGTATAAACGTTTAGTTTTCCGCTATTAACCAATTGTTCTATCCTAATTCCTAAGGCACCTCTTGCTTCTAAAGCGTCATCTTTTTTTCCGCCATACACCTTGTCCATATTGTCTTTTCTTAAGACCCAATTAAGCTGTGTTTTTGGATATTCTTTTTGAACATCTGCTAAATCTAATAAAGCATTAATAGCAGAATGCCCGCCACCCACAACGACTACATTTTTATTCCTGTAACGTTCTAAATGGTAAGCTTTTACATTAGGGATACCATAAAAAATATGGTTTTCTAATTCTTGTTCTCCTTCTGCATGTACTCCGCCAGAACCTATTGGGTTTGGTTGATTCCAAGTTCCTGTAGCATCAATTACTGCTTTTGCTTCGTAATAATTAATGGTTCCATTTTCTTCAACCTTAATTGAAAACTGCTTATCCTCACGCCCCAAGGTTTTCATTTTATCCAGCCCTTTCCTTCCTATAGAAAGCACTTTGCTGTTTAAATGAATATGAGGTTTAAGTTCTGGAAGGTTTGCTAACGGATGAAAATAGTCTTCAACCAATTCTCTTCCAGTTGGTAATTCATTCTCATTTGGTTCTTTCCAATCAGTTGGTAGTAATAACTCTTTGGCTGCAGAATCAATATTATACTTCCAGGGAGAGAATACACGAACGTGACTCCAAGACAGCATATTTTGTCCAACAGATTGGCCAGCCTCAAATACAATAAATGATAGATTTTGTTTTGTTAAGTGTGCAGCAGCTGACAAACCTACTGGTCCACCTCCTATAATTGCTATGGGTAAATTATTATTTTGCATCTTTCTAAATTTTAATTCATTCTCTAGGACGACGTGTTAAAAAAATGATGCATTCGTTACAAAATATAAGCCACAAAAATCATTTGTGTACAAATCATTTACCATTTAATACACATTTAATTATTTTTTCCTTTTTGTATCTTCGCTTTCAAAGCCTTTACCAATTAGAGCAATGAATTTTAAACCAAAATTCACCAATTTCAAAAAGAAAGTTGAAGAAAGCTTTCAAAGGCAAAAGTTTATGGAATTAATCCATGCTAAATTGATTGATGTAAAACCGGGTTATTGCGAAATTCAGATACCATATAATTCAACTTTAACACAACAACATGGTTTTTTTCATGCCGGTATCATAAGCACCATTGCAGATAATGCCGCCGGTTATGCCGGTTTTTCATTAATGGAAGAAGATTCATCTGTATTAACCGTTGAATTTAAATTAAACCTTATGTCTCCTGGTGATGGAGACCTGTTAATCGCTAAGGCAAATGTTCTAAAAAACGGACGCACATTAACAATTTGTAGATCAGAAGTCTTTATAAGAAAAAATGGCGTAGAAAAACTTTGTGCAGCTTCTCAAACAACTTTAATTGAGTTAAAGAATAAGTCTGATAAATAATCAAAACTATTTTAACAAAGCGCAAACTACATAGTGCTCAATTTTATTGAAATGCTATTTTTAATTAAAATGTCACGTTTTTGTCGTACAATTTGTCATTTCTATAGAACTTAAAAAATTTACAATTGAAAAATTATCAAAATATATTATTCCCTTACGCCTATAACATTTTAGGGTCGGCTGAAGATGCTAAAGACGCTATCCAAGATGTTTTAACCAAACATCTTTCTGCTAAAAGGAGCCATATAAAAAATGACATTGGATATTTAATCAAATCGGTTATAAACCAATCGATCAATATTAAAAAGAGACATAGTAAAATCACAGTTAATATGGTATGGTTGCCTGAACCTTTATCTACAGAAAAAGCAGATGATCATATTGATAGTGATGAAATTATATCATACTCTATGCTGGTACTTCTTGAAAAATTAACAGCTCAGGAACGTGCTGTTTTTATTTTAAAAGAAGCATTTGATTATTCACATAAAGACATTGCAAAGACCATCGGTCTTACCATTGAAAATTCCCGAAAATTGTTAAGTAGAGGAAAAACTAAATTAGCTAACAATAAAACAGTAAGCCATAGTAACTATTCCTCTCCCCTACCTTCTTATATGGAAAATTACGTCCAAACAATTAAAAACGGTGATGTAAAACTTTTAGAAAAAATGCTTTCTGAAGACATTTCATTATATGCTGATGGCGGAGAAAATATCAAAGTAGTAAGAGAATTGACAATCGGAAAATCAGCTTCTTTAAAATTATTATTTTACGTTTATAAAACCTATTTAGAATTTTTAACGATCAAGATCACGCATATTAATCATCAAATAGCTTTGTTGTTTTATAACGAAGACACTTTAATCAATTGTCAAGTGTTTGATTTTGAAAACAATAAAATAAAAAACATATTTTCTATCGTCGATCCTAATAAATTAAAATCACTTTCTCAATAAACCTGTCACGTTTTCTTGATCTGTTTTGTCATTCTATTGAAATTAAAAATCAATAAATGAAAACATTATTAAGAATAGATTGTAGTTCCAGAACCAAAGGCTCACATTCTAGAGCATTAGCTGATTATTTTGAGAAAAATTGGAAAGTAGCAAATCCAAAAGGAGTGATCCTTTACAGGGATTTAGTAAAACACCAGTTACCGCATATTCAAAACAATACGATTGAGGGGTTTTATACACCCATAGAGCATATGACTCTTGAAAATAAAAGGGCAACTGCTTTATCAGATGAATTAATCGTAGAGTTGAAATCTGCTGATGACATTCTAATTAGCAGCCCTTTATACAATTTAAATATTCCGTCAAACCTCAAAGCATATTTAGATCAGGTAGTAAGAATCGGGTATACATTTAATATCAATGAAAATGGTTATTACGGTTTATTAGAAAACAAATTAGCCTATCTAGTAACAGTAAAAGGAGGTGTGTACAAAGGTACTTTCATGGAACAGTATGATTTCCAGGAACCTTATTTAAAAACTATTCTCGGGCACATGGGTATTAAAGTTCAAGAAATATTTTCGCTTGAAGGATCAAGCGAAAAACAAACTCTGAAACTAAACAAGAACATGTTAGAAAAAACAATTAATCAATCATTTAAAAAACAAATAAAAACATGATCACTCAAAAAGAAAATTACTTTGAAGATAAATTAGAAAATAACGCATCCATAATTAAAGGTAGCGAAGGTGAAAAACTAGAATTAAATACCATTTCAATAACATTTAAAGTTACTAGTGAAATGTCTAACGACCAATTAGGTATTTATGAGATTTATCTTCCGCCAATGGCTATTGGTGCAAAATTACACTACCACAGATTTATGGACGAAACCTTTATAGTGAATGAAGGTGTTTTAACCATGCAGGTTGCAGATAAAGAGTTTCATGCAGAACCGGGAACCATTGCTTATATACCAAAATTTACACCTCATGGATTTAAAAATGATACAAATGAAACGGTAAAACTCACATTGATTTTCAATCCGTCTCAAAAACGTGAAGGTTTTTTTAAAGGATTACACGAAACATTAAATGAAGCTCCTATTGATCCTGAAAAGTATTTAAAATTATATAATAAGTATGATAGCTTTCCTGTAGACACTTCCAACATGCTACCAATAAGAGAGTAAGACATAGAAATAAGTAAGAGTAATAGTGACTTGAGTTTTAATTTAAGTCACTATTCTTTTATATTTTTAAATGACTACACTTGTAGGTAATCTGTTTTAAATCTGCTTCTACAATGTGGTTGTTTAGAGTATTTATACACATTTCATACAAATTCTAATACATTAAAATCAGTTAAAATCCACTCACTATTTCTATAAGCTTTAGAATAGTTTTTATTCTTTTCTCACTCTTTATCGATTAATTTACATACTTTTGTTTAACTTAAATTAAATATTGATGAACAATATTAGAGCTAACTTTAGTATTAAAGACTTAGAAAACCTTACAGGTATCAAAGCTCATACTATAAGAATTTGGGAAAAACGTTATGACTTACTAAGTCCAAACAGATCTGATACTAATATTAGAAATTATAGTTTAGCTAGTTTTCAAAAGCTATTAAATATATCATACTTAAATAATAACGGGTTAAAAATCTCGAAAATTGCTAATCTTAAAGAAGATGAAATACCAATTAAGGTTAGAGAAATAGCTTCAAGAGCAAAAATTGAAGATCACGCCATTAATGCATTCAAAATGGCCATGATAAACTTTGACCAGGTACTATTTTACAGTACTTATAATAATTTACTAGAAAATAAATCTTTCAGTGAAATTTTCTATACCGTTTTTTTACCACTATTAAATGAAATAGGTCTTTTGTGGCAAACAAATACAATCACGCCTGCTCATGAGCATTTTTTATCTATTCATATTAAACAAAAAATACTTTTAAATACTGAGAGGTTACAAATTTTAGAACCCAAACCTGTTTCTAAAACCTTTGTTTTATTTCTACCAGATAATGAGATTCACGATATTGGGCTTTTATTCATTAATTATCAACTAAGAAGTAAAGGGTATCATACTATTTTTCTTGGCGAAAGTGTCCCTATGCAAAGTCTTACGGATTTGTTAGACTTCTTTGATGATGTTACTTTTATATCATACTTCACAGTATATCCACCAGAACAGGACATCCCTGACTATATTAATAGGTTTAATGAGTTATTACTAAACAAGGAAAATACGAACCTTTTATTATTAGGAAAAAAGATATCTGATTTAAGTATTCAAGATCTTCCCAAAAAAGTAAATACCTTTAATTCTATTGAAGATTTAGTAAAAGATTTATAAATATTTTTATTTTGTTTAACTTTTAACTATATTTGTTAAACAATATGAGATTATCTATAAATATAATAGGTTCGGGGTTCTCTTCTTTGGCAGCTTCATGTTATCTGGCTCAAGCTGGATATAAAGTCACCATTTTTGAAAAAAATAAAACCATTGGTGGTAGAGCAAGGCAGCTTATTAAGGAAGGTTTTACTTTTGATATTGGACCAACATGGTACTGGATGCCTGATGTATTTGAGCGCTTTTTTTCAGACTTTAATAAGTCTCCTCAAGACTATTATTCCTTAAAAAAATTAAACCCAGCTTATAGTGTCTATTTTGGAAAAGATGACTATATAACCATAGAAGATACTCTAGAAAAAATAGCTATAGCTTTTGAAAAAGAAGAAACTGGAAGTTCTAAGAAACTCAAAAAATTCATCAAACAAGCAGAAAGCAACTACGATATCGCTATTAAGGATTTGGTCTATAACCCAGGAGTTTCTCCTTTAGAATTAGTAACTCCCGTAACTATTAAAAAGTTAAATCAATTTTTTAGTAATATAAAAAGAGATGTTAGAAAAGAATTTAAGAATGAAAGACTCATTAAAATTCTTGAGTTTCCAGTTTTGTTTTTAGGAGCAAAACCAAGCGACACACCTTCTTTTTATAGTTTTATGAATTATGCTGATTTTGGCTTAGGCACATTTCATCCAAAAAAAGGAATGTATCAAGTGATTTTAGCTTTGGAAAATCTGGCAAAAGAATTAGGGGTTACCATTAAAACAGATGTACCCATAGAGAAGATTATCGTAGAAAATGGTGAATCTAAGGGTGTCATCTCTAAAGGAGAAACATATACATCAGATATTGTTGTAAGTGGCGCCGATTACCATCATACTGAAACACTTTTAGAAAAACCTTATAGACAATACTCAGAAAATTATTGGAACAGAAAAACATTTGCACCTTCTTCGCTCCTATTTTATATTGGATTTAATAAAAAACTAAAAAATGTAGATCACCATACACTATTCTTTGATGTGGACTTTGATACACATGCAGAGGCTATTTACGACCACCCTGAATGGCCAGAAAACCCATTATTTTATGCAAGTTTCCCCAGTAAAACTGATACGAATTCTGCTCCGGAAGGAAAAGAAGCCGGTATATTTTTAATTCCATTAGCTCCTGGGCTAGATGATACTCCTAAATTAAGAGAATCATATTTTAATAAAATTATGGATCGTTTTGAAAGTTTAACCTCTCAAAATGTAAAAAAACATGTTATCTTTAAAAAGAGTTTTTGTATTAATGATTTTGTTAAAGACTATAATTCATATAAAGGAAATGCATACGGGATGGCAAATACATTAACACAAACTGCTTTTTTAAGGCCTAAATTAAAAAGTAGAAAAGTAAAAAACTTGTTTTTTACTGGTCAATTAACAGTACCTGGTCCTGGAGTCCCTCCTTCATTAATATCAGGAAAATTAGTAGCAGATTTAGTAACAAAATACCATCATTAATTATGAAATTATTATTTGATACGGTCTCTTATAATTGTAGCAAGCTTGTTACAAAGACTTACAGCACATCCTTTTCATTAGCGACAAAAATGCTCGCAAAATCTATTAGAATGGATATTTATAATATCTACGGATTTGTTCGTTTTGCAGATGAGATTGTTGATTCTTTTCATGATTATAACAAAGAGCTACTCTTCAATAAGTTTTCAGATGATCTGGAACTTGCATTAAAAGATAAAATTAGTCTAAACCCTATACTCAACTCATTTCAACATACATTCCATAAATATAATTTAGATAAAAGTTTAGTAGATGCTTTTATGAAAAGTATGCGCTTAGACTTGCGCAAAACCAAATATCTTACCGAAGAAGAATACAAATCTTATATTTACGGGTCTGCCGATGTGGTGGGGCTTATGTGCTTAAAAGTTTTTGTAAAAGGAGACCGTATTAAATATGAAGCTCTTAAAGATACCGCCATGTCGCTAGGCTCAGCTTTTCAAAAAGTAAACTTTTTAAGAGATTTGAAAGCTGACTTTGATGGTTTAAACAGAACTTATTTTCCTAAAACAGATTTAAACAATTTAGATGAAGCTTCAAAACAAAACATCATAGACGATATTGAAGCTGACTTTGCTAAAGGTTTATGTGGCATTAAAAAATTACCTATTGAGGCTAAATTCGGTGTTTTTATTGCCTATAGATACTATCGTCAATTATTAAAAAAACTAAAAAGGACACCGGCTCTTCAAATAAAAAACACTCGAATACGGGTTTCTAATCCTAAAAAAATAGAACTCTTGATGCGTAGTTATGTAAAATATCAATTAAATTTAATGTAATTTTATAGTATGCATACCCTGTTTTGGATATTGATTTTTTTAGGAACCTATTGCTTTATGGAATTTATGGCCTGGTTTACCCATAAATATATAATGCATGGTTTTCTATGGTCCTTACATAAGGATCATCATAAAAAAGATCACGATAGTTGGTTTGAAAGAAACGATGCCTTCTTTATTTTTTATGCCATTGTTAGCATTGTTTTTTTTCTGCTATGGAAATACACTAGTTTTTGGGCTGGTTTACCAATTGGTTTAGGGATATTTGCTTACGGATTGTCTTATTTTATGGTGCATGATATTTTTATTCATCAACGTTTTAAATTATTTAGAAATGCTAACAATTGGTATGCTAAAGGTGTAAGACGCGCTCATAAAATGCATCATAAACATCTGGGTAAAGAAGATGGAGAATGTTTCGGAATGCTCTTTGTTCCCTTTAAATATTTCAAAAAATAACAGATGGATTATTTATATCTGTTACTAAATTTAGGGTCGGTATCTGTTCCCTTTTTATTTAGTTTCCATCCTAAATTAAAATTCTATAAACGCTGGAAATCTTTATTTATAAGTATACTAATAAGTATGCTCGTATTTATTCCCTGGGATATTATTTTTACTATAAATGGTATTTGGGGATTTAATGAAACTTATTTTTTAGGCTTCAAGCTATTTTCTTTACCTATTGAAGAATGGCTCTTTTTTATATGCATTCCTTATGCTTGTACCTTTACACACTATGCGCTGTTGCATTATTTTCCAAATCTAAAATTATCACCAGCTGTAACTAAAACAATTAGTTACTTACTTATATTGCTACTGTTAATACTTGCTATCTATAATAGCACTAAATGGTATACTTTTATAAATTTTATGTTAGCGACTATTTTAATTACCACTGTAATTAAAAAGAATCCTAATTTATTAAGTAGTTTCTATTTAACGTTTTTAGTCATTCTTATTCCTTTTTTTATAGTAAATGGTATATTAACGGGTAGTTTTATTGTAGACGAAGTCGTTTGGTATAATAATTCAGAAAATTTGAATATTAGATTATTCACCATTCCAATTGAAGATACTGTATACGCATTTACGCTTATTCTTTTGAATTTATTTATAATGAATCGTTTAGAGGCCAAAAGAAACCTTAAATAGATGACTTCTTCAACAAAACATCAATAGTCTTTCTAAGCCTAGCACTATTCCAGTTTGCAACAACAGTTTTACCAATTACATTACAATATGCCCTTGTTTATCTATTAAAATTGAAAATAATCAATTAATTCCTAATTGTAAGTTAAATAGTGAAAAGGAGATAACTTTAAAATAACAAATTTATTTCTAAGTTAACATAAATCTTATTTAAGCCGCATTTTAAAAATTTTAAAAAAACATTAACTATTTTACATGATATACTTGTTATTTTAGATAGCTTATATTTAAGCTAAAAATTATATCGATGAAACTAAAAAAATTTAAAGCTGTATTTTTTATAGTAATTGCTCAGATAGGATTCAGTTATGCACAAAGTACTTCAATAGAAAAAAACAACAGCACTGCTGAAATAGTTACTAAAGATTCTAACGTTATAAATATAGGTTTAGGAAAACCAATAGGGGAAACCCCATTTGGAGCAAAATTGTATAAAGTTGATGATATAAAAGCCGAAGAGCTTTTGTCTAATATAAAATCTGCCTTTAAAGACAAAGCACTTCTTTTAGACTTTTGGGCAACTTGGTGTGGCCCTTGCAAAACGGATATGCCGTATAGTAAAAAATTTCATCATGATCTTAAGGATAAACCAGTAGAGTTTATTTATCTATGTACCACAATATCTTCTAATATAGAACAATGGAAGGAATTAATCAATAAGTATCAACTTTCTGGCACACATTTATATGTAGAAGCTGGTATTGAACACGAACTTATGAAGAAGCTCTCAGTTAGTGGTTTTCCAAACTATGCTTTTTTTGATATAAAAGGAAATCACAAAAAAGGAGCTATAGTTAGGTTGTCTATTACAAACCTAGATCATTTAAAAAAATTAATTGAAGGATAATAAAACCACTATAAAATGATGGATTGCATTTATCTAAAGTTGTCATAATTTCTCCAACGCACCGTCTGTGTTATAAATGGCTTCATCCACTGGATAAACCCATTTATAAAATAGACTATAATTGTTTTTATTTTTAGTTGATTTTAATTGAACACAAATTATTTAATATTTGAAAATGATTTTTAACGATGAGATTTTTCTCTTTTATATGCAACAGAATCTAGTTATGGGTTATTAAACAATAATGTTAATCCTAGAGACGGATTCCCTATATTTTATTTCTGGTTTTAAAATAACTTGTTTGATCGTTTTTTCCTCTTTATTACTTAGGGCTGACATTAGATTTTTCATAGCTAGTTTGCATATTATTTCAACGGGTTGAGCAACACTGGTAATAGGAGTTGCTAAATAATCGAGATACAGATGGTCATCAAAAGTTATTAGCGAAATGTCTTGAGGAATTCTGATGTTTTCTTCTTTAAGAGCTTTTAGGCAGCCCATTGCAATAGTGTTGCTTAAAGTAAAAATGGCAGTAGGTCTAATTTTATTTTGAAGTAACATTTTAGTTTCTAAATAGCCGTTTTCTGAGCTAAACGCATCTCCAACTACTTTGAAATCATCAATACCAGCATCCTTCATTGCCTGTTTAAAGCCCTTTATTCGCATTTTATTCGGAGTAGAATCAATGACTCCTTGTATACATAAAATAGAATTATGACCATGGTTTATAAGTAAGTTTGCAGCCATAAAAGCACCTTCAAAATTATCAGTTGAAACGAAAGGGATTTCTATGCCTTCAAAATATCGGTCTAATAAAACCATAGGCAAGCCTTTTTGGTAAACTTGTTCAATATGTTCCATTTCTTTCCCACAAGGAATAATTATCAAGCCTTCAATATTGCGCGAGACAAATTGTTGCAATTCTGTTTTTTCTATTTCAACATTCTCATCGCTATCAGCTATTATAGTTGTGTATCCAAATTTCCGAACTTCAGAATTTATTTTACTTGCAATATTAGCAAAAAAGGGGTTGCTTAATGATGGTATGATTAGCCCTATGGTGTTGCTTTTACCTGATTTTAAATTGGCTGCAAAATGATTTGCGACATAATTTAATTCTAATGCTGCTGCTTCTATTATTTCTTGGGATGTTTTAGCAATTCTATATTTTTCAGACTTTCCATTCAATACACGGGAAACCGTTGTAGTCGAAAGACTGGTTTTTTTAGCTATGTCTTTGATTGTTGTTTTTTTTGACATCTACTTTATTTTGTATGAAATAACGTTTGTGCTAATATATAAATTTTTAATTAATTGTTTAAACCAATAGCAAAGTGTTTTTAAGTACCATAAATAAAGAGTATACCCTTCTTTTAAATGTAATTAAGAGTATTTAATATGTATTTCTACTAATTGTAAATATGTTAAAATATCAAAATATTTGCACAAACGTTTGTGCAAATAAATGTTTTTATATATTTTGGTCCCAAACTAAATTAAATAATACTTCTAGGACATGAAACAAAACCAAAAAAAGAATGAAATAAATCGGGTATCAGATTTATATTTAATGGATGAGGCAACTCAAAAAAAAAGATTTGGGAACGTTGCTTTAGTTGTACTTTGCTTATTTTTTATTGGCATCGGCTCTTATGCACAGAGTGGTGATGTAGCTAATGGCAAAGTAATAGATGTTAATGGGGTGCCATTACCAGGAGCAAGTATTTTGGAAAAAGGGACTAAGAATGGAGTCTCTTCTGATTTTGATGGGAATTTCAGTATTAAGCTTCAATCTGAAAATTCAATATTGTTATTTTCTTATGTAGGCTACTCTTCAAAGGAAATAATCGTAGGGAGCCAGACTAACATTGTCGTAACTTTAGAGGAAGATGCTGCTAAATTGGATGAGGTTGTTGTAATTGGATACGGTACAACTACAAGGAAAGAAGTTACGGGCTCTGTTGCTAGTGTTCGCTCAGAAGAGTTTATACAAGGAGTTATGACATCTCCACTAGGAGCTGTTCAAGGTAAAGTGGCTGGATTGTCTATTGTTAGTAGTAATGGTAGTGATCCAAACAGTGATTATACCATTAGGATAAGAGGATTAAATTCGCTATCCGGCGGAAAAGCACCTTTAATTATAGTTGATGGAGCTGTATGGAGTGGTTCATTGAAAATGATTGATCCTGAACAGATTAAAACCTTTGATATCCTGAAGGACGGCTCTGCAGCCGCTATTTATGGTACAAGAGGCACAAATGGTGTGGTGCTCATTACGTTAAAAGAGCCAGAGCAGGGAGATGTGAAGTTTGAATTTTCTTCATTTGTTTCTTATGAAGTAGTTGAAAAAAATGATCTTTGGTTCACAGCGGATGAATACAGAGACGCCACTAACACACTCATACCTGATTATACAGATCTTGACAAAGGGAGCAGCACAGATTGGTTAGATGAAGTTTCCAGAAACCCAATTAATCAGAATTACAATCTTTCTATAACAGGAGGCAAAGCAAATCTAGCATTCAGAGCAAATATAACGTATAAAAACAATGAAGGATTGTTTGAAAAAAATTACTCTAATGTAGTATCACCATCTATTTTTGTTACACAAAAGGCTTTTGGTGATCGTCTGACACTGGATTATAAATTACTTTTTTCACGCACAACGAGCTCAGATATACCTGGTGGTCTATATGGCCAAACAATAACACGAAATCCAACTGAACCCATCTACGATCCTGAAAATATTATAGGTAATGGGTACTATGATAATCTCATACAAGGTAGTAGGAATCCTGTAGCCATGGTCAATGAAAGTACCTTTGATAGAGAGGTTAATTTTATTAATGGAGTGGTAAATGCAGATTATAAGTTAATGGAAAGTTTATCCTTGAATGTTAACGGTTCTTACAACAGCTGGTTGGGAACAAATGGAAGTTATCTTACGAAATTTTATCCCTTGCTGGGCAAATCAGGTCAGGCTTCTGTGGGTTCTTGGAATACTAAAAGCTACATTCTCGAGCCAAGTATTCGTTATCGCTTCGGTTTAGGAGAGGATCATCGTTTCAATGCTATTGTAGGGTACTCCTTTAATGAATCTGTAAGCAGCAATATGAGTATTACAAATGCAAATTATGATACAGACAATTTTAGCTATAATAACATTGCAGCTGGTAATGACCTTATTGAGGGCTTAGCAAATATTTCCACTTATAAAGAATCAAACAAATTGATTTCCTTTTATGGAAGGGTTTCGTACAATTTCAAAGATAAGTATTTGGTGTCTGCTTCTGTAAGACATGAAGGAAGTTCAAGGTTTGGAGAAAATAATAAATGGGGTACTTTTCCTGCATTAAGTTTGGGTTGGAGACTGAACCAAGAAAGCTTTATGGAAGATATTGGTTTTATTAATGAACTGAAAATTAGAGCTGGTGTTGGCGTAACTGGTAATCAGAGTATACCAAACTATCAATCCATTCCCCGACTTTCCACCAGAATTGGAGATAGCAGTGGATTGTTTTATTATTTAGGAAACTGGCAAAATGTATATGTTCCAGACAATAATCCAAACCCGGATTTAAAATGGGAAACAAAGACAGAATATAATATAGGACTCGATTTTGGTTTATTCAATAGAGTTTCGGGATCTATTGACATGTACAAAAGAACAATTTCCGATTTGTTATGGTATTACAATGTGCCTGTTCCTCCAAATGTATATGATAATATATATGCAAATGTGGGTGAAATGACAAACAAGGGAATTGAAATATTGTTGAAGGGGGATATTGTAAAAACACCAAAATTTAATTGGAACAGTTCGGTTACGTGGAGTAAAAATGTGAATGAAATGGTTAAATTGTCTGATCCGTCAAGAGGGTATGAACTTGAGTTTATTAAATATACACCAGCTGCTACTAGTTGGGCGCAACTATTACGAGAAGGAGATGCAGTTGGTAATTTTTGGGTGCCCATATATGTAGGGACAGCAGAAGACGGCTCAATAATTTATGAAGATTTGGATGGTGATGGTTCCGTTGATGAGAACTCTATTGGAGATAGACGAAATGTCGGTAATGAATATCCTGATTTTGAAATGGGGTGGCAAAATAGTCTAACCTATAATAAATTCTTCTTGACATTTTCTTTCAGGGCAATGTTCGGTCAGAGTCTTATAAACTGGGATAGATTAAATAATGAAAATGTCAAGCGTCTGACAGATGGACGGAATGCCATGAAATCGATATTAGATCATCCTGAATACGTTGGGGAATACCGTTTTGATGATAGGTTCGTGGACGATGGCACATTTGTTAAGCTGGATAATATTGTATTTGGATATGACTTTAAGTTTGGTCAAAACATGTTGAAATTATATGTAAGTGGAAGAAACCTGTTGACCATTACCAATTTTAAAGGGAATGATCCTGAGCAAGTGCCTGTTGGTATCAATACTGATTATGAAAAATACGGAGGGGATAATTTAAGCTATCCATACAGCAGAACTTATTTATTAGGCTTAAAATTTAATTTTTAAAAGATATTTAATATGAAACAATCAATAAAATTTACGATTGCAATACTTGTACTTATGCTATTTAGTAATGCATGTACAAATTTGGATGAAACGTTATATTCATCAATAGATTCCAATGAATGGTATAGTACCGAAAATGAATGTGCATTAGCGATGGGTAGTGCATATGCAGGGCTAAGATATAGAGGCACAAGTCTTTGGGGATTGTACGGAACAGAAGTCGTAACAACTGATGAAGCAGTCCTCCCAGTTCACACAAACGGTTCGTCGTTAGACAATAATGGTGTATGGAGAGATCTTCATAAGCACAATTTCACTCCATATCAAGCCTCCATTAGTGCATCCTGGGAGATTTGTTTTAATACAGTAGCAAACTGCAATCAAATTATTTATCAGATAAAAAATTCTCCTGCTCAGTTTGACGGGAAGGAGGGTATGATTGCAGAATTAAGAACTTTAAGAGCTTGGGCTTTATATAAAGCGCTTGATTTATTTGGTAATATTCCAGTTAATTTAGACTTTGAGGATACCTCTTTGCCAAAACAAATTACTCGCACAGAAGCTTTCAATATTATAGAAAAAGAATTGTTAGAATCCTACCCTTTGTTACAAGAAAAACCCAGTACAGATTATTACGGAAGGTGTACTCGTCCAGTAGCTTTTGCCATATTAGCCAAAATGTATTTGAATGCAGAGAAATGGATTGGAACGCCAAAGTATAATGAAGCCATAGCTATGTGTGATAATATTGTAAATGGAGGGAATTACATTTTAGAAGGTAACTATGCAGATAATTTTATAATTGAAAACGAAGGCTCTAGAGAGGTTATATGGGCAATGCCACACGATAGAGTTATTGGTGATTTCGGTTTTCAAATGCATATGTACACTTTACATTGGGCATTATTAGAAAAATATGATCTTCAGGGAACATGGTGCTGGAATGGTATAAATATGACTGAAGCGATGTACGATTCGTTTGACCAAAATGATAAGCGTATAGAAGGTTGGGAAATCGGGCCACAGTTCTATTTCAATGGAGATCCTGTTTGGGGATATGAAGGCGGACAATTAACCTTTACAAAAACAGTAACCAATCTAGATCAATCTCCTGAAGGAGAAGGTGTACGCTGTTTTAAATGGGAAATACCTCAAGGATTAAGCGGATGGGAAACTATGGATAATGATTTTGCCCTCTTTAGGTATGCTGATATATTGTTAATGAAAGCAGAAGCCAATATGCGAGTCAATGGAGGTGTTGCATCTGAAGAAGCATTAGGTTTAGTAAATCAGGTAAGAGAGCGTGCTTATGGTAATAGTAATTTTAATTACACAACTGCTACCCTAACATTAGATGAATTATTAGCAGAAAGAGGTCGGGAGTTAGCATTTGAAGAAATCAGAAGACAAGACCTGATCCGGTTTGGCAAGTGGGGAGATGCATGGAAATTCAAACCTGCATCCGAACCTTATAAGGAGTTATTCCCAATTCCTAATAATGTGCTTAATGCCAATACAAACCTTCAACAAAATCCAGGTTATTAAATATTAAAGGTTTGTTGAAAATTGATTTAATACTGTAAAAAACGTATTAACACGATACTCTGTGAGTAGTACGCTTTTACAGTCTAAATTTCAATTTGGAAGGTTTTGATGATAATAAACAATTAGAGATGATCTGAGATAAAGATGTCATTCAGTTTTGTTTATTTTCAGGAATGTCTCTGATTATTGTAGATCATAAGCAGAAAGTAAAAAGTATTTTAGGAATAAATGTTTCTGAGAATTCACAAACTTCTTAACAGCTTATGACTCTTGTAATTTAACTCGGGACTTTATTCTGTAATCGTGATAACGAAAAAAATATAAAATGAAAAAAAATAGGCGAAATTTCATAGCTACATTGGGTGCTGGTGCCGCAGGAATGACATTAGGTTTTTCAAAGATTCCAGTAACAGAAACAGTATTAGATAATAAGAGTAATAAAAATGAAGATGATCAGTTGCTTTTAATTGGAGACAATATTGCTTTAACCAAAACCCAATACGGAAAAGTTAAAGGTTATAAGCTAAGGAATATTTATTATTTCTTGGGCATGCCCTATGGTGCCGATACTTCTGGTAAAAACAGATTTATGCCTCCTCAAAAACCCAAACCGTGGGACGATGTGTTTCAGGCAATCTGGTGGGGAGATTCAGCACCTCAAATAATGGAAAAAAAATACGCATCATTTTTTAACGGCTTTCTAAGTCACCTTAATTATGCCGATTTAAGTGAAGATTGCCTTAAATTAAATGTGTTTACACCCGGGTACAATGACGGAAAAAAGAGACCAGTGATGGTGTGGTTGCATGGAGGTGGATTTACTAACGGAAATGGCATTGAGCAAGATGAATATAACGGTGAAAATTTTTGCCGTTTTGGAGATGTTGTATTTTGTTCAATCAATCACAGGTTAGGGCCTTTAGGCTTTACTAACCTTGCATCCGCAGGTGGCAAAAAATATGCAGCTTCCGGAAATGTTGGGATGCTAGATATTGTGGCAGCCCTGGAATGGGTGAGAGATAACATAGCATACTTTGGCGGCGACCCCAATAATGTCACTATTATGGGACAATCAGGTGGAGGTGCAAAAGTTACAACCTTGACCGCTATGCCCAAAGCAAAAGGATTATTTCACAAAGCAGTGGTACTTAGTGGTGCTGGAATTAAATCGGGCGAAAAAGAATACTCGGAAAAGCTCGGACTTTATATACTTCGTGAAGCTCAACTTTCAAAGAAAGAGATTAACAAACTTCAAGATATTCCATGGCTTGATTATATACAGTTAGCCAATAATGCCTCTAAAAAACTAAGATTAAAAATAACGCAAGGTAACAGAAGAGGATTCAGCCCTGTAGTTGATGGATATTATCTACCACAGCACCCATACTCACCCGAAGCAGCACCAACTGCGGCCGATATTCCTATGCTAATATGTTCTACCATGAATGAAGCTATAATGCATGAATCAGAGTTGGACAAATTAACTATGGGCGGACTAAAAGAGAGGCTTAAATCCAATACAGGAGACAAAACAGATAAAATGGTGGATGCTTATGCAAAAATATTCCCAAATAAGTCACCTGCCGAGCTTTTGACGATCATATATAGTAATGGGTTCAGAAAACCAAGCGTTGAGTTGGCCAATATAAAATCGAAACAATCTGCACCAGTTTATATAGCTTGGTTTTGGTGGCAACCTCCACTATTTAACAACCGTTTACGTGCATTTCATTGTCTCGATATTTCTTTTTGGTTTTATAATACAGATTTGATGCTCACACATACTGGCGGAGGAGCAAGACCACGAAAACTATCAGAGAAAATGGCAAGTTCATTGGTACAGTTTATGAAAACTGGTAATCCTAACTGTGATAAATTACCAGTTTGGGAAAAATATTCGGAAAAGAACAGAGTAACAATGATTCTTGACGATATAAGCGAATTAAAAGTTGATCCAGATAGAGAAGCGCGAGAATTATTATAAATTATTTCTATATGTTAGAACTACTTCAAAAATTAAGAAAAAATAAAAAATACACAGCTCTCTATAAACGATTTTCAACAATTCTGATTTTTACTTTTTTGAGTTTAAATCTTTGTGGTGCCTGTTCCGACAGGATTGAACAGGGTAAAGATAAAACTCCAGTCACCTATTACCTAGACTCAAACAATGGAAACGATGAAAGTGATGGTTTATCTGAAGACAATGCCTGGAAATCACTAGATAGGGTGATGAAGACAGAACTAAATCCTGGCGATGAAATACAGATTAAGCGTGGCTCAGAATTCAGTGACGTATTAGTAATTAATAATTCAGGAACTGCCGAAAATCCGATCTTATTGACCAGTTATGGCAATAAAAACCTACCATCACCGGCTTTCACAAACCCCGTTTTTAAACCACAAAGCAATCAATATGGAAATTGTATTAGGTTAAAAGGAAGTTTTATTATTGTTGAAAACATGTATTTCCACCATACAGTAGCCAATTTGCCCCAAAATGCGGGAAGCTTTTTAACCATGTGGGAATTAGGTGCAATATACATCGACAAAAATGCACAAAATTGCATTGTCAGGAATAATGAACTGTACGATTGTGGTGTCGGAATTAAAAGTTATGGTCCTTATGCCAAAATTGAAAATAATTATATACATGATTGTAACCGGGTATTAAAAAAATGGGGATGGGGACCTATTGCTATATGGCTTGGTGGTGATAATCAGGAAGTAAGTTATAACAGGATTATAAATTACAGTGCAGTTAACCCAAATATCAACTGGGGGCCAGATGGTTATGGAGAGGGAGCCGATGGTGGCGCTATTGAAATCGACGATGCTCGGTATGCAAAATCAAATATTTCTATCCATCATAATTATTCTCGCGATTGTCAGGGGTTTATAGAAGTAACTTGGGCTGATATTGATCAAAACCCACTGTATCTCGATTTTTCGATCCATCATAATGTAAGTGATGACTATCAGCAGTTTATTGCTTTATGGCAGGGAGCAAACTTCAGTATAGAAAATAATACGATCATCAGAAGAAAAGTTAATGAAAATGAATGGGGTGTATTTAATATTACACAAACTAATTCTAGGAATAGGGTTCGAAACAATATTATTATTACTGAAAATAATGTGGTTGTATTTAATGTTGGTAGACAAAAAAGTGCGACGCCAAATACTATCATCGAGAATAATCTTTATTGGTCATATGCTGAGGAATTGGATATTGGTTTTG
Organism: Flavivirga spongiicola; assembly: GCF_030540825.1. Lineage (NCBI taxonomy): Bacteria > Pseudomonadati > Bacteroidota > Flavobacteriia > Flavobacteriales > Flavobacteriaceae > Flavivirga > Flavivirga spongiicola. Next base: position 375,996 of record NZ_JAUOEO010000001.1, read on the forward strand.
AAGGGCCAGGTGATTCACCTTTATTTTCTGATCCTATGTTTTTGAATTATGATAATGCAACTAGCAGAAAGGATTTTTTATTAAAAATAAATAGTCCAGCGATAGGTCTGGGCGCACTCTAAAATAAAAAGGAAGTTGAGGTTATATAATAAAATTAGATAAAACTAGTATGCTAAAACACTTGTCATCCATAGAGATGATCAATTACAAACAGCATGTGACCATAAAATAATAAAGTAGACAATGAAAAAAATAGTGATACTTGGAAGTTCAAACACAGATTTGATTACCAAAGTTAAAAAATTTCCCGCGCCAGGAGAAACGATTGTTGGAAAAGAATATATGGAGGCCATGGGCGGAAAAGGAGCTAATCAGGCTATGGCAGCTCATAGATTAGGAGCAAATGTACAATTTATAACTTGCATGGGAGGTGATGAAAACGGGAAGAATGCCTTAGCATATTATAAAAAGGAAGGATTGGATGTGTCATCTTCACTAATAGTCAATGAGGTAGCTTCGGGTACTGCAATAATTATGGTAGACGAGCATGGAGAAAACAGTATTATTATAACTCCTGGTGCAAACAATAAGCTCGATCCAACTTACCTTTTAAGTATTGAAAATATCATTAAAGAAGCTGATATATTGGTTCTTCAAATGGAAACACCTTATGAAACGGTTAAAAAAGCTTGCGCACTAGCTAAAAAGAATCAAACCCAAGTAATATTAAATGTTGCGCCAGCAATGCCGATAGATAACGCATTTCTGAATAATGTTGATATATTAGTGGTGAATGAAACTGAGGCCGAAACATTATCAGGAGGAAAGATTGAAAATATAGGAGAAGAGGCTGTTGTCAATATACTTTTAGACAAGGGAGTAAAAGCTGTTGTATTAACACTTGGAAAAAATGGTTGCTTTTATAAAAATAGAGAGGAGCGTATGTCTTTAGGAGCTTTTGAAGTTGATGCAGTAGACACCACAGCTGCCGGAGATACATTCTGCGGAGCTTTGGCAGCTGAAATTGCACGTGGGAATAGTTGGGAAAACTCTTTAATATTTGCTTCAGCTGCATCGGCAATTTGCATTACGAAAATGGGTGCGCAACCTTCTATTCCAAAAGAAGATGAAGTTCGTGCATTTCTAAGTAAGAATAAATTATCCATTCAAAATGAAATAAAATAAAATATAAAAGGCATAAATCATGAAAAAACCAACAATAATTGTATTGTTTTCCGGTCTGCTATTTGGAATAGGATGTGGAGAAAAAGCGAATAATAAGATATCTAGTACAATAGATATTGGACAAGAAAAAGTAATAAGTAAAGATGCTTTTAAAGACAAAATTAAAGGAGCTTGGGTTGCTCAAACCGTTGGTGTAACCTTTGGACTACCAGCCGAGTTTAAATACAATTCAACAATGATCCAAGATTACCAGAAACTAAATTGGGATGAGAACTCCCTTGAAGTGGAATATAGAGAACGTCCTGGAACTTATGATGATATTTATATGGATTTGTCGTTTATGAAAGTTATAGAAGAAGAGGGTGTAGATGCTCCTGCGCAATCGTTTGCACTTTCTTTTGCTAATGCAAATTATAAACTTTGGTTTGCCAATCAATCAGCAAGGTATAATATATTAAATGGACTGACACCACCGGAATCGGGACATTGGACAAATAATCCATGTGCTGATGATATAGATTTTCAAATTGAAGCCGATTTTGCGGGACTAATGAACCCTGGAATGGTAAACTCTGCAGTAGAGATTTGTGATAAAGTAGGACATATCATGAATTATGGAGATGGGTACTACGGGGGTGTTTTTGTTGCAAGTTTATATGCTTTAGCGCTGGTGTCTGATGATGTTAATGATATAGAAGGCATTGTAAATAAATCTATAAAGGTGATTCCATCAGAAAGTAATTTTTCAAAATGTATTAATGATGTAATCAAATGGCATAAAGAAGATCCAAATGATTGGAAATCAACCTGGCATAAAGTAAATGGTAAATGGAGTTCTGAGATTGGGTCACCATTGGGAGTATTCCAACCCTTTAATATTGATGCGAAAATAAATGCTGCGTGGGTTGTAATGGGTCTTTTGTATGGAGATGGTGATTTTACGCGAACATTTGAAATTGCAACTAGATGTGGGGACGATGCTGATTGCAATCCTGCAACAGCTGGAGGTGTTTTGGCCTCTATAGTTGGGTTTAATAAAATTCCTGATTTCTGGAAACAAGGCTTGACAAAGGTAGAAAACTTGCCTTTCATGGGAACCGATTACTCACTAATTGACGCCTATGCACTATCAGAAAAGCATGCACTTGATATGATCGTTAAAAATGGAGGAAATGTCACTAACAATGATATTACTATAAAGATTCAGCAACCTAAAACCATACCCTTGGAAGTATCGTTTGAAGGTCACTATCCAAAAGAAAAATTATATCCTGTTCAAACTAAGGATGAAATTTCTTTCGAATTCGAAGGTATTGGGTTTGCATTAGCTGGTCCATCCAATTTAAGAAATCCAGGAGGGAAAAACCATGTATTTCAAACTGAAATGTATATTGATGGGAAGCTTGTTGAAAAAATTAATTTACCTACAGAAAGAAATAAACGAAGATTTACGCCTTTCTGGAAGTATCAATTGCCAAAAGGGAAACATAAAGTATTAATTAAAATTTTAAATCCTGTTGATTTTGTATATGTTCAATTGAATCATGTTATTGTTTATGATGACAAACCATTTAAGGTGAATCTCTAAAGTATCATAAATTAATGAAGTCTAAAACAAAAAATAAACCTAGAGAATCTAGCTCTAATCCTATTTTTTATAATTGGAATTGTGCACGTCAGTTAAGAAAGGATTGTATGGTCATAAAGGATTGACAAAAAAGGTAAACCCCGATGACAAAGAGATTACATTTGATGCGCACCCGACTAGTTTTATTTGTTTAGACATTTTCTTTTATTTAAAAGATCAGGGAGCTATAGTAGCTTACATCTCAAATAAAAAATAACTAAAAATAGTATCAACCAAAATAAAGATTATGTTTATTATCGAAAATTATCAATTAGCAGTATTTCTTTGTGTAATTACAATGCTATGTTGGGGCTCTTGGGCCAATACACAAAAATTGGCATCGAAAAAATGGGGTTTTCCTCTTTTCTATTGGGACTATACCTTGGGAGTAATTTTATTATCTCTTGTGTTTGGACTAACTTTAGGGAGCAATGGAAATAGTGGGCAAGCATTTCTGCCAAACCTTGGAGATGCCTCATTAAATGCCATTTTTTACGCACTATTAGGTGGTATTATATTTAACATCGCTAATTTGTTGTTAGTGGCGGCAATTGATATTGCTGGTATGGCCATAGCTTTTCCAGTTGGGATTGGAATTGCTTTAGTGTTGGGGGTACTTGTAAATTATATAGCAGCACCAGTTGGGGATCCTATGTTATTGTTTGCTGGCGTAGGCCTTGTGGCTTTGGCAATTGTAGTAGATGCATTGGCTTATAAGAAAATATCAAGTGGAGCAGCAACCACCAAAGGAATTATGATTTCTTTGGCAGCAGGAGTATTAATGGGGTTTTTCTATAGATTCGTTGCAGCTTCCATGTCAGAAGATTTTTCAAACCCTACTACAGGCCTCTTAACTCCTTATACAGCTGTATTTGTATTCTCCATTGGGATATTTATTTCTAATTTCTTATTTAACACCTTTTTTATGTATCGTCCATTAAATGGCGAAAAAGTAACCTATAAGGACTATTTTAAAGTTGGAACACCAAAGCTACATATTATTGGAATCTTAGGTGGTGTCATTTGGTGTATTGGTTTCCTCTTAAATATGATAGCAGCGGGAGAAGCTGGTTTCGCAATTTCATATGGGTTAGGTCAGGGAGCTACAATGGTCGCTGCCATTTGGGGGATATTTATTTGGAAAGAATTTAAAAATGCGCCAAAGGGAACCAATACCTTAATAGGTTTGATGTTTTTGTTATTTATTGTTGGCTTGTCATTAATTATTATGGCTAAAAACGTATAGGGATTATTGATACCTTATAATTTATAGCATAGAAGCCAAGGAGGCTTCATTATCAAAATAGGATCATTCCAAAAAATATACCATTATTTGGTATAATAGTAAGCTTAGAAGATCTTGTAAGTTGTAATGAAAAGTATTCAGGTTAGATTACTTTAGATACTCTACAACGGCTACGGCATTAGACGATGAACTTGACTTTACAGGTAAAAAAATAAGCCAACAAATATTAGAATATTTAAATTACAAAAATAAAGATAGATAATAGATATGAATTTTTTTATTGATACTGCAAACCTTGAAGATATAGCAGAAGCACAAGCTTTTGGTATTCTAGATGGTGTAACAACCAACCCGTCATTAATGGCTAAAGAAGGCATTACAGGAGATGATAACATAATAGCTCATTACAAAAAGATATGTGAAATAGTAGAAGGAAATGTAAGTGCTGAGGTTATTTCAACTGATTTTGAAGATATGGTAAAAGAAGGTGAAGCTTTGGCAGGTTTGAATTCTCAAATAGTTGTAAAGCTGCCATTGATTGCTGATGGTATTAAAGCATGTAAATATTTTTCAGGCCAGGGTATTAAAACTAATATGACCTTGGTGTTTTCTGCAGGGCAGGCTTTATTAGCTGCAAAAGTGGGAGCAACTTATGTGTCACCATTTTTAGGACGATTGGATGATGTTTCTACTGATGGATTACATCTTATTTCAGAAATTAGACAGATTTATGATAATTATGGTTTTGAAACACAAATATTAGCAGCATCAATTCGTCACACCATGCACGTAATTCATTGTGCTAAGATTGGCAGCGATATTATGACAGGACCACTATCATCAATTAAGGACTTATTAAAGCACCCTTTAACTGATATTGGTTTAGCTAAATTTTTAGAAGATTATAAAAAAGGAAATTAATAGTTAGGATTGATTGGTTCTGAAATATTCGGATAAAGAGCCATTCCGAAAACGCATGTAAAAAAATATCTTCGAGATAGATACATTGTATTTTAATATTTTAAAGAAAGACTCAGCTACTGCATTATCCCAACAATTTCCTTTTCGACTGATAGATTAAGTAATCTTACTATTTTTATTGAATACCATTTTCATTTTCATAGTATTGGAAGCATACTGCGCCCCTCTATCAGAATGGAAAATATGATTTTCAGAAATAGCTCTTCTTTTTCTTGTCAAGAACCAAGTTTTATAAATGGTATATTAACGGGTAGTTTTATTGTAGACGAAGTCGTTTGGTATAATGATTCAGAAAATTTGAATATTAGATTATTCACCATTCCAATTGAAGATACTGTATACGCATTTACGCTTATTCTTTTGAATTTATTTATAATGAACCGTTTAGATGACCAAAAGATATTTTACTCTTTCAACAAGTCATCAATAGTTTTTCTAACGGTATCGCTATTCCAATTTGCAGCACCTCCTTTATCAATTACAATATCCCCTTGTTTATCTATTAAAAAAGTTCGTGGAATACTTGTAACATCAAAAGATTCCGGATACTTGGTTAATGGATTATACACTTTAAAAGTATAATTATTTTTATTTAAAAACTGATTGATTACTGCGTCATCTTCATTAGAAACAAAAATAAATTCAATACGATCTTTATAATCGTTATAAAGGGCTTGCATACTCGGCATTTCTGCAATGCATGGTGGACACCACGTTGCCCAAAAATTCACTAAAACAACTTTACCTTTTGTTTCTTCAAAATTAAATGCGCCCTGCTCTCCTTTAAGTTTCCAATTATAATTTGTTAGGTTTGCCTGTTTAGTATCTTTAATTACCGAGGGACCAAAAAGCGCAAGTCCTTTATGTAACATAATTTGTATAGGCAGCCGGGTTTGCGGAATAATTAAGGCTGCAATTATAATTAAAAATATAATATTCTTTAAACTAATTTTTTTTCTGGACATACATATAAAATAAAGGGCACAGTTTCTATATCGAAACCATGCCCTCAAATTTAACAATAATCTAAATTTTATCCTATCTAATGGCCCATCCTGTAGGGAAAGAATTCGAACTATATGTAAGATCATGAGTTGCTGGCGCTGTATCTTGCCCCACTGCACCAACTAAAGGTTTCAAAGTAAAAGGTGCTGGAGAGTTATCTGGATCTGGTTCTACAGAAATAACTGCAGTACGTCCTCTAACATCTAATGGAAACGTAAATCCAGCAGGTGCATTATTAAAGAAATCCTCACCTGGTACTGGAGGTCCAGCATTATTTTCTGTTCCACTAAAATTATTAGAATCATCTACAGCTGTGAAACTAGTAAACGTTCCTGTTGTTAATGGTCCTACACCATCTACTACAACCCATCCTTCATATTTCCATCCAGCTGGTAATGTAGGTAACCCTAAACCCGCTGTTGGAGGACCTGCCGCTTGTGGTGTACCGAACCAAATACCATATTGATCGTTACCATTGTTACCACTTCCCGGTACTTCATCTGTTGGAGTTCTTAGAAAAGATTTCCCCCAAGATCCACCAAAATCGCCTACTATAGCTGTATTAACGGGGGCTCTGTCTCCTGAAAAATCACCTACTAAAATTTTAGTATCCGCAGGCATCTCTGCTGCGGTTCCAGTTTCTCCTGCCGGCTCAATTGATAACACAAATTTTGTTGCATTTTCTAGTTGAGTTGCATCTACAGTAAAAGTTTGTGGAAATGTAACAGAACTAAACGTTCCCGTTGAAACCGGTGCTCCATTTACAATTATCCAGCCTTCATAAACATATTTGTCACCTAAAGCTTCTAAACCATCTAACTCTAACGTTAAACTGGCTGTTGACGGTGCATTGTCATCATCATTGCTACAAGAACTAACTAGTAATCCTATTGACAATATTGCCATTATAAACATTTTCTTAATCATTGTATTATTTTTTTAAAATTTTTAATACTTCAAAATTATAACACAGAGATTTTATAAAATGTTAGCTATCTAACATTAAGCAATATTTTTATGAATTCTTATTTCTTTTCTGGTGAATTGAATCACTTTTTCCTCTTTTAATTCGTTTAAAAGTATATTTAACGTCGGTCTGGAAGTTCCTATTAAAGAGGCTATATCTTTTTGTGTATATGGATGATGAATCACTTTATCACCTGTTTTTTCACAATCGTACCCATAGTCAGAGCACAGCTCATCTAAAAACTCAATAAGTCGTGTTTTAGCATCTTTAAATAAGAGTAACTGTAATCGTCTTTCTAATTTTTTTAATTTGAAACCAATGACTTTGTACACTTTAAAGCTGAAGGTTTGATTATTTCGCATTAAATCATGCATAGTATCTACTCCTATAGGACAAATACTGGTAGTATTATCAATTGATTGGGCGAATTCTTCTCGCTTAGACTCTCCAAGAATAGCTGTTTCTCCAAACAACTCCCCACGTGTTAAAATAGCTTTAACAACTTCATCCCCTTCTTCACTATAATACCCTATTTTGACTTTACCTCTTTCTATAAGATATACTTTGTTTGCAGAGTCCTCTTCAAAATATATATAGTCTTTCTTTTTGTAAGCATCAAAATCGTGATTCGCTTTGTAGGTTTTAAATTTGTGGGGACAAAGCACCTTGAAAAGATTGACATCATCAAAAAACCAAAGTGATTTCATTAATTTATTCTTTTTTGTTATCTCATTTACAGTCGAAAAAGACTAATGAAGCTTACAAAAAAGCATAAAAAAACCTCCAAATTTGGAGGTCTTAAGTTTTATTTTTCTTCGTCTGATGTTGGTTCACTTTCTTCATCCTCTTCAGAATCTGGAAAATTCAACAGATCGTATTTTTGCAATAAATTATACCACTGTATCACTTTTTTAATATCGCTTGCATAAACTCTATCTTCATCATAATCGGGTAACACGTCAAAGAAATATTCTTCTAACACGTCTTTACTATCTTTAGGATTTACAGAAGATTGTTGACCATTTTCTTTTTTCTTAATACTTTCAAAAACTTGCTTTAATGGTACTTCTTCTGTTAAAGTATAAATGGCGATTTCACTTAAAATACTAACATTGTTTTGTACACTTACAGATATACGTTTGTTATCTACTAACGATTCTGCCACAAAACCACCTCGTGTTTGTGCAATTAATTTATATAACCCTGGTTTTCCACCTATTGATAATACTTTATCTAAACTCATAATTAATTTTTGAAAGAGAGGCAAATATCAACTGTTTATTGATTGCTTGCAAATATTATCGCTTCTTTTTTTGATCGGGAAAACGCATTCTATAATCGACATTAATCTTACCTTTAGATATATTGGTTAGTCTTCCTTTAATTAAACGCTTTTTTAAGCTAGAAAGTTTATCCGTAAATAAAACACCTTCAATATGGTCATACTCATGCTGAATAACTCTAGCTATTAATCCGTCAAAAGTTTCTGTATGTGATTTAAAATTTTCATCTACATAGTCAACAGTTATTTTTTGCCGCCTAAAAACATCTTCTCTAACATCCGGAATACTTAAACAACCTTCATTAAAGGCCCATTCATCACCTTCTTCTTCAGTTATTTTAGCATTAATAAAAACACGCTTAAAGTCTTTTAGTGTTTTCTGCTCTTCAGCAGTCAAATCTTCATCTTCTGAGAAAGGCGTTGTATCAACCAAAAACAGTCTAATTGGTAATCCTATTTGAGGTGCCGCCAATCCAACACCATAAGCATTATACATGGTTTCAAACATATTATCTAAAAGAACATCAAGATTTGGATATGCTTTAGTTATGTCTGTTCCTTTCTTTTTTAAGACTGGGTCGCCATAGGCTACTATTGGTAAAATCATTATTTGTTTAGTATTTATTATTTGCAAAAATACTAATACTTATAATTTACCGTCTTATTTATGCAAAATTTATTCTTAAGGAAGTCTTACTTATTTAGTGACTGGTCGGAAACAGACTAATTTTATCAAAAGATTTATTTTTGGTGAGTTTTGCTATGTTTCCGACTAGTCACTATTTAGAATACAAATAACTCTGTAATATAAGGGTAGCACTAATTTCGTCTATCAGTGCTTTATTTTTTCGCTGATTCCTTTTCAATCCACTATCAATCATCGTTTGAAAAGCCATTTTAGAAGTAAATCGCTCATCTACTCTTTTAATTGGAATGTTAGGAAATTCTTTTTTTAAATTATCTATAAATGGAAGAATATGGATTTCACTTTCTGAAACGGTATTATTCATTTGTTTTGGTTCTCCAACCAAAAATAATTCAACCTGTTCTTTATTGGTATAATCTTTTAAAAACTTTAAAAGCTCTTTTGTATTAACTGTGGTAAGCCCAGAGGCTATAATTTGCAATTCATCGGTTACAGCTATACCTGTTCTCTTAGTACCATAATCTATTGCTAAAATGCGAGCCATATATCTATTTTATACAAAAATAGTTTAATAAACTGCCTCGAAGCAAGCCTGCGAGGTTTTAATCTTTAAAAATTTAATAAAATAACAAAGACTGTCTTTTCAGACAGCCTTTATTACATCGTTTTAACATTAATAATATTTAAAATCTATTTTTTAAGCCTTAACGGGCTTATTTATTTTCGGAAATAACAATTTAATATTTTCAACATTTCTTACACGATTAAGATATAATCTAATATCACTAGTACGTGCAATAGACTCTTTTAATTCCTTAGCATCAATTAACAATGAATCATTTTCTTTTACAGTTTCTACTGCATTATCTTTAGCAACCACTACTTCTCCATCATTTACATAAACTGACATAACTTTATTAGTTTTCATCTTATTAGTATCGCTTTGAGCAACTCCTAAAGAAAAGGAAAGTAATAAAATTAATAGTATGTAAGTATTTGTTTTCATTCTGTTTATTGTCGTTTGCATATTCCAAATATATATCCATACCAGAGTTCAAACACAAAAAATTAGTTATAACCCAACGTATTTTCGATTAGTAGTGGAGCTACAAATTTTCATCGATAAACAGACTAAAGACCTATTTAGCAAGACGAAATACAGCAAAAATGCATTTCATCGATTTATCTTTTTCTTTCAAAGGAAAAACGGGCTTTTATTTTTATTAAATTTAGCGTCAATCGATGAAAAATTTAGAGTTCGTCATAATTGATATAATGACTTTTTCGTTCTATTTTTTAAATGATACCTAGTATATTTGCTCAAAATTTAAATATCAATGACAGAATTACAACAAATCATAGAAAAGACTTGGGAGAACAGAGATCTTTTAAAAGAAGAAACAACAACTTCAGCTATAAGAAAGGTTATAGATTTATTAGATAAAGGTGAATTGAGAGTAGCGGAACCAATTACTGGTGGTTGGCAAGTTAACGAATGGGTAAAAAAAGCAGTTGTTTTATATTTTCCAATTCAGAAAATGGAAACGATTGAAGCTGGTCCGTTAGAATTTCATGATAAAATTCCATTAAAACGTGGTTATGCAGAAAAAGGAATTCGTGTAGTTCCTCATGCAGTTGCAAGACATGGTGCTTATATTTCCAGTGGTACTATTTTAATGCCTAGTTATGTAAACATTGGCGCTTATGTAGATGAAGGTACTATGGTTGATACTTGGGCTACTGTTGGTAGTTGTGCACAAATAGGTAAAAATGTACATTTATCTGGTGGTGTTGGAATTGGTGGTGTTTTAGAACCTTTACAAGCAGCTCCGGTAATTATAGAGGATAATGCCTTTATTGGGTCTAGATGTATCGTTGTTGAAGGTGTCCGTGTTGAAACTGAAGCTGTTTTAGGTGCTGGTGTTGTTTTAACTATGAGTACAAAGATTATTGATGTAACTGGTGATGCTCCTGTTGAATACAAAGGTAGAGTACCTGCTCGTTCTGTAGTTATTCCCGGTAGTTACGCTAAAGAATTTCCTTCTGGAAGTTATAATGTACCTTGTGCTTTGATTATTGGCAAACGTAAAGAGAGTACTAACAAAAAAACGTCGCTAAACGATGCTTTAAGAGAGCATGATGTAGCTGTTTAATAAGTTTTCAGTATGCAGTCTCAGTATTCAGTACTTACTCGTTTGTAAAAAAAAAATGAAGTTGTAAATTTTGAAAATCTTAATCATACAACAAAAAATGATTGGCGATGTGCTTACAAGCAGTATTCTGTTTGAAGCACTTCGCTTAAAATATCCAAAGGGGCAGTTGGATTATCTAATAAATGAGCATACTGTTGCGGTTGTGGAAAACAATCCCAACATTGATAACTTCCTTTTATTTACTAAAGAGGCAGAACTTAGTAAGGCTAAACTTCTAAAACTTGCTAGGTCAGTAGGAAATAGAAAGTATGATATTGTTGTTGATGTCTATTCTAAATTATCCAGTAATTTAATAAGTCTTTTTTCTGGGGCGAAAACTAGAATTTCATACCATAAATATTATACCTCCCTTTTTTACCATTATAATATTAAAAGGGAAAAAAATAATAATGGCAAAGCCGGATTGGCCATTGTTAATAGAATGCAATTACTAGGGCCTTTAGGTATTGAAACAACATTTATAAAGCCCAAAATATATTTAACTGAAGAGGAAATTTCTACCAGTAAGCACTTTTTGGAAAATCATCAGATAGATTTTAGCAAATCTTTATATATGATAAGTGTGTTGGGGAGTGGTGGAAAGAAAACGTACCCTTTTAGTTATATGGCAGAAGTCATTGATACTTTAGTTAAAGAAACTTCTGGGCAAATATTATTTAATTACATACCAAAACAAGAAACTGAAGCTAAAACTATATTTGATTTATGTAAACCAGAAACTCAAAAAAATATTTACTTTCATGTTTTTGGAAAGAGTTTAAGAGAATTTTTAGCCATAACATATCATTGTGATGCTTTAATTGGAAATGAAGGTGGTGCTATTAATATGGCTAAAGCTTTAAATATTAAAACTTTTGCTATATACTCCCCTTGGATAGATAAGGCCACTTGGAATCTTTTCGAAAATGATAATAACGTCAGTGTTCATTTAAAAGATTTTAAACCGGAACTATATACCAAACCTGAAAAGAAATTTAAAAATGAAGCTGCCGAGCTATATAAAAAATTCAAACCTCAACTTTTCACAAACAAACTAAAGGCATTCTTAAAGTAATAACAGAATTCATTAGCCATTCACTCTTTCTAATGCTTTCTTTACTGCTGTTTCTACAAATTGTCCTTTCATTACTTTTTCTTGAACACTTAAAACATTATTTTTCATTAATTTATAATCTTCTGGCGTTAAATTTTCTAAAACAGTATTCAAATCTTTTAAGTTTGAAATGCTTATTCCCAAATGATTATCAACTATAAAAGAAGCTATAGCTGCTTTATCCCAAACTATTACTGGAAGTCCGGACAAAAGATATAAGGATGTTTTATGAGGGTTATTGTATTTTAAATACGCTCCCAAATCTCCACTACAAGATTCTGTTGATATACCATCCCATACTAACCCGAAATCAGCTTCGATTTTATAGGCTATTTGATCTGATGGAAAGGCTCCTTGATAAAAAATAACAGATGATTCTTCGCTTACTTTTCGTTTATTAGCATCGAAACCAATACCATATAACTTTAAATTGTATTTACTATGTTCCAGTATATCAAAATCAAAGATGTATGAATTTTTGCCTTCACCAAATCCCCCAGCATAAGCAATTCTATATGTGTCACTTTTATTAACATCTTTATTTTGAAGTGGCTTTTCTTCAGAAACATAGTCAAAGATCCCCAATACCACAATAGGTATAGTCGTATTTTGTTCCAAAAACCATGCTTTCATAGCTTCGTTATGCACAATAATAACATCAGAGCATACAATTTTTGATAATTCGGCTTTTATATCCTTAATTCTTCCCTTTAAACATCTTACATCATGAACTATTGTTATTATTTTACAACGTTTTAATTTTGCAAAAAACAGAATCAGTTTTCTAAACTTATTATTAGGGTATTGTGTACATAAAACAGATTTAAATGGCAGTCTTAACAAAGCCATCGAAATCCCAAAAAAATTCTTAATGGTACCTATTGCAGAGCTTGGTATAGATGATTGTTTAAATCCAAGATTTTTAAACCCTAATGCTTCTAACGAAAATTCACAATCTGTTTTTGCTTTTCCCGCAGCATTGAATAGCGATTTATAGTTTCTGGAAATGTAATACATTATATTGAAAAGTTTTTTTGTAGATAATTTATATCCTAGTTTTGCTAAAAAATTTTAAAAGTATACAAATGTATGATTATTTAATTGTTGGTGCCGGATTATTTGGGTGTGTATTTGCACATGAAGCGACTAAAAAAGGAAAAAAATGTTTAGTTATAGATAAAAGGGATCATGTAGGTGGTAATGTATACTGTGAAAATGTAGACGGCATTAATGTACACAAATATGGTGCTCATATATTTCACACCAATGATAAGGCTATTTGGGACTATGTAAATCAATTTGCAGCGTTTAATAACTATGTAAATTCACCTGTTTCTATATCTAAAGGGAAACTCTATAATTTACCCTTTAATATGAATACTTTTTATCAATTATGGGGAACGAAAACACCTGAGGAAGCCAAAACAATTATAGAAAGTCAAATTAAAGAGTTTGGTTCTAAAAATCCTGAAAATTTAGAAGAACAAGCATTATCCTTAATTGGAAAGGATGTTTATGAAACACTTATAAAAGAATACACTGAAAAGCAATGGGGTAAAAAAGCCACCGAGTTACCTGCTTTTATCATTAAACGCTTACCTGTACGTTATACCTTTAATAATAATTATTTTAATGATGCTTATCAAGGCATTCCTATTGGTGGTTATAATAAAATAATTGACGGTCTATTAAAAGGTATTGATATAAAGACCAACGTCGATTTTTTTAAAGATAAAGATGAATTGAGTAGTATGGCTAAAAAAATAGTGTTTACTGGGAAAATAGACGAATTCTATAATTATAAATATGGAAACTTAGAATATCGTTCGTTACGATTTGAAAATACGAAATTAAATACTGAAAACCTTCAAGGAAATGCTGTTGTAAATTATAATGACTCTAAGGTTCCTTATACACGAATTATAGAGCATAAACACTTTGAATTTGGCAAGCAAAAGCATACCGTGATAACTAAAGAATTCTCCGAACAATGGACTCCTGAGAAAGAAGCCTATTACCCTATTAATAATGATGAGAATCAAAAAAAATATCAGGCGTACAAAGAACTTTCATTACAAGAGCCTCATGTTATATTTGGTGGAAGACTTGCAGAATACAAATATTACGACATGCATCAAATAATAGCTTCTGCTTTACAAAAAACCAAAAAAGAGTTTAACTAATACTATTTCTTGTTTAAAAATTATTTATAGCGTATCAAATGATTAAATTATCCGGAGTCATAATTACATATAACGAAGAAGAGCATTTAGAAAAATGTTTAAAATCACTGGTGGGTGTTGTAGACGAAATTGTTGTTGTAGATTCTTTTTCTACCGACAAAACTCCTGAAATATGCGAGGCCTATAATGTGAAATTTATTCAGAATAAATTTGAAGGTTATATTGAACAAAAAAATTATGCCCTTTCTCATGCAAAATACGATTATATTTTATCGTTAGATGGGGATGAAGCATTATCGGATACACTAAAAAAATCTATTTTATATACAAAAGAGCATTGGAATTTTGATGGGTATTATTGTAACCGATTAAATAATTACTGTGGACAATGGATTAAACATTCTGATTGGTATCCTGATAAAAAACTAAGATTGTTTAAAAAAGGAAATGGCGAATGGAAAGGTATAAACCCTCATGACAGATATACATTAAAAGAAGGCCTCAAAGCCGGTAAGCTCAAGGGAGATTTATTGCACTGGATATACAGGGATTATAGAGAACATAATTTAAAGGTTGAAAACTTTTCAAGTATTGCTGCTCAAGCTTATTTCGATTTGGGAAAAAAATCTTCTCTTTGGAAAATACTATTTAACCCAACTTGGGCATTTTTTAAAGCTTACTTTTTAAGATTAGGCTTTTTAGATGGTTTAAATGGCTTTGTTATTTGTGTACAAACCTTTAATGTTACTTTTTTAAAGTATATTAAGCTTTATAGACTTCATCAAAATAAGTAATCATTCTTATTTTCAAAATTTTAGTATTGAAATATATCATCATGAAAAAACCTCACTTTCTTTAAAACGTATGTTTTCTTGTGCTTTTATTAAATATTTATCTATACCATTATCACACCATGATAATTTATTTTTTAATGCGCTTTCCTGAATAATATTATTAATGTTCAATTTTTCCTTTGAGCTTTCTTTATGCCAAATATGATAAATGATCGCCTTATACTTTAATCGTTTACCAAGTGTGCCATTATTTATCATCCTAATTACAAACTCAGAGTCCTCTCTCCCCCAACCGATCATATCTTCATTATAGCCATTCACTTTTAAAAAGTCCGTTTTCCAATATGATAGATTACAGCCTCTTAATTTTCTAGATAATTTATTATTTCTTTTATAAAGAATCTCCCCTAAAGCAGGAAAATGGATATTTCTATTGCGTTTTTTTATCCCTTTTGCCAGATAAGAAAATGTAATGATCTTGTTTTTGAAAAAATCATTTAAAAATGGTTCCTGAATATTTACTCTAGACCCAAACAAATAAGTGTCTTTTTCTATAGATTTTAAATGATCTCCCACAAAGTTTTTATGAATAATACAATCGCCGTCTAACTGAATGATATAATCTGAATCTGTTTTAGAAATCGCCAGATTCAATATGGCAGACCTTCTAAAACCTTTATCTTCATGCCATATATGTTTTAATGGTACAGGAAAATTGCTTTGAAAACTTTCAATTAATTGTTTAGTTTCGTTGGTAGACCCATCATCAGCAATTATCACTTCAGTTGGAAGCATCACTTGATTTTTAACACTCTCTAAAACCAACTCTAAAGCATCAGGCCAATTATAGGTCGTTATAATTAAGGTGGATTTAATTTTATCTTTCTTCAAAATTTTTAACGTTTAGTAATTAAAAAAAATACCTCTTTAAGTAACTAAACAGTTATCTATAAAAACACCCTAAAAAAAAATTGAATATTTTTTGATTTTAACATATTCATAGTATTGGTTCGCGAAAACCCTTAACAATTCAGACATTAATAAATGCTTATTGCAGACACACTATATTATATTCTGACTGGTATTCTTATAATAATTAAGGTTGTTAAAAAGGGAAATAGTTCTTGGAAAGAAATAAACTCTCTTGATAGAAATACATCAAGAAAAACGTTAAAAAACAAATAAACATAAAGACGATTTATTGCTTTTGGTATAGGCATGCAATGAACCAGATTTAAAAGGTTGAAAACTCTTGGAGTATTCCAGCTAAAACTTATAAAAAAGCCTACTATTTGTAAAAATCATATGGTGTCATTTCAAATGAGAAATAGTATTAATTTTCAAAAACATCATACCCATCCAAGCTAAGTTTCTCTTGAGACACTAAGAATACATTATCAATCATCGTACACACATTTAAAGATGCTATACGCTTCCATTTTAAGTCATTTTGTTTATAAATATTAATTTACTTTTTCTCTAAAAGAAGGACGCTCTTTCGCTTTACACCATCTATTACGGTGAACTCACTCTTTTTTATGTATGAATCAAATATTTTTTGTTCAAAAAATTTTGGTTCAATTAAAATACAATCTCCTTCTGAAAGTTTTCTAGAAATATCATTTAATGTCAATTCACTTGGGAATTTGTAACCCAAAGCAGCGTAATTTGGGGAGTTGTATTTACATAAAAAATAATACGCAGGAGATATACCATGTAAATAAACATTCTTACTACTAATATTAGATTTTAGGATTGGTATATTGGTTAACTGTTCATTATAATGTTCCTTTTTTTCTACAAATTTGTTTTTCAATTTAAGAGAAGCACCTACTAAGAACACGGTGCTTGAAAATAATAATATTATGTATTTCTTTTCAATTAAACCCTTAGAAAATGTCACTATGGAAATTATTACATATGGTATTATTAGTTGGAAATAGTGTGAATAGTAAGCAAAGTATAAAGTGCAAAATGCCCCTAGTAAAAGTAACAAAGCAAACCAACTATTATTACTTATTGATTTTATTTTTGTGCCAAAAAATAAAATCACAACCACTATAATAAATGGAAAATCTATAACGAACTGTCCAACCTTCTTAAATACTCCAATTACAGAATAATCTATACCTGTTACTATTTCATTACCTTTTAAAGCTTGGATTCCGAAAAGTTTTAATAAAAAAACCTTTACCGGAATATTTTCATACGTATAAAAATAACTCACTAAAATTAATATTGGAACAAAAAACCCGAGTATTAAAAAAGAAAAATTAAAAGCAGATAGTTTAATGTTTTTTGATTCTTTATATATCCAAAACATTAAAGCTGGCATAATAAAAAGACCATATTGTTTAGCATAAAATGCTAAAAAAGTAAACACGCCAACCAAAAACAAAGTTCCTTTTTTTAACTTCCATTTTAACAATAACCAAATAGCTATCAACTGGAATAACAAAACATAAGGCTCCAATAAAATATGAAACCCTTCAAAAACAAAATTTGCGGTTATTAATAAAATGGTTAAAAAAAAACATTCTTCGTTATTACTATTATAAAACTTTAGTATTTGAAAAAACAAGATGCCTATTAAAGGAAAAATAGCAAAAGCATAAGTGAATAAAAATGTTAATCCAATATCATTATTAAAATAAAATGGCACCGAAAGTATATACATAACCAAAGGCGAGTAACTGCAATTTAATTCTTTAAAAAAAGAAAGCCCATGTGCCAAATCGTAAGCTATTTTTAAATAGTATCCAGAATCATTTGTAGTTGATGGGTACAAATAAACAATGAGAAGATATCCCCCCATTATTATTATAAAAGAAAATAATAGGCTATAATAAATAGTCTTTTTATTAAATAGGTAGTCTTTCATAATGACTCTTTTTTAGCAATTATAAACAATGAACTACCAAAGGGTATACTTCCCGTTTTCAATATGAAACTATTTTCTATTTTTCCTAAAAAGTAAAAAATAGCATTAATCCATTTGGGGGTCTCTTGCACATCTGATGCTATTTTTTTAGGTGGAAAAATCTTATGTATCAACTTTTGTAGAAGAATAATTAAAAACAAAAGTGGCATTCTATAGGTTGCTTTTTCAATACAAAACCCAACAGCTTCTAATTTCTTTACAAATGTTTTTTTTCTATAACGTCTTTTAGTATGCACAATAACATCATGTTCTCTTCTTAAAATATTAAATGCTGCTAAATTTAAAATTAAAGTTCCTCCAGTAGATAAACCATCGTAAAATTTTTGAAGTACTTTGTAATCATCTTTTATTGCAGAATGATATAACACATCAATAGAGGTTATAACGTCGTATTTCTCTGTTGGTTCCCAATCATTCAAATCGTTTCTGGAAATATGCTTCAATCCTCTTTTTTTAGAAAATATCACTGCATCTTCTGAATAATCAATACCGGATACTGTTCCATAATCACTTAATAACTCCATGAGTCTTCCAGTGCCACAACCTGCATCAAAAATAGCTAGGTTTATGTCTTTTCTTTTTTTTATTGTGGCAATGATTAGATTATGTAATGTTTTATACCACCAAAAATTATTCTCTTGCTGATACATGTTTTTATACTCTTGCTTATTCATTGAATGTTATATTGTATACATTTTTCTTATCGAATATTGGGGCTTTTTATTTTGAGACATAAACATTCTTCCTAAATATTCTCCTATCATTCCTAAAGCCATTAATTGGATTCCAGAAAAAACTGAAACTAAAACAATTAAAGCCGCATAACCTGTAGGCAAATTGGGGTTATATAATTTTTCTATAATTGAAAACAGACCATATCCGAAACCAAATAGCGAAAAAGTAAAGCCAATTATCATTGAAAAACGAAGTGGTAAAATAGAAAAATTAGTAAACATGTTCATCCAAAGAGACACTAGCTTTTTTAGTGTATAATTAGAGGCGCCATTTGTTCTTTTATTATGTTTTACTTTAAGCTTTCCTATATTATTAGTAGTTCTTAAAATTAATCCATCTATATATGGAAATGGTAAATTGTATTTAACAATCTCTTTAACTAAAAACTTATTAATAATCTTAAAACTAGATAAATAAAGATCTTTAGGTTTCTTAAGCAAAACAGTCGCCATTTTATCATTGAATCGACTTCCTAAATTCCTAAAAAAAGAATGTTCTTTTTTATCATAATATGTGTAAACAACATCATTCTGTGATTGAATTGCGAATTCTATTAATTTAATAACCTCGCTTACCGGGTTTTGAAAATCATCGTCCATAATAACAGTAAAATCTCCTGTAATATTATTTAACCCAGCCATAACAGCATTATGCTCTCCTACATTTTTTGAAAGGCTTAAAAACTTAACGATGTTTTTATGTTTTTCAAAAATAGAGACACAAACAGCCTCTGAACTATCAGGAGAACAATCATTAACCAATACAATTTCTAAATGATATGATATTGATAAGGTATCTATAAGGTGTTCGACTAAGTTTGTTATAGATTTTTCTCCATTGTAAACTGGAATTACAATAGATATAGCTTCTTTATAACTCATATTTATTTATTATTGTAACTATTTCTTGAAGGTTTTTTTCTGATAATTCTGGATATATAGGTAAGCTTAAAATATCACTTGAAAAGTTCTCTGAAACTTCTAATACCTCATCTTTCTGATATAAAAAAGCTTTTTGTTTATGAATAGGAATGGGGTAATGTATTAATGCAGCCACACCATTGTTATTTAAATATTTCAAAAAATGATCCCTATTTGCTACTTTAATCACAAATAGATGATTGGCAGATTCGCCATATTCGTTTTCCTTTAAAAATGTAACGCCTTTAAGATGTTCTTTATAATAAGAAGCTATTTGAGCTCTTTTTTTATTCCAATGTTTTAAAAAAGGTAGTTTTACTCTTAAAATAGCTGCTTGAAGCTCATCCAGCCTACTATTTATACCATTAAAATCATGATAATACCTTTTAGTTTGGCCATAATTCCTTAGAGAAAGTAATTTATTATAAGTCTCTTCATTATTAGTTGTTATGGCTCCTGCATCACCGTGTGCTCCTAAATTTTTTGTTGGGTAAAAAGAAAAGGCTCCACAGTTTCCAATGGTTCCGCATTTTTTATTTTTGTATGTAGCTCCGGTTGCCTGTGCACAGTCTTCTATGACACATAGATTATATTGTTTAGCAATTTTCATAATATAATCCATATCACAGGACTGCCCATATAGATGTACCGGAACTATTCCTTTTGTTTTTTCATTTATTTTTGAAGCTATTTTTGTGTAATCAATTAAACCATTTTCTTTAAAAACATCTACAACAATGGGCTTTGCTCCAGCTTGTACAATACCAGTAATGGTTGGAAATGCTGTGATATTGGTTGTTATTATTTCATCTCCGATTCCTATATTATTAGCCATTAAAGCAAGTGTAATAGCCTCGGTACCTGAAGCTACTCCAACGCAATGTTTAGCATTAAGATATTGCGCAAATTCTTTTTCAAAAGCGACTACTTCCTTTCCTAAAACATACCATCCGCTATCCATCACTCTGGTTATGGCTTCGTCTATATTAGGTTTAAGGTCTTGATAATGTAATTTAAAATTGTTGAAGGGGATCATATTAAATATAGCTAGCTATGTTTTTTTTATAATAAGTTAAGGTCTCTTTAATACCTTCTCGAAAAGGTGTTTTTGGATACCATCCTAAATCTTGATTAATTTTATTAAAATTGGCATAAAAGTCTCCTATATCGATACTTTTTCTTTCTTCAGGGAATGGAATCATATTATAAGTCCCTTTTTTATTTTCTTCAATTAATATCGATGCTGTTTCTTTGAGGTTTATAGGATTAGGTTCTCCTAAATTATATATATGTCCATTCGTTTTATCAGAAAGTGCGGATAAAATAAAAGCATCCACGACATCATCTACATAGTTATAATCTCTAACTTGTAATCCATCTCCAAAAATCAAAAAAGGCTTTTCCTCAATAATATTTCTAACCCAAATTCCTAAAAAAGTTTGTCTGGCATCCTTAATTCTTAATCTAGGACCGTAAGTGTTGGTTAATCTTAAAACACAGGTTTTAATCCCATAAATGTTATTATAAAGTAAATGATAGTTTTCACCGGACATTTTATTTATGCCATTAACATCAACAGGAATTATTGGATGGTTTTCATCAACAGGTAAATACTGTGGTTTCCCATATAATTGACGGGTACTTGCAAAAACAATTTTAATATTTTGATTGTTCTTTCTACAAGCTTCTAAAATTGACAGTTGGGATTTGGCATTTATTTCTAAATCCTGGAAAGGGTTAGTCATTGAATCAATATGACTTGTTTGTCCTGCCAGATTAAACAAAAAGTCTTGATCCTTTATTAAATATTTTATCGAAAATTCGTCTCTAACATCAGAAAAATTAATTTTAACTCTATCTTTTATAGACTCTATATTTTTTAAGTTCCCCCCATATTCTGGAATGACACTATCAATAATTGTAACATTTGCTCCTAATTCTACTAGCTTTATCGCCAAATTAGAACCAATAAATCCCAACCCTCCAGTAATTAGGACATTCTTATTTTTAAATTTCATTTATTAAAATAAATCACTGTTTAAATTATTTAAACAGTTATCTATAAAAATACCCTACTAAATTTTTGATTTTTTTTTGAACTTAAAATAATCCAAGGCCTTTGGACATGAAAAAGAGTTAAGCCAACCCTTTATTTTAATGATTAATTTGGAAAATAATTACTATTTCTTCCAAAACTTAAGTTTCTTTTTAAGTCTTCTTTTTCGATGATATCTATTTTGAAAAGCTTCAATTTCTTTCCACATTAAATTGAATATCTTACTATAATCTTCTCCGGCACATTTTGCATATTCATCACTCATAACATCCACCATAGATTTATGAATCGTTAATTTAGAAAAATTCTTAATTCTGGTTTCAAAATCAAGTGGTTTAAATTCCATGCGGTTTAAATCAACTAAATAAAAAATGTAACCTTTATCGGTTTTTTTTATCAGTGTATTTCCCGGAGAATGATCCAAAAAATGAATGCCTTTTTCATGCAAATCAAAAGTGAATCTGCTAAAAGCTCTAAGTATATTTTCGTGATCGGGATAATTAAAGTCTGTTGTTAATTCTCTATAAGTTAAATCGCAGTCAATCTGTTCACTTATATAATAGCTTTTTTTAAACAGAAAAGGTGTTTTATATTCGTAAAAAGCTATAGGCTCCGGCGTACCAATATGTAACGCTTTAAGTTTATTAGCATATTCATAGGAACGTTGTGCTTTACTTTTCCTGAAAAAACGATAGGCAATTTGGTTTACAATATTGGGTATTCTAAAAGACTTTACATTAATTAACTTTTTGTCTAAATTAAATAACTTTAAAGAATTTCTATCTTGATTACCAAAAGGTTCACCTTTAATATCAAAACTGCTTATTATGTCATCAAAAAAAGCGTTATTAGCTTTAAATTTCTTATGTATTACTTTATTACGCTTCACCTAAATATTTATCTATACCATTTTCACACCAAACAATTTTATCATCAATCGTTCTTTTTTCAATATCATTATTAACTTCCAGTCTATCTTTAGATTTTTCATTATGAAATATATGAAATACGATAGCACAATATCTTAGTCGTTTTCCTTTCAATCCATAATTATGAAAACGCAAAGCCAATTCTGAGTCTTCCCTACCCCAACCTTTAAAATCTTCATTATAACCATTGACAGCTAAAAAATCACTTTTAAAATATGATGTATTACAGCCTCTAAATTTTTTTGAAAATCCATTTTTTATTTTATAAAGATTAGTTAAAACAGGAATATGTATAGATCTAGTTCTCTTTTTTATTCCTCTAGAAAAGGGATGAAATTTTACTTGTTTTTTAGAAAACAAACTCTTTAAATGGGGCATTTGTATATTAACTCTACTTCCAAATAAATAACAATCTTTTTTAATGAATTTTAAATGATCTTTAACAAATGAAGAATGCAATATACAATCACCATCAGATTGAATTATATAATCTCCGCTAGCTTTTACAATTGCTTTATTTAAAATCATGGATTTATTAAATCCATGATCTTCTTGCCAAACATGAATCAATGGAACAGGAAAATTGGTTTGAAATTTTTGTATTAGGTTTTTAGTATCTTTTCCAGAACCATCATCAGCAATAATAACTTCAGTTGGGAATACTATTTGATTTTTAATACTTATTAAAACTAACTCTAAGGCTTCTGACCAATTATAGGTAGAGATTATTAAAGTTGTTTTTATATTATATTTCATTTTAATACTAATTACCAATCTCAATTTTTGAAAATATGATACGCTTCTAACTCTAATTTTTCTACTGGTATTAAAAATACATTATCTAATCTAGAGCAATCATTCAAAGATTCAATACGACTCCATTTTGTCCCACTCTCTTTGTAAATATTATAATTTTTTGGAATAAGTGGAAAAAATAATTCATCTAATTCAACTTCTCGAGCTTCATAATATGGCTTATTAACTTCCATTAGTATAGTTGGTCGATGTTTGTTAATTGTTTCTTTACCACCTTCCAAACAAAAATCCTCATGCCCTTCAATATCCATCTTTATAAGATCTATGTTTCCATAATGACTATAATCTTTACACCAAACATCATCTAACCTCTCAAGTTTAATTGGAGATACCTTAAAGCCCTCATCCATAGCTTCACTAGTTCTAATTGCAGCATTTCCAGTATTAGATCCATGCTTAAAATCTTCTCTTAATGTGATTTCTGTTTTTTCAGATTTATTGGATAATCCAAATTGATTAGCCTCACAGATCTCTCCTAAATTATTTTCCTTTAAGTTATTAATAAGCCTTAAATAATTACCTTCAAAAGGTTCAAAAGCGACTACTTTTCCTGAAGCCTTTTTTGATCTGATAAAATTCCCTATTGAAACAGAATAATAACCAATATTACCTCCAATATCTAAAAAACATGTATTCGGATTAAACAATGAATGAATAATAGATATTAAATCAGGATCATATTGCCCTGTATAAAATGATATTCTTTCCGTTTTAGTACTTAAATCTACAAGTATTGTTGTATCATCTTTCATTTTGGCCTTTACAATAGGTTTAGCTCCTAAAGCAAGTAATAATCTATTAAGATGTTTATAAATTTGGTTTAGCTTACGATGATAAGGCAACTTTCTTGTTATATCAGACAAAACACTCAAAACCTTATTAGTAAATCTCATTTTTAAAAATTTTAATTATGGCAAAAATAAACAAGTTAAGCTTAGTTCCATTTGTAAATTATAATTTTAATTTTGCACTTTAATTAATTAGACAGATTTATAACTAAAACTAGGTTATAATAATTATGAACCATGAAATAAATAATGCTTTGCAAGCTTTAAGAGAAGGCAGACTCATACTCTACCCTACAGATACAGTTTGGGGCATTGGTTGTGATGCGACGAACGCAGCCGCTGTTAAAAAAGTTTACGAACTAAAACAACGTGAAGACAGTAAGGCTTTAATATGCTTAGTAGCTGATGATAGAATGCTAAAAAAGTATATAAAAAAAGTACCTGAAGTTGCTTTGAATATTATTGATATCTCTGAAAAGCCAACAACCATTATTTATGATGATGCTCAAAATGTAGCTACTAACTTGATTGCTGAAGATGGTACTATAGCCATTAGAATTCCAGATGATGAATTTTGTTATCAACTCTCAAGAAAACTTAACACGGCAATCGTTTCAACATCTGCAAATATAAGCGGGCAAGCAACCCCAAAATCATTTAAAGAAATATCTCAAGAGGTTATAAAAGGTGTAGACTATGTTGTAAATTTGCAGCGCGAAAAAAGCTGTAATAAGCCGTCATCTATTATTAAATTGAGTAACAGTGGTATTGTTAAGATTATACGTGAATAAAATTAGCCACTAATACACGAATATTTATGTCTAACATTATTGACCAACTTTCATAGAGATTTATTAGATCACAAAAGAATTGTATTATAAAATATTCGTGAATTCGTGGCAACAAAAAAAATGAACTACAAACAAGCTTTACAACATCCCGTGTTCAAAATCATATCTCAATCTGCTAAAGAATTAAGTTTAGACAGTTATGTTATTGGTGGTTTTGTACGTGATTTTATATTAAAAAGAGGTAGTGCAAAAGATATAGACATTGTGGCTGTTGGTGATGGCATTAAACTAGCTAAACAAGTTGCAAAAAACCTACCAACCAAGCCAAAAGTACAGGTTTTTAAGACCTATGGTACCGCCATGCTAAGATACGATGATATCGAGATCGAGTTTGTTGGAGCTCGTAAAGAGTCTTACAATGAAGATAGCAGAAACCCTATAGTAAAAAATGGCACTTTGGAAGATGACCAAAACCGTCGTGATTTTACTATAAATGCATTAGCTCTAAATTTGAATGTATCCAATTTTGGTGATTTAGTAGACCCTTTTGATGGTATTAAAGATTTAGAAAAGCAAATGATTCGCACACCTTTAACACCGGATATTACATATAGTGATGACCCATTACGTATGATGCGCGCTATTCGTTTTGCTTCTCAATTAAATTTCACAATAGAAAGGGAGTCACTAAACGCTATTACCAAAAATAGCTACCGAATTAAGATTATAACCAAAGAGCGTATTGTAACAGAATTAAATAAAATTCTTGAAAGTAAAAAACCCTCTATTGGATTTCTTTTACTGGAAAAAACCGGATTGTTAGATTATATAATACCAGAACTTACAGCATTAAAAGGTATTGACGAAGTTGAAGGACAGCGACACAAAGACAATTTTTATCATACTTTAGAAGTCGTTGATAACATAGCAAAAAACACCAATAACCTCTGGTTGCGTTGGGCGGCTTTATTACATGATATTGGTAAAGCACCAACCAAAAAATTCAACAAAAAAGTTGGCTGGACATTTCATACACATGAATTTGAAGGTTCAAAAATGGTATATCATTTATTTAAAAGGTTAAAAATGCCTTTGAATGAGAAAATGAAGTTTGTACAAAAAATGGTATTTATGAGTTCGCGTCCTATTGTATTGGCACAAGATATTGTAACAGATTCTGCCGTACGTCGCTTGGTTTTTGATGCTGGTGATTATGTTGATGACCTAATGACACTTTGCGAAGCGGACATTACAACCAAAAACCCTAAAAAGTTTAATAAATATCACAACAACTTTAAAATAGTTCGAGAAAAAATAATTGAAGTTGAAGCACGCGACCATGTTAGAAATTTTCAACCTCCAATTACAGGAGAAGAGATTATGAAAACATTTAATATAAAACCATCACGTGAAATTGGTTTAATAAAAGAGGTTATAAAAGAGGCCATTTTAGAAGGAGATATTCCAAACGAATATGACGCCGCATATGAATTAATGATTAAGGAAGGAAAACGATTAGGGCTAAAAACGACTCATTAAAATGATTAAACTCATTAGAACCAATTATGATAATAAAGACTTTGTCAATTTAGTAAAATTATTAAATGCCTATTTAAAGGTGGTAGATGGAGATGATCATGAATTTTATGATCAATATAACAACATTGATATATTAAAAAATATAATCGTTGCTTATGTCGATAACAAACCTGTTGGTTGCGGTGCTTTTAAAAAACATGCCGAAAATGAAGTTGAGATCAAGCGTATGTTTACACTTCCTGAAACCAGAGGACAAGGAGTCGCTTCTAAAATTCTAAAAGGATTAGAAGACTGGTCTAAAGAATTAAATTTTGAAGCATGCATATTAGAAACAGGAAAGAGACAAATAGAAGCTATTCAGTTTTATAAAAAAAACGGTTATATGGTCATACCCAATTATGGACAGTATAAAGATGTGACAAATAGTATTTGTTTTAAAAAAGTGCTGTAATGATATGAAAAAAGACAACAAAAAGGTTATCTATTGGCTACTTACAGGTTGCCTGCTTATTTTTATTATGGTAGTCGTTGGAGGCATTACAAGATTGACCCATTCTGGTTTATCAATATCTAACTACAAACTCATTTCTGGAACAATTCCGCCCATGAATGATGTTGAATGGCAAGAAGCTTTTAATCTGTATAAACAATACCCTGAGTATCAAAAATTAAACAATCAATTTACCCTTCAGGATTTTAAAGATATATATTTCTGGGAATGGTTACATCGTGTTATCGGCCGGTTTATCGGACTCGTATTTTTTATTCCTTTTTTATACTTCCTAATAAAAAAACAACTCTCAAAAGCCACTGTGAAAAAATCTATCGTTTTACTCTGTCTTGGAGCTTTTCAAGGTTTTTTGGGGTGGTATATGGTTAAAAGTGGTTTAGTAGATAATCCGGACGTCAGTCATTACCGTTTGGCGGCACATTTAACAACAGCTTTTATAACATTTGCATATACTTTTTGGGTGGCCCTGGATTTAATATTTCCAAATAGAAAGAAAATAAATAAAGCATTTAGAAACCTTATAAGATTAAGTCTCGCCTTTATAATACTTCAAATAATATATGGTGCGTTTGTAGCTGGGTTAGATGCCGGTTTTATACATAACCATTGGCCTATGATGAGTGAAGGTAAGTTTATGCACCAAACCGTTTATATTGAACAAAGTCCTTTGTATAAAAACTTTATTGAAGGAAAAAGTGGCGTTCAGTTTGTTCATAGAATTTTAGCGTACATAGTTGTTTTGTTTATTGTTTTAATTTGGAAAAAATCAAAAAAATTAAACCTAACAAGATACCAATCAAAAGGCATAAACATGTTGTTAATAATAGTATGCATTCAGTTTTTATTAGGTGTATTTACTATATTATTACAAGTACCCGTTTGGTTAGGTGTCGCACATCAAATAGGCGCTTTCTTTTTATTAAGTGCTATGACTTTTACCATGCATCGTTTTTCCAAATAAGTCAAAAAAAGCTTACCTTTGTAGATATTTTTTACCATGATTTATAGATTTAGAGTTATTTTAGATAATGATACCGAAGATGATATTTTTCGCGATTTAGAAATTCGCGAAACAGATACTCTTGAAGATTTGCATAATATCATTACACAATCCTTCGGGTTTAATGGTACAGAAATGGCGTCTTTTTATTTAAGTGACGAGCAATGGAACCAAGGTGAAGAAATTTCGTTGTTCGATTTAAGTGAAGATAACTCTGCCCGTTTAATGAATGAAACCGAAATTAGTAGTGTTGTACATGAAGTACAAACAAAACTGATTTATCTGTACGACTTTATGAGTATGTGGACATTCTATGTTGAATTAGCTGAAATTGTTGAAGAAGCAGAAGGTGCGGATTACCCTAATTTAATGTTTGTTCAAGGTCAGGTACCAGATGAAGCTCCCGATAAGTCATTTGAAGCAGACACAGATGACGATTTTGATGAATTTGAAGATGGTATTGATGTTGACGATTATAACAATTTAGATTTTGATGAAAACTGGAATTAATGCTCCTTTATTCCATGAAGTGATTTAAACTTCTATTTTAAATTCTCCAGTTTTATATTTTCATAATTACGAGTTAAAAATTCTAAAGCGTATTTAAGTATTTCTCCCATGTTTTTACTACGTTTAAAATTTACATCATGAGTATAATCAAAGATCGTAGTCTTTAATAAGTTTATGTTTTCTTCGTTAGAAATAACATCATGCATCATACAATCTAACAATTTTTCTATTCTTACTGCAAAACTTTTTAATCGTTTTACTAAAATAGAGCGTTCTTCTGTTTTGTATTGATCAATGGAGAGTTTTTGAATACTTGCAGCAACTAATTCAACCATTTTTAAATTTTCTTTAAAAAACTGAGGTCTGTAAATATTAAACTTTCCTTCATAACACTGCTGGTCAAAATCTATAGCTCGAATCGTATATACTACATGGTCAAAATCGTGTGTTGGTACAATAACATAGTTGTATGAGCGCATATCTCCTAAAAGCCTAATCATGCAACGTTCGTTAAACTTTACAAATTCTTTAGCTATCTGGGCCTTTTCAGACTTACTACACTTAGGCAACATATTTTTTATAAACTCATCTCCAGGTATACCGGCAATATGCTCTTCAATTAACGTATTTTTATAAACCAAAAAATTGAGATTATGTGGGGATAACATATGCTCCAATTCTAAGCCATATATCCGCGATGCATCCATAGTTTTAATATAAAAATGAGTAAAGTTGTCATTTAAAATATTTCTAACTTTAACTCTAAAAGGCTTAGAATTTCCGAATGTACAGTAATCAATCGCATCAACATTTAAAAAAGGAATGATGTTTTCATTGCCATCAGAATGCAAAATGGTATAAACCTTTTTTAATGATAAATCAATTTCTTCTCTTTCAAATTCATTATAATAAACTCTAATCCAAAGTGTGTCATTATCCTCTTTATCATAAACCACAACAGAACCTTGAAAACGCAATAAATCATCATAGAAAATAGGAATTTTTGTATTCCTATCATATCTGGTTAGGTAATCGTGTAATTTAGCTGTTACAGGAAACGATGGTTTTTTTTTAGATATCTTTAAATCTTGCATAATTATATAATTACTCAAATTTAAAACTTTTATTTAACAAGTCTGTAACAAAATAATCAGACCGTCGTCATACTTTAACAACTAATCAATGCTATTTTTATGCAGCATTAAAAATCTAATAACTTGGAGTCCATACTAACAATTAACAACCTCACTAAAAAATTCGGGTATTTAACAGCGGTGAAAGATTTATCATTCACTATAAACAAGGGCAATGTTTATGGCATTTTAGGACCAAATGGAAGTGGAAAATCCACAACTTTGGGTATAGTTTTAAACGTTGTAAATAAGACACAAGGTGATTTTCATTGGTTTGATGGAAATACAACGACTCATGATGCTCTAAAAAAAGTTGGAGCTATCATTGAGCGTCCAAATTTTTATCCATACATGACGGCAGCTCAAAACTTAAGGTTAGTTTGCAAAATTAAAGGCGTTGATTATAATAAAGTTGAAGAAAAGTTAGAAGTTGTTGGGCTTTTAGAGCGAAAAGACAGTAAATTCAGAACCTATTCTTTAGGAATGAAACAGCGTTTGGCCATCGCATCTGCACTTTTAAATGATCCAGAGATTCTCATTTTAGATGAACCAACCAATGGATTAGACCCACAAGGCATACATCAAATTAGAGAAATTATAAAACAAATTGCGGCAAAAGGAACAACCATACTTCTAGCATCTCATTTATTAGATGAAGTTGAAAAAGTCTGTTCACACGTTGTTGTACTTCGCAAAGGGGCTAAGTTATATTCTGGTCGTGTAGATGAAATGATTTCCAGTCATGGTTTTTTCGAATTAAAAACGAACAAACAGAACGAATTAATAACGTTATTAGAAAATAATACGTCGTTCGAAAATATCAAGGTTGAAGATGACTTAGTAACAGCTTTCTTAAATACACCTATGTCATCTGAAGATTTCAACAAATATTTATTTGAAAAAGGCATTATTCTCACACACCTGGTACAGCGTAAAGAAAGTTTAGAAGAACAATTCTTGCAATTAACTGACAACAACTAATAGAACCAAAATACACCACATGTTACGACTTTTAAATATAGAATTTCAAAAAATAAAACATAATAGAGCAAGTAAGGTTTTAATAGCAATATACTTTTTATTATTAATATCAATTGCACTAATAGCATCAATAAAATTTGATATTGGTCCAATCAAATTTCACTTAGCCGAACTAGGGATTTTTAATTTTCCATATATCTGGCACTTCAATACTTTTGTTGCTGCTTTTTTCAAAATTTTTCTTTTGATGGTTATTGTATCAATGACAGCGAATGAATATAGCAATAAAACGTTAAAGCAAAACTTAATTGATGGTTTAAGTAAAAAAGAATTTATATTGTCAAAATTCTATATGGTTCTTTCTTTTGCAGCAATTTCAACAATTTTTGTGTTTCTAGTTTCTATTATTTTAGGACTAATCTATTCTAGTTTTACCGAACCAGCAATCATTTTTACCGATCTAGAGTTTTTGTTGGCATTCTTTATAAAACTAATGTGTTTTTTCTCTTTCGGTCTATTTTTAGGAGTACTCATTAAACGTTCCGCTTTTGCCATTGCTGCTATGGCTGTTTTATTTTTAATAGAATTCATTAGTTACTTTATGATTAGCGGTTATTATAAAGGTTTTGATGAAACAAATAGTATATATCAATTTTTACCATTCAAATCCATGTGGAATTTAATTGATGAACCTGGATCAAGGCTATCCGCAGCAAAAGAATTGGCAGCTCAATTAGGAGAAGACTTGACATATGACTACTATGTGTATTGGTATGAAATTGCTATTGTTTTAGGTTGGACTGCTCTATTTATCTTTTTATCGTATAGATTATTAAAAAAGCGAGATTTATAATATATTTGGTAGCCATTGCCAAAATATATGAGAAAAATCATCGTATTAACAATATTCATTATTACAAGCCATACAGCTTTTTCTCAAAACGAGGCAGCAAATTGGTATTTTGGTGATCATGCTGGCATCCGTTTTAATGCTGATGGAACTATTTCAGATCTAACGGACGGTCAATTAAGTACGGATGAAGGCTGTACTACAATTTCTGATGTTGATGGTAATTTATTATTTTATACCGATGGTATAACGGTATGGGATAGATTACATAGACCTATGCCAAATGCAAATAGGATAGCAGGAAATGGTCTATATGGCGACCCTTCCAGTACACAATCAGCCATCGTAATTCCTAAACCTAAAGATCCCAATATCTATTATATTTTTACTGCTGACACCTCTTTAAGTGGTGATCCAGATAGAGGGTTTCACTATTCTGAAGTTGATATGAGACTAAATGGAGGCTTTGGAGATGTCACATCAAAAAATATTAATTTACTTCCTAACAGTACCGAAAAAATTAGTGCTGTTGTAAAAGATTGCGAAACACAAGCACTTTGGGTGATTACCTTATCTTCTTTAAATGGAAATCCCGCAGATGATGTTTTTAATACATTTCACGCTTATGAAGTCACAGATACGGGTATAAACACAACACCCGTTTCTTCCACTTTTACAGACCTTTTTGTATCCGATCAAAGAGGCTATTTGAAATTGTCTCCAGATGGCACAAAACTAGTGTGCGCTAATTCAACAAGCGATTTATTTCTTTACGATTTTGATGTAAATACGGGGATTGTTAGTAATCAAAACCAAATAAATATCAACTTTTCTCGTCCGGGAAAAAGACACTCACCTTATGGTGTTGAGTTTTCTCAAAATAATGATGTTTTGTATGTATCAGCTTATTACGACCCTCAAACAGATGAAGAATTTAGAAATCCAGCAGAACAATATAGCGCACTATTACAGTATGATCTAACTGCCAGCAATATAAGTGCTACTGAGGTCGTCATAGATAACAGACAAATGTATAGAGGTAGTTTACAATTAGGACCCGATGGTAGAATTTATAGGTCAATGAGCAGAACATATACTATTGGCTCTCCCTTTTTGTCTGTTATAAATAACCCCAATGCTTTGGGGGCTTCATGTGATTACGATCATAATGCTATAAGTTTAAGTCGTAACTCAAGACAAGGCTTACCGCCTTTTATAACATCTTTCTTTGCTGAAAAAATTGATATTATAAGAAATAGTACTGTAGCTACAACGAGATTACAATTATGTGATGGAGAAACTTATACATTGAGAGCAGATGACACTCCTGGAGCCATTTATTCATGGTCTTTAAATGGAAACCCTTTAGCAGAATCGGATTTCGATCTGGAGGTCTCTACTCCAGGGCTTTACAAAGTATTTATTGATTTAAATACCGGTGAATGTGATGATACCTTTGAAGGCATTGCAACTGTTAGCTTTTCCCAAAACCCGATAGCTCATGATACCACCCTTACGCAATGTGATGAAGATGGGGTTTTAGGTGGGTTTACAAGATTTGATTTAACCCAGGCCGACGATAATCTAACCGGTGGCATTCCGGAACTAGCCACTAGATTTTTTACTGATAGTAGTAGAAATAATGAAGTTCCAAATAGTAGTAATTATATCTTTAATGCAGATATTCCCAGCCAAATATATGTTGAAGTTTATAACATAGATACAAACTGTTATGATACTGCTGAATTGACTTTGAATTTAAGCATTGAAAACATTCGACCTTATACTTATGATGATGCGTGTGATGAGCTAGGGTCTGAAGATGGTATCAATATGTTCAATTTAAATGATATCACGACTAATATTCAAACTATTAATGGTTTTACTTATCCAATAACCTATTACGAAACTTATGAGGATGCACTTTTAGAAGAAAACAATTTAGGAACACCCTATACAAATGAAAATAATCCCTATAATCAAACCATTTATGCACGTGTAGAAAATAACAATGCTTGTTTTGGTATAGGGGAAGTAACACTTATTGTCAAAGAATTACCTAAGATAGACACAGAAGATTTAACTTATTATTATTGCTTAAATGAGTATCCTCAAACCATGCCAATTAATGCAGGTATTTTAAATAGTTTGCAAAACGATTATACTTATAATTGGTCTACAGGAGAAACCTCTTATGAAATTCCAATAAATGAACCCGGTACTTATAACGTAATGGTTACTAATGCTAATGGATGTTCTAAAAGCAGAACGATTATTGTTGAACCTTCCAACGTAGCGACTATTCAAGAAATTAATGTCGTTGATGCCTCTCAAAATAACACCATTACTGTAATCGTATCTGGTGAAGGCATATATCAATATAGATTACTTGACAAAAACAATATTGTAGTATTTCCATACCAGGAAAATAATATCTTCGAAAATGTCCCTCCTGGCATCTATACTATAACTGTAAAAGATGTAAAAAATGATTGTGGTCTAACCAACGATAGAGTTTCTGTGATCGGTTTCCCTAAATTCTTTACACCTAATAATGATGGCATGCATGACACCTGGCAAATATATGGTGTTTCAAGTATGTTTCAACCAAACACCAAAATTCGGATTTTTAATAGATACGGTAAATTAATAAAACAAATAAACCCTATTGGTACAGGTTGGGATGGTACCAGTAATGGTGAAAGATTACCAGTTGATGATTATTGGTTTGCTATTGAATTACAAGATGGAAGAGTCTTTAAGAATCATTTCTCCCTAAAATATTAAACCATTGGATCTACTTACAAAGCTTTTCTTTTTTTCTACATTGATAATGCTTTGTAATTATACTTTTGCACAAGAGCCTACAGACTGTATTAATTCAGTAATAGCTTGCGGAAATTCTAACATAACGTTAGATGTTAACGGTGTTGGAACTCAGGAGTTAAATGGTTCTAATAGTTGCTCTAGCCAAGAAAACAATAGTATTTGGCTAAAAGTAACTATGATTACAAATGGAACATTAGGTTTTACATTAACTCCTAATAGTACTAATATTATTGAAGATTATGATTTTTTTGTTTTTGGCCCTAATGTATCCTGTGGTAATATAGGGCAAGCCATAAGATGCTCAACAACAAACCCTCAAAGTGCCAATCAAAGTAATAATTTAACAGGTATGAACAGTTCATCTACAGATACTTCTGAAGGTCCTGGAGCTAATGGTAATAGTTTTGTAAAATGGTTAGACGTAAAGGTTGGAGAAACTTATTATATCGTAATTGACAGACCTATAGGTAATAGTCCCTTTAGTTTAGAATGGACGGGTACCGCTCAATTCTCCGAACCACCAACAAATGAATCTACAACAAATGGAACACCGCTAGGTTTAGAAAGTTGTGATGTAGTAACGCCGTTTAATGATGGCTTCACTACTTTTAATTTAACTGATAATACACCCGCAATTCTAGGCACACAAACCGATGTTACTATAACCTATCACAAGTCTGCAAGTGATGCCAATATTGGTATAAATGAATTAACTAGCCCATATACCAACATTAGTAATCCGCAAACGATTTATGCAAGAATAACCGATAATAGTACAGAATGTTTTGAATTGGCTGATTTTGATTTAAATGTAAATATTGGTCCCCATTTTATGGCACCTTCAGACTTTGTTCTCTGTGATGATTTAGATGATGGTGATGATAAAAATGGGCATATTCGTTTTGATTTAACCTTAAAAAATAATGAAATTTTAAATGGTCAAAATCCTGCAGATTTTAATATAACCTATTATAATTCTCAAACTAATGCAGAAACGAAAACATCTCCACTTCAAAATTTATATCCAAATGTAACAGCGTTTAATGAGCAAATTTTTGTTAGAATTGAAGATGTCTTAAATCCAGATTGTAAAAGTATTACGCCTTTAAATTTAGTAGTTAATCCAAACCCAGAAGCCTTTAATCATAATATATTACAGTGTGATGAAGATGGGACCATTGATGACTTCACAATATTTAATCTTAATGAAACCAATGATGATCTAACAGGTCATATTTCTAACCGTTCTACCAGGTTCTATACAGATTCAGCTAGAACTATAGAGGTTTCTGGTGATTCATATATAAATAGGTCAAATCCTCAAATAATTTATGTAGAAGTTATCAATAATAACACTGGTTGTTTAAGTCATTGTGAACTAACACTTGAAGTAAGTACTACAGACTCTAATGATACTGCCTTACCTCCTGTTTGTGATGATGATGGTACAGAAGATGGATATCATATTTTTAACTTAAGTGATGCAAATAC
Source organism: Flavivirga spongiicola (assembly GCF_030540825.1). NCBI lineage: Bacteria > Pseudomonadati > Bacteroidota > Flavobacteriia > Flavobacteriales > Flavobacteriaceae > Flavivirga > Flavivirga spongiicola. The sequence continues at coordinate 412,038 of NZ_JAUOEO010000001.1, forward strand.
TGCTATTCTTAATGGGCTTCCTCCTGGATTAGCGATCTCTTATTTTGAGACCTATGATGATGCGCTTTTAGAACAAAATGATTTAGGCACTTCTTTTACGAATACCATACCATATTCACAAACCATCTATGCGCGTGTAGAAAATGCAAATAACTGCTATGGTATTAGCGAGATAGTACTTACTGTTAACCGATTACCAGACATTGATACTGAAGCGTTAACCTATTATTGTTTAAATACGTTTCCTCAAACCATTACTATCAATGCTGCTCTTTTAAACGATTCTCCTGCTAATTATACTTATAATTGGTCTACTGGTGAAACCTCTTATGAAATTCCAATAAATGAACCCGGTACTTATAACGTAATGGTTACTAATGCTAATGGATGCACTAAAAATAGAACAATTATTGTTGAACCTTCTAACATAGCGACTTTTCAAGAAATCAATGTCGTTGATGCCTCTCAAAACAATACCATTACTGTAATCGTATCTGGGGAAGGAACATATCAATATAGATTACTTGACGAAAACAATGTTATAGCATTTCCATACCAGACAAATAATATCTTTGAAAATGTTCCTCCTGGCATCTATACTATAGCTGTAAAAGATGTGAAAAATGATTGTGGTCTAACTAATGATAAAGTTTCAGTTATTGGTTTCCCTAAATTCTTTACACCCAATAATGATGGCATTCATGACACTTGGCAAATATATGGTGTTTCAAGTATGTTTCAACCAAATACCAAAATTCGTATTTTTAATAGGTATGGTAAATTAATAAAACAAATCAATCCTGTTGGCAGGGGTTGGGATGGCACTATTAATGGTGAAAGTTTACCAGTTGATGATTATTGGTTTGCCATTGAATTACAAGACGGAAGAGTCTTTAAGAATCATTTTACCCTAAAGCATTGAGCTCATCTTGGCTTTTTATGATCTGCTTCAAAATCATCCCCGTTCTGCAACGAGGCAGGCTATTTTATTCCCATGTTTTGTCTTTTTATACCAGTTCTTGTTTGATATTACCGTAAAAGAAAATGATGATTTTTTTCTTTATACGAAACAGAAAAAGAAACCATAGCCATAGTTACGGTTTCTTTTTATGCTGAGATATAAAGGAAAAAAGGGCGTTTTATTAGGGTAATATCTAATGAGAATTGGTATTATTACATCGTAACAATACTATGATGCTCAAAAAAGTCTTCATCTAGAAGCTCCTGCCTGCTGGCACATGACTTTTCGCTTGAATAAAAAAATCAAGATAAGTTCATTAAAAAAAGACCTCAAAACTAATAAAAATGCGTTTCGTTGTGTTTTTTTGTGTTTCACCCAAAAAACAGCTACTTTCCGAGCATAATTTACCCTTTATTCTATTTAAGTAAATATTAGTCTAAAAGAATAAAAAAGAATACCTACAAACCATGAGATTTATTTACTATTTCTTGCTTATATTCATTTGCGGTAACAACTTTATACTTGCTCAGCAAATATCAGTAGACAGTAATGTTGGTTTACAGCAACTTATAGAAGATAACCTAGTAGATGGTTGTGTAGATATTTCTAATATAACATCATCAGTTAATGGTAATACCCATGGTTTACCGAGCTATGGTTATTTTGAGCGTGCCAGCTCAAATTTCCCTTTTGAAAATGGTATCATGCTCTCAACTGGTAGTGCAGCATCTGGTGGAAACGGTGTCATCACGCCTACGCTTAGTGAAAGTTCTACAACCTGGGGAACAGATCCGGATTTAGAAACCGCTTTGGGTATTACAAATACACTTAATGCGACATCTATAGAATTTGACATCGTATCTATATCCAACCAAATCCAATTTAACTATTTATTTGCTTCAGAAGACTATGATGGTATTAATCCCTGTCTAGTTTCTGATGGCTTTGTATTTCTTATTAGAGAAGCGACCAGTACGGGACCTTATCAAAATATTGCTTTAGTACCAGGTACGTCAGATCCTGTTAACACAAATAACATACGCCCTAACTTACTGCCTGCCTGTGCACCTCAAAACGAACAGTATTTTGATGGTTACAATATAGGTGACACAAATTATGTTGGACGAACCAACGTATTAACGGCATCAACGACCATTATGCCTAATGTCGAATATCATATTAAAATAATCATTGCAGATCAAAATGATGGCACTTTTGATTCCGCAGTATTTATTGAAGGAGATAGTTTTAAAATTTTAGACTTAGGTGAAGATATAGAAACTTGTGCCAGCGCAACGCTTTTAGATGCAGATATACAAAACCCTTTAGCTACTTATGCCTGGTACTTAGATAATAACTTAATAGCTGGCGCTATAAACCCTACCTATAATGCCATACAAAGTGGTACCTATAGAGTTGTAGTGACTGTGGACTTAAATGGTGCGAGTTGTCCTGAAGAAGATGAAATAAATGTCACATTAAATACAGAAGAACCTATTACGCCTATTAGTGATTATCAATTATGCGATGATGTAAGTGGTGATGGTGTTGAAATATTTGATCTTTCAACTAAAAATACGGAGCTCATTAATAACATTCCCTTTTCAAGTTATACGTTTACATATCATTATTCAGATGCAGATGCCAGAGGCAATATTAATGCTATTACTACCCAAATCCCCAATACAGTTAGTCCGCGACAAACTATTTATGTTAGAATAGACGATTTAGACAGTAACTGTTTTGCTTATACTACTTTTGACTTAGTTGTAAATCCAGTTCCTAATATAACCTCTCCATCAAACTTAGAAATTTGTGATGAAGATGATTCTCCTGATGGTTTTGCCATCATAGACCTAACACAAAAGGATAATGAAATAACCAATGGTCAAAATAATCTTATAGTGTCTTATCACCGTAATCCAGCAGATGCCAATACGGGTAACAATCCTATATCATCACCATATGTTAATACAAATGCACCTCCAAATGCAGAAGTAGTTTACGTTCGTGTGATAGACGCATTAACAGGTTGTGTTAATAGTTCTGCAACATTATCGGTTGACATTACAATTAGCCCCATAGTAGATAGAGAGACTTTATATCTGGATGCCTGTGATAGAGATTTAGATGGGACAGCCAATTTTGATTTAACAGATGCTTTAAATAATATTGTCGGTGGTTTACCTGCCAATGTAACCCCAACATTTCATGAGAGCTTTGACGATGCAAATGCTGGTATTAATCCTATTACTAATGAAACGAATTATCAAAATACAAACTTTGAACAACAAACTATTTACATAAGAATAGAAGATGATACGACACTCTGTGCTTCTATTATCTCTCTTGAGATTCATACCAACCTGCTTTTAACTGGTACAGACTTAGGAGATTTTGCTACATGTGATGATAATGATATTAGTGACGATATATTTAGGTTTGATCTAACTACTGTAGAAACCGAAATAAATAACGATTTACCTAATCCAGCTACTGTAACATTTTATGAAACAGAGCCAGATAGAGATAATAATGTTAATCCTATTCCCAAGGGTACGTTTTATGAAGCTTTAAGTCCTAAAGTATTATATGTGCGTCTGGATAATGGTAACTGTACAGAAGTTGGTGATATTACACTTCTATTAAACCCCATATTACAATTTAATCCTGCAAATCCTATCCCTTATTGTGATACGGACGATGATGGCATTGTTAGTATTGATTTACATTCACTTGACGATATGGTAACAAATGGTAATCCGGATTTTTCGGTTACTTATTTCACCTCCTTTGCGGATGCAGATACCCAATTAAATGAGCTACCACCTTTTTATACAAATGCGAACTCAATAGAAACTATTTTTGCTCGAATTGAAAATAACGCTAACCCTCTATGTGCTACTATAAATTCTTTTCAAATTGAAGTTGTTTTAGCGCCTGCCGCGACACAACCAACACCTTTTCTAATTTGTGATACTGATGACGATGGTTTTTCTATTATAAATCTTGAGGATAAAATCCCTGAAGTAGTAACGGACCCAACTGGATTAGACATAGATTTTTTTACGTCTTTTGATGATGCTAATACCTTTACAAACCCTATTCCTTCAAGCGACGTTACGGCTTTTAATGCAACCACTCAGACTATTTATATCAGAGTAGAAAGCACTACAAATACTTCTGGGTGCTATAATATTGTTGAACTTGAAGTTATTATTAATACCTTACCCAATATTCCAGCCATTAGTAACTTTCAAATTTGTCAAATAGGTGGTGGTAGTACTGCCGATTTCTTATTAGTTGATAAAGATGCAGAAATTTTAAATGGGCAAACAGGTAAAGAAGTTTTTTATTTTGAAGATGCCGCTTTTACTTTATCAATTGATAAAAACAACATATATCAAAATACATCGAGCCCGCAGACCATTTATGTACGTGTAGAAAACATAACGGATGCTAACTGTTTTGACACCGCATCATTCATATTACAAGTGTCACCAGACCCAGTTTATAATGTCCCAGCTCCTTTTTTAAGATGTGATGACATTAGTAATGATGGTATAGATACTTTCGATTTAAACGAAAAAATATTAGAGATAGAAGGTTCTACCCCTCCAGAACCTTTAAATATCACATTCCATTTTACCCGAGTGGATGCTGAGAACAATAATAATGCACTACCTCTCACTTATACAAATACCAGAAACCCACAAACTTTATACGCTAGGATTGAAAGCGATGATTCCCTATGTTTTGTCATAGAAGAGGTCAGCATCAATATTCTTGCTGCTCCAGATATTACTACCCCAACGGCCTTAATACTTTGCGATGAAGATTACGATGGTATCACTGCATTTGATTTAACAACGGCAGATTTTGAAATTTTAGATAGAATTCAAACCAATCTTATAATAAATTACTTTGAAGATTTAGGCGATATTAATCAAAATGATGGCTTAGATAATACCAATGAAATAACGACACCATCAAGTTTTAATTCAGGCGCTAAAACCGTTTATATTAAAGTAGCAAATACTTTAACTAGTTGTTTCAGTGTTGTTCCATTGGAATTAAGAGTAAACCTTCCCCCTCCTATTAATAACATAGGAGTGATACCCATATGTGATAATGATACAGATACTTTTGATTTATCAACTGTCGATGCTATGATTGTGGATGACCCTAGCTCAATCAATATTTCATATCACAATACACAAGGCGATGCCGACAATAATCTGGCACCACTAAATAATATATTTAATTATACAGCAAGTAGTCATACTATCTTTATAAGGGTGTCGGATGTTGTAACAGGTTGCTTTATTGCACCTTCATTTGATTTACAAATAAACCCAAACCCTGTCGCTAATACAGTTGCAAGTTTAATTACTTGTGATGATAATTTTGATGGCCTTTTTGAGTTTGATTTACTAACTTTAACTGCTAATACCATTTTGGGAACTCAAAACGCCCCAGACTATAATATTACCTATTATAATGATTCTGTTAATGCCGGAGCAGGGACCAATGCTATAAACAATAATTATCTAGCATCTGATGGAGAAACCATTTATGCCCGTATTGAAAACAATCATACAGGTTGCTTTGATACAACAGAATTTACAACGCGTATCAACCCTTTACCAGTCATCCCTATTGATGATATTGTTCCATTATGTACAGATAATTTACCTTTGGTAATTAGTGCAGAAACTGGTCATCCTGATGATACCTATTTATGGTCTACAGGTGCAACAACATCAGAAATATTACTAAATGATATTAATGATATAGGAAATTACTCAGTGACAGTTACCAGATCCTATATCACCGGTAATTGCCCTTATACGCATCCTTTTTCTGTCATAGAATCTGAAGCCGCTACTATAAACTTTACTACAACGGTTGATTTTGCAGATCCAAATAGTATTACAGTTGACATTAATACTAATAATACTGGCAATTATGTATTTATCTTAGATGATGGGGAACCGCAAACATCCAATATCTTTGAAAATGTCACATTTGGAATGCATACGGTCACTGTTAGAGATTTAAATGGATGTATGGATGTGACACAAGATGTTATGGTTTTTGATGTTCCAAAATTTGTTACCCCGAATAGTGATGGTTTTTACGATACTTGGCACATTGTAGGTATTGAGTTCTTACCAGGTACAGTTGTACATATTTACAACAGACATGGTAAACTTCTTAAAACTTTACCACACACATCTATTGGTTGGGACGGTACCTATAATGGGGAAAACATGCCTTCTGATGATTATTGGTTCTCTGCCGAGGTAATTCAGAATGGTAATGCTTTTAATCTTCAAGGGCACTTTGCATTAAAACGATAATACTACCCTATTTTATTATTAAAGTAAGATAATTGCAACAATTATTTTACTAAATAATCGCCATTTTAATCTTTTTATCTAAAAAGATTAAACCTTCTTGGTTTTATAAAGTCTAAGTAAACTAAATACTATATTTTAGTATTTAGTTTACTTATTAACAATAGACTTATGCAATCATCTGCTTTTTACAAAAAAACATTGTTAATATTTATAATTACTATTACCACACAAGGTTATTCGCAATTAAGTAAAACACATTATATCCCACCATTAACAAGTGCCGAGTTTGGAAATGCCAATCCAGAAGATCAGTATATCTATTTATCAACACCCAGTGCAACAGATGTTCCATTTACCATTAAACCTGTAGGTCAACCCATCTCTAGCTATATAACTGGTAATGTTTCTAATACAACCCCTCAACAAATCTCCTTAGGTTTTGGAAATGGACAGTTATTCATTCCTTCATCACAAACCAGCGTAGTCGTTAATAATAAGGGGTATATTATTGAAGCTGAAAGTACTATCTATGTATCTGTAAGAATGAATGCAGGTGGAGGTGCTCAGGCTGGGGCTTTAGTTAGTAAAGGGCTTTCTGCATTAGGGACTACTTTTAGAGTAGGTAGTTATACCAATGAAAACCCTCAAGACAATTATTTGAATTTTGCATCTGTCATGGCAACCGAAGATAATACACTAGTCACTTTTAGTAACCTTCCTGCCGGTATTATTATAAAAAATTATACGGGAACCACTCCTATAAACACCACTTTAAACAAAGGTGAAAGTTATACTATAGCAACAAACAGTAGTTCCTCAGTTATTAACCGCGATGGATTAATAGGGTGTTTAATAAATTCGGATAAACCCGTCGTAGTAAATTGTGGTTCTGCTAATGGTAGCTTTCATAACGGTAACAGTAGAGATTATGGAATAGACCAAATTGTTGATTTATCAAAAGTCGGTACAGAATATATTTTTGTTAAAGGTGATGGTGATAACGCCTGGGAGAATATTTTAATAGTAGCACATACAGATAATACAACTATAAGTATAAATGGCAATACTCCAATAGCAACAATTAATGCAGGAGATTATTATTTAATAGAGGGAAACAACTATAATGCTAATGGCAATATGTATGTAGAAACCTCTTTACCTACTTTTGCTTATCAAGGTGTAGGAGCTACAAATAGTGAAGCCAATCAAGGGATGTTTTTTGTACCACCATTAAGCTGTGAAGCCAGAGGTAATCTGGATAATATAGCAAATATTGAACATATTGGGGGCACTAATTATACAGGAGGTATTACCGTAGTAACAAAATCTGGAGCTACCATAACTATTAATAACACGCCCATATCAAGTTTTTCTACAATTGGTCCGAGTGCTGTTAATGGGAAATCCGATTATGTCACTTACAAAGTTACTGGCCTTTTTGGAAATATATCTGTAGAAAGTAGTGATGAATTATATTGCGCTTATTTTAATTTTAATGGCGCAGCAACATCCGGAAGTTTTTATTCTGGCTTTCCTTCGGCACCAGAAATTAATTTTGACGCACAATTTGCAACCTTGGGAAATTGTATTCCCAATATCACTCTAGAAGCTGCTAACACTCAAAACTTTGATAGTTTTGAATGGTGGTTTGATGATGGATCTGGGTTCCAAAACCTATCTATAAGTACACCCGTTTTAACACCAACTGTACCAGGGAAATATAAATTAATTGGCATCATTACATGTACATTAGAAAGATTAGAATCGGCAGAAGTACCTGTAAGCATCTGTCCAGACGATATTGACAATGATGGTATTATTGATAACATTGATATAGATAATGATAATGACGGTATACTTAATTGTACAGAATCAAGAGGTGATGTTACTGTAAATATTGCGAATACGAACCAACCACAACTTATTTTTCAGGATAATACCGTTAATACTTCAATAACTTCATCGACATTCATTCAAAATAATAGTTCTGGAAATACAACAAATACCATTACAGGCACAAACTCTGGTGGTTTTACAAGCATTGTTCAACCGGCAGCTCATGCAGAAAGTACATATTCATTAGCTTTTACTGAATCAGTGAATGTGAAATTCATGGAAGATACAGCAATTACACATGTGGCAACCACTGGTGAATCTTTTGTTGCAAAAATTTCACCTGTAAATAAAAACATCACACTCATAGACCCCGATGATCGCTTATTAATCGATTCCAATTTTGATGGTGTTTTTGAAGCAAATGTGACTCAAATTTCGGGATCCGAAATTCATTTTAAAATAAACCCTACCCCTTCAGGCAATACGCCTTATCAATTTTTTGCTAATCAAGTTGATGGGTTTTCTTTTATCCATAAATTAATAAACACAACTACAGCTTCCACATTTAGTGGTGAGATATCCCTTACCTGCTTTAAAAAAGATACAGATTTAGATGGTATTAAAGATGAATTTGACTTAGACAGTGATAATGATGGACTTCCAGATATTATTGAAAATAGAGGTACACTGATAACATTATCAAATACAGATATAGATATTAATGGATTAGATGACATTTTTGATATTAACATTTTGCCTTTAGATTCTGATACTGATGGTGTTTTCGATTTTTACGATTTAGACAGTGACAATGATGGGATCTACGATTTAATAGAATCTGGGCAGCTTGGTACTACATTATCCGATACCAATCTAGATGGTGTTGAAGATGGTCCAACTTATGGTACAAACGGATGGGCGGATGCCGCTGAAACTGCTCCCGACAGTAACATCATTGGGTATACACCAAATGATCTAGATAATGATTCCATATTTACTTATCTTGATTTAGATAGTGATGGTGATACCTGTAGCGATGTCATTGAAGCTGATTTTTCTGATGCAAATGGGGACGATTTATTAGGAGACAATTTGGTCACAACAAATGCTACCGGATTAGTTACAAATGCTAGTGATGGTTATACCATTCCTAATAGTAATTATTTAAATGTTGCCCCTATAGCTATTACAACGCAACCCGTTGATACTGAAATTTGTGAACTTTCAAATGCCATAATATCTCCAGTATCATCAACATTTGACACTATTCAATGGGAAGTTAGTACTGATGGTATTAACTGGAATACCGTAGTTGATAATACTATTTATATGGGGTCTCAAACAGCTGATTTAAATATTACGAATACGCCTTTATCTTATAACACCTATCAATATCGAGCTTTTTTAAATTTAGCTGGAAACAGTTGTGGTTTATATTCTGATGAAATTGTATTAACCGTTCACCCATTACCTGTTTTAAATACTCCCAGCACATATTCGCAATGTGATGATGCTTCCAATGACGGTGTAGCTTCATTCAATTTAACATTAAATTCTATAAAAGAAGAAATAGATCCTGATCATGTTGCTAAAAATCTTATCTTTTCTTATTATTTAGATAGTAACGCAAACAATCCAATTCCTAATCCACAAATTTTTCAAAATTCAACGCCATTTACCCCTGAAATAGTTTGGATTGGAGTTGAAGATTCTAATGGGTGTTTTAGCTTGGTTTCAATTACTTTGGAAGTCACCCCTTCAAGTGCTGTACTTGCACTTTACAACCCTACTTCTATATATCAATGTGATGATGGTTTAGACGATAGAGACGGTATTTCTACATTTGATATGTCCACTATTAAAAACTATATTTCTACAACTATATTTTCTACGTTTAATGTGACTGTTCATTTTTATGAAAGTCAATTGGACGCAGAATTAGAGACAAACGAAATTCTAGATATTGCTAATCATCAAAATACAAATTCACCAAATACACAAGACATTTGGGTGCGTGTAAAAAGTGATTTAGGTAATAATTGTTTGGGATTAGAAGTATTTCCGAATTTATTAACTGTTGAAGCTTTGCCCTTTGCCAATCCAATTCCCCCTCAAATTGAATGCGATAATGATATAGATATTAACGATGGTATGTTTCCTTTTGATACAACTTTAATTGAAACAATCTTACTTAACGGACAATCTCTAACTGACGTTTCTGTAAATTTCACCTATTTAGATATTGATGGCATTACCGTGATCAATTCACCTACATTACCAAACCCATTTTTAACATCTAACCAAACTGTTATAGCTAGAGTAACAAACAATAACACCTTAGATCCTGACGGTGCTTGCTATGATGAAACAGCTATTGAGTTCAAAGTAGATATCCAACCCATAGCAAATCCTGTTTCACCCCTAATAGTATGTGATGGTGACTCGGGTGATTTGGATGATGATGGTGTATTTCCTTTTGATACTTCTGTATTTAGTAGTACGGTTCTTGGAACTCAATCTAGTACAGAAATCTATTTTGATTATGTTGATGAAAATGGCAACTCAATTATAGACAGTCCTTCCTTACCAAATCCCTTGATTTCAGGAAATCAAACGATTGTAGTAGAGGTTATAAACCCTGATAATATGTCTTGTACAGCTACTACAACTATTGAACTCGTAGTGAACCCTTTACCGGAATTCACCATTAACCCGGAAGAAATTGTCTGTACTTCCGATCCAACATTTACCGTCATGTTAGACCCTATTGAGACTAATATTAACGAACCGTTTATTTATGAGTGGGCTTATGAAGATGGTTCTATACTTTCTAATAATTCTACATTAACAGTATCAACCCCTGGAAGGTACTCAATCACCTTAACTAAAACTGATAGCACGGGTTGCTCCAGAACCTTGCATGTAGATGTGAAAGCTTCAGAAAAAGCAACCATTACTCAAGATGACGTTACCATTACAGACCTATCCGAAAACAACTCGGTTATTATCGATCCTACCAACCTCGGACTTGGTGATTATGAATATGCTCTAAGAGGAGAAGACGCTCCTTTTACAGTTTATCAAGAGGATCCTTCCTTCAATAATGTAAAAGCAGGCTTTTACACGATCTATGTTCGTGATGCTATTTGTGGTATCTCAACTTTAGATATTTCTGTTATTGGCCATTCAAAATTTTTCACACCCAATGGCGATACTATTAATGATCATTGGAAAATTAAAGGCATAAATGCCACATTTCAACCAAATAGTACTGTTTTAATTTACGATAGGTATGGAAAATTATTAAAACAACTTACCGTGCAATCTGATGGTTGGGATGGTACTTTTAATGGTACGCTATTGCCAACTGATGATTATTGGTTTAAAGTTTTTCTACAAGACGGTAGAGAGTTTTCAGGTCATTTTACTTTAAAGCGATAACTCTTAAATTCTTTATTGTGATTAAGTCATTTATAAATGATGACACATGACAACCTTTTTGTTTTTTGCACAATTCGAAAACTAAAATGACATATTAAATCGTTTAAGAAAATTACTAAAGTACAGATTAGTGTTCTCGAACACATTTGTTGTTTTTCCATATATTTGTTTTCAATGAAAATGATATGTCTAAAATATTCATAGTATTATTTTGCCTTATAGCTTTTATAAGTACCCCTTCTGAAGCTCAAGTATGTTCATTAGGAGACCCCGTCTTCATTGAAAATTTCGGGAATGGCACTAGTAGGTTAGGTCCATCATTAAATCAAGATCCAATTAACAATGTACATCCAAATTTTAGGCCAGCAGATTTGTACACTTATGTTGGAACTGGGAGCATTGGTCCTGATCAATATAGTATTATGAAAAATCCAAAAGATGCTGCACCAGGTGGCGCAAGTTGGAATGATAGTTTCTCAGACCATACAGGGAATTTTAATGGTTATCTATATTATTGTGATGCCAAGGAAGATTTAAATGTTTTTTATGCTCAAAAAATTGATGGTTTATGTCCTGATATAGAATATGAGCTTTCGGCTTGGTTTGCAAAAACAAATGCGCCTGATTATTTTATTGATCCTAATATTAAATTAATAATAGGATTTACGGATATTAACGATGATAATCTTGGTACTCCAATAGAGGCAGATTCTGGCCCTATTGAAGGTATTGGAGCAAATAGATGGCATAGAAGAAATTTAATTTTTTCAGCACCAGTTGGAACTGAAAATATTTATTTTATGCTAAAAAACAATGTTTCTGGAACTGCTGGAAATGATCTGGCTATTGATGATATTGAAGTAAGGCCCTGTGGTCCTCAAATCGATATTATAGATCAATCAACAAGTAGTATAGTCAATAACACATCCTTTTGTGTCACAGACTCTAACGATTTAACTATAAACATATCTGCAAACATCCCTAATAATTTTGTTATGCAATGGCAAGAATCAACAACATTTGGAATATGGACTGATATCTCTAATGAAACATCGAACACTCTAAATTATACCATTCCTGAAAACAATAATACATCGCATGCTATTCGGCTTAAATTTGCACACAACTCAACTAACTTACTCAATAATAAATGTCATTTCTTTACTGAAGAAGTCACATACAATCAAATATATATCAACACGGCACCTGACATACAACTATGTGATGATGATAATAATGGCACCATGCCTTTCAATTTAACTTTGCAAGATGTAATAATAAGTCCAACATCAGGAGCACAAATAACTTATCATCGTTCTCGAGCTGATGCAAACTCTGGAAATGCCCCAATTACCAGCCCTTTTGAAAGCGGAAATACGACCATATTTGCTCGCGTTGAAAACGATTTAAACACATCGTGTTTTGATATATCTAGTTTTGATTTAGAAGTTTATGATTCTGCTTTCCCTTTGGGTGCAGCCAATATAACTCCAATACAAGAATGTGATAACACCTCTGTGGGAACCGATACCAATGGGTTTATTGTTTTTGATCTAACTCAAAGAGAAACTGAAATTCTAAATGGACAATCTGCTTCAGATTTTTCATTAACCTATTTCACAGATGCAACATATCTATCGCCAATACTCACTCCTAATGCATTTTCAAATAATGTTTCTGGTGGACAAACCATATATGTGAGAATGACCAACAATTGGTTAAATAATTGTTATACAGATACTTATTTTAAAATTGAGGTTTTTGAATTACCTATTTTAAATACTCCCAGCACATATTCGCAATGTGATGATACTTCCAATGATGGTGTAGCTTCATTCAATTTAACGTTAAATTCTATAAAAGAAGAAATAGATCCTGATCATGTTGCTAAAAATCTTATCTTTTCTTATTATTTGGATAGTAGTGTAAACAATCCAATTCCTAATCCACAGATTTTTCAAAATTCAACGCCATTTACCCCTGAAATAGTTTGGATTGGAGTTGAAGATTCTAATGGGTGTTTTAGTTTGGTTTCAATTACTTTGGAAGTCACACCTTCAAGTGCTGCACTTGCACTTTACAACCCTACTTCTATATATCAATGTGATGACGGCCTAGACGATAGAGACGGTGTTTCTACGTTTGATATATCACTTATTAAAAATCATATTTCTACAACTATATTTTCTACGTTTAATGTGACTGTCCATTTTTATGAAAGTCAATTGGACGCTGAATTAGAGACAAACGAAATCCTAGATATTGCTAATCATCAAAATACAAATTCACCAAATACGCAAGACATTTGGGTGCGCGTAAAAAGTGATTTAGGTAATAATTGTTTGGGATTAGAAGCATTTCCGAATTTATTAACTGTTGAAGCTTTGCCCTTTGCCAACCCTATTCCCCCTCAAATTGAATGTGATAATGATATAGATATTAACGATGGTATGTTTCCTTTTGATACAACTTTAATTGAAACAACTTTACTTAACGGACAATCTTTAACTGATGTTTCTGTAAATTTCACCTATTTAGATATTGATGGTATTACCGTGATCAATTCAGCTACATTACCAACCCCCTTTTTAACACCTAACCAAACTGTTATAGCTAGAGTAACAAACAATAACACCTTAGATCCTGACGGTGCTTGCTATGATGAAACAGCTATTGAGTTCAAAGTAGATATCCAACCCATAGCAAATCCTGTTTCACCCCTAATAGTATGTGATGGTGACTCGGGTGATTTGGATGATGATGGTGTATTTCCTTTTGATACTTCTGTATTTAGTAGTACGGTTCTTGGAACTCAATCTAGTACAGAAATCTATTTTGATTATGTTGATGAAAATGGCAACTCAATTATAGACAGTCCTTCCTTACCAAATCCCTTGATTTCAGGAAATCAAACGATTGTAGTAGAGGTTATAAACCCTGATAATATGTCTTGTACAGCTACTACAACTATTGAACTCGTAGTGAACCCTTTACCGGAATTCACCATTAACCCGGAAGAAATTGTCTGTACTTCCGATCCAACATTTACCGTCATGTTAGACCCTATTGAGACTAATATTAACGAACCGTTTATTTATGAGTGGGCTTATGAAGATGGTTCTATACTTTCTAATAATTCTACATTAACAGTATCAACCCCTGGAAGGTACTCAATCACCTTAACTAAAACTGATGGCACGGGTTGCTCCAGAACCTTGCATGTAGATGTGAAAGCTTCAGAAAAAGCAACCATTACTCAAGATGACGTTACCATTACAGACCTATCCGAAAACAACTCGGTTATTATCGATCCTACCAACCTCGGACTTGGTGATTATGAATATGCTCTAAGAGGAGAAGACGCTCCTTTTACAGTTTATCAAGAGGATCCTTCCTTCAATAATGTAAAAGCAGGCTTTTACACGATCTATGTTCGTGATGCTATTTGTGGTATCTCAACTTTAGATATTTCTGTTATTGGCCATTCAAAATTTTTCACACCCAATGGCGATACTATTAATGATCATTGGAAAATTAAAGGCATAAATGCCACATTTCAACCAAATAGTACTGTTTTAATTTACGATAGGTATGGAAAATTATTAAAACAACTTACCGTGCAATCTGATGGTTGGGATGGTACTTTTAATGGTACGCTATTGCCAACTGATGATTATTGGTTTAAAGTTTTTCTACAAGACGGTAGAGAGTTTTCAGGTCATTTTACTTTAAAGCGATAGCTTACTTATTTTGCTTAATTTTGCAACATGCAATTTAAAATTGAATCTGAATTTAGCCCTACAGGAGATCAACCACAAGCCATAAAACAACTGGTTGATGGTATTACTTCTAATGAAAAATATCAAACATTACTTGGTGTAACAGGTTCTGGAAAAACCTTTACTGTTGCTAATGTTATAAAGGAAGTGCAACGTCCAACCTTAGTTTTAGCACATAATAAAACACTGGCAGCCCAATTATACTCAGAGTTTAAACAGTTTTTTCCAGATAATGCTGTGGAGTATTTTGTTTCATATTATGATTACTACCAACCAGAAGCTTATATTCCTGTTTCTGGTGTTTACATAGAAAAAGATTTATCCATTAATGAAGAAATTGAGAAGATGCGTTTAAGTGCCACATCTTCCTTACTTTCTGGTCGTCGCGATGTTCTGGTGATTGCATCGGTTTCATGTATTTATGGTATTGGAAACCCCATTGAGTTTCAAAAAAATGTGGTGGCCATAAAACGTGATCAGGTTATTTCCAGAACGAAATTATTACATCAATTAGTGCAAAGTTTATATTCTAGAACAGAAGCTGATTTTAAACATGGAAACTTTAGAATAAAAGGCGATACCGTTGACATCTTTCCTAGTTATGCCGATGATGCCTTTAGGATTCATTTTTTTGGCGATGAAATTGAAGATATCGAATCTTTTAACATTCAGACCAACGAGGTTATAGAAAAATATGATCAGCTTACCATTTATCCTGCAAATATGTTTGTCACCTCACCTGAAGTGCTTCAAGGTGCTATTAAAAATATTCAAGATGATTTGGTAAAACAACATGATTATTTTAAAGAAATTGGTAAACATTTAGAAGCCAAACGACTTAAAGAACGTACAGAGTTCGATTTAGAAATGATACGTGAATTGGGTTATTGCTCGGGTATAGAAAACTATTCACGTTATCTTGACGGTAGGTTACCCGGTACGCGCCCCTTCTGTTTATTAGATTATTTTCCAGATGATTATTTAATGGTTGTTGATGAGAGCCATGTTACTATTTCTCAAGTACATGCTATGTATGGTGGTGATAGAAGCAGAAAAGAAAATCTGGTTGAATACGGTTTTAGACTGCCTGCGGCTATGGATAATCGTCCATTAAAATTTGAAGAATTTGAAGCCATTCAAAATCAAGTTATTTATGTAAGTGCTACGCCTGCAGATTATGAACTTCAAAAAACAGATGGTATTTATATAGAACAAGTTATTCGTCCGACAGGGTTATTAGATCCTATTATTGAGGTACGACCAAGTTTAAATCAAATCGATGATTTAATAGAAGAAATACAACAAAGAATTGAGAAAGATGAGCGCATATTAGTGACGACGCTTACAAAACGAATGGCAGAAGAGCTAACGAAATATTTAGACAGAATACAGGTACGCTGCCGATATATTCATAGCGATGTAGATACTTTAGAGCGTGTTGAAATTATGCAAGATTTGCGCAAAGGGCTATTTGATGTGTTAGTCGGTGTGAACCTTTTACGAGAAGGTTTGGATTTACCCGAAGTATCTCTTGTTGCTATTTTAGATGCAGATAAAGAAGGTTTTTTACGGTCAACGCGTTCATTGACACAAACTGTAGGTAGAGCCGCAAGGAATTTGAATGGAAAAGCCATCATGTATGCAGACAAAATTACTAATAGTATGCAAAAGACTATTGATGAAACTAATTACAGACGTGAAAAACAAATTGCTTACAATACAAAACATAATGTGACCCCCAAAGCACTCAATAAAAGTTTAGATAATGCTTTGTCAAAGAATTCAGTAAGTACATACAGCTATGAGTTGGAGGCATTAAAGGCTGCAGAACCAGAAAGCGAGTATTTAACGAAACCAGAATTAGAAAAGAAAATCCGAGAAAAGCGTAAATTAATGGAAGAAGCTGCTAAAGCCTTAGATTTTATTATTGCCGCAAAATTACGTGACGAAATTAAAGGTTATCAAGATAAACTAGAAAAGCTAAAAGTTTAAACTTTTAGCTTTTCCATACCCCCACAAGGAGGGCCTCAAATAAAACACATTTTATAATAAGAACTTAGCAGATTATTATTAATTATACTGTGTTTTAAAAATATCAATCAACACATCAGGTGGTACAATTTTATTTGGAAAACTTTCCATTAAATAAAGTACCTTAGTAATGGACTCATGGCTTAGTCCCATACGTAAACCAAAGTTATATAATTTTATCGCACCGGAAGGGTTGCCTTCATTTTCTTGGTCAATATTCATTAATAATACCAATCTATGAAACTGAACAATACGCTCACTATGAGATTTTAAATGCGTATAAGTAACAGGATGGTCTATTAAATATTCAAAATCTTCTCGTGCTATATCGAGTTGTTTCGCAACACCTAATAGAAAATTATATTCTATATTTTTTATGTCTTTATCATACTTTGCAAATGCAATCATTTCGGACAAAAGACTTAGTTTTTCTACTCTATTAATCATTTCTTTAGGGGATTAATTAATTATACTATAAAGGTACACACAACAGTAATTTAATAATCGTCTATATAATGTAACTTATCGAAAAACCATAGGTATTTTGTCGTAACTTTTATTTATTTCATCAATAATTGTGTTTTATTCGTCTAATAAAATTGCATTTCGTCATTTACATCAATTTACTTTTGCTAAAAAAAACACTCACAAACACCTAACTTACAAGTGTTTAGTCGCAAAAAACTTATCTTTCATACAAATCATTAAAAATTAATATTTAAGGTATCTTTGCAAAAGCGAAGAAAACGCCAAAAAGGCATATTCCTTTGAATTAATTGAACCATTTTAAGTATTAACAGAAGTAGAAATCAATCTTATGACAAATAATGATATTTTAAAAAAATTACGTGTTGCTTTAAAACTGCGTGACGATGATATTGTAAAAATTTTAAGCCTGGTCGATTTCAGAATATCTAAAAGTGAACTGGGAGCATTTTTTAGAAAAGAAGACCACCCTAAATATATGGAGTGTGGTGATCAAATTTTACGTAATTTTTTAAATGGGCTTGTCATTCATTTAAGAGGTCCTATGCCTAAGAAGGGAGAAAAGAGTAAAATACAAAACTCCAAAAGCAAATCTTTAGAAAATAAATCTAAACCTGATGTAATTTCTAAAAAAGCCCGAAATTAACAAAAACTTCAACTCATCTAATACACAAAAAAGAGCAACATTAATGTTGCTCTTTTATTATATTTAGATTCCTGCCTTCACAGGAATTAAGCCAAAACTTGCTGTACTTTATCAGCTGCCTCTTGAAATTCTGTGGCACTCATCACATCCAAACCAGAATTATCTATTAATTCCTTAGCGATATCGGCATTGGTTCCTTGCAAACGCACAATGATAGGTACATTTATCGTTCCCATATTTTTATAAGCATCAATAACACCTTGTGCCACACGATCGCAACGTACGATCCCTCCAAATATGTTTATTAAAATAGCTTTTACCGCCGGATCTTTTAGTATAATTTTGAAAGCCGCTTCCACACGAGCTGCATCAGCAGTACCACCAACATCTAAAAAGTTAGCTGGCTCTCCTCCTGCTTGTTTTATTAAATCCATTGTAGCCATGGCTAACCCTGCTCCATTTACCATACAGCCAACATTTCCATCTAGATCTACATAGTTTAGGCCAAGTTCTCCAGCTTCTACTTCTATAGCACTTTCTTCACGCACATCGCGTAAATCAATGTAGTTCTTATGTCTATAAAGTGCATTATCGTCAATAGTTACTTTAGCATCTACAGCCATTATTTTATTATCACTTGTTTTTAAAACCGGATTAATCTCAAATAAAGATGAATCAGATTTTACATAAGCTGTATATAAAGCAGCAACAAATTTTGTCATCTCTTTAAAAGCCAAACCAGATAACCCTAAATTAAAAGCAACGCGTCTAGCTTGAAATGGTAATAAACCAACTGTTGGATCAACCTCTTCAGTAAATATTAAATCTGGCGTTTCTTCTGCAACAGTTTCAATATCCATACCACCTTCAGTAGAATACATGATCATATTACGTCCGGTTCCTCTATTTAATAATACAGACATGTAAAACTCATCAGTTTCACTTTCACCTGGATAATAAACATCCTCAGCAATTAAAACCTGATGTACCCTTTTACCAGCAGCAGACGTTTGAGGCGTTATTAAATCCATCCCAATAATTTGCCCTGCAATATCTTCAACCTCTTGCAAATTTTTGGCTAGTTTTACACCGCCACCTTTACCGCGTCCTCCAGCATGAACTTGGGCCTTAATAACATGCCAACTGGTTCCTGTTTCGCTTGTTAATTGTTTTGCAGCAGCAACTGCTTCATTAGCATTTTGAGCTACTATACCACGTTGTATACGTACTCCAAAACTACTTAATATCTCTTTACCTTGATATTCGTGTAAATTCATAATTCGCTTAATCGTTTAAGAAAGGCAAATGTAAATAATAGCAATTACTTACCCTAATATTTAATTATGAAAACTTACCAATGAACTCATTTAGACTTTTTCAATTTGCTAAAAAATGGCTGTTTTCAACTCTGTTTTTGTCTTTTTTTCCTTCCGTAGCTCTGCTATGCAACTCAAAAAAGTCTTCAACAGAGACAAAAACTTCTAATTTTCGCTTAAATCCAAAAAGTCTAAATGAGTTCAATAGCAATATGGCACATCTAATTGTTAAATAATTAACAATGTGTTTAATTTGTATAATTTTTTAACTATTTGCTTTTTATTTATTCTAATAAAATATCTTTGACAAAAATTAGAAAAATTATGTTAGAAAATCAATTGCTGAAAATTGCACAAGATTTTGAGAGTCCAGTTTATGTATATGATGCTGAAAAAATTGAAAACCAATACAAAAGGCTTACTAGTGCCTTTAAAAATGTAAAAAAGCTTAAGATTAACTATGCAGTTAAAGCATTATCTAATATATCTATATTAAAACTTTTAAACACACTAGGATCTGGTATCGATACAGTATCTATTCAAGAGGTTCAACTTGGTCTGGCTGCAGGTTTTTTACCTGAACAGATTATTTTCACACCAAATGGCGTATCCTTAACTGAAATAGAAGAAGCGGCTAAATTAGGTGTTAAAATCAATATTGATAACCTTTCAATATTAGAGCAATTTGGAACAAAACATCCAAAAACACCTGTATGTATTCGTATTAACCCACATGTTATGGCTGGTGGTAATAGTAATATTTCGGTTGGGCATATCGATTCTAAATTTGGAATTTCTATTCATCAGATACCACACATTTTACGTATCGTAGAAAATACTAAAATGACTATTAATGGTATACATATGCATACAGGTAGCGATATTTTGGATATTGAAGTCTTTTTATATGCCAGTGAAATATTATTTGAAACTGCTAAACAATTTAAAAATTTAGATTTTATTGATTTTGGCTCTGGATTTAAAGTACCTTACAAACAGGGAGATATTGAAACCAATATTGAAGAGTTAGGAAAAAAACTAACAGCAAGGTTCAACGAATTTTGCAAAAATTATGGAAAAGATCTAACCTTAGCTTTTGAGCCTGGTAAATTTTTAGTAAGCGAATCCGGAAGTTTTTTAACTAAAGTAAACGCTGTAAAACAAACAACCTCAACAGTATTTGCACAAGTAGATTCTGGATTTAATCACCTTATTAGACCCATGCTTTATGGATCTCACCACGATATTGTAAATATATCTAACCTAAAAGGACGTGAACGTTTTTATACAGTGGTAGGTTATATTTGTGAAACAGACACTTTTGGAAATAACAGACGTATCAATGAAATTAATGAAGGTGATATTTTATGTTTTAAAAATGCGGGGGCTTATTGTTTCTCTATGGCCAGTAACTATAATTCCAGATACCGACCTGCTGAAGTTTTATGGTATAAAAACAAAGCACATTTAATTAGAAAAAGAGAAACTTTTGAGGATATTACTAAAAATCAAATTGAAATTGATTTCGCTGTTAAAAAAGAAAAACAAACAACTCTAGCAAAATAAGTATTTTATCCAAGTACCTGACAAAAATTAATTTTACGTTAACTTCTTATTATAAGACCTGTCAGGTTTTAAAAACCTGACAGGTCTAAAAACATATTACTAAATAGCCCACGTTCATTGTTGGCTATTTTTTTTTATGCAATAAATTCACTAACATTGATATGCCTTTGAATTTATTTAATTTTTTCCTTTTACAGTAACTAATCAAAAAACATAAAAGATTGGCTCTAGTAAAATCAACACGCATTGAATCTATAGACATTTTAAGAGGTGTTGTAATGGTTATTATGGCATTAGATCATGTTAGAGACTTTTTTCATTTTGGTGCTTTTAGTAGTGACCCTACAAACTTAGACACTACAACTCCCTTTTTATTCTTTACCAGGTTTATAACACATTACTGCGCACCTGTTTTTGTCTTTTTAGCAGGTACTTCTGCTTATTTATACGCTACAAAAAGGAGCAAGCCTGAGTTGTTCAAATTTTTATTGACCAGAGGGATATGGTTAATTTTTTTAGAACTAGTTTTGAATAATTTATTATGGTGGTTTGACTTGACCTATAGCTTTATAGCACTTCAAGTAATTTGGGCTATTGGTTTAAGTATGGTTTTTCTATCTTTTTTAATTTATCTCCCCAAAAGAGTGATCCTAATTATTGGTATCATATTAGTTGCAGGTCACAACATTTTAGATGGGATAATTATGCAAGGAACAAGTTTTAAGTCCATAATATGGTATATATTACACCAACAACAGTTTATGCCTGTAGATTCTGCTCGCTTTCTGGTATTTGCTTATCCAATTATTCCCTGGATTGGAGTCATGGCTTTAGGGTTTTGTTTTGGCTCTTTTTATAAAAAAGGTTTTAATATTGCCGTACGTAAAAAATGGTTAGCTATATTGGGTATTAGCTCAATAGCACTATTCTTTATCTTAAGAGGGCTCAACGTTTACGGTGATTTAGTACCGTGGTCTGCTCAAGATACCACAACAAAGACTATTCTATCGTTTTTTAAAATCACTAAATACCCGCCTTCGTTAGTATTTATATTAATAACTATTGGTCCTTCGCTATTATTTTTATATGGTATTGAAACTATTAAAAATAAAATTTCAGACTTCTTTTTAGTATTTGGACGTGTTCCTCTATTTTACTATTTCTTGCATGTGTTCGTCATACATGTTTTAGCCATTCTTGGCCTTTTAATTTTTGGAGGTAATTGGAAAGACATGATACTATCTTCTAACGCTTTTAACAACCCAAATTTTGCTAATTACGGTTATTCACTATTTATTGTTTATTTAGTATGGATAGGCGTTATAGCACTTCTATATTTCCCATCTAAAAAATATATGATTTACAAAACCAATAATAAAAATAAATGGTGGTTAAGCTACTTATAATATGAATAAAAAAGAAGAAGATTTAAAAAGAAGTGTTGGTGTTTTAGGATTATCTGCCAATATTATCAATATCATTATAGGTGCAGGTATTTTTGCGCTGCCAGCTGTTATAGCTTCAAAAATGGGTGCTTCTAGTATTATAGCCTATATTTTTTGTGGTATTTTAATAGCATTTGTTATGCTATGTTTTGCTGAAGCTGGTAGTAAGATAACCAATACGGGGGGGCCTTACACCTATATTGAAACGGCATTTGGTAATTATGCCGGGTTTATAGGAGGTATTTTTGCCATAAGTGGCACCTTGTTTGCAGACGCAGCAGTATCGAATGCCTTAGTGAATATATTAGCATCTGCTTATCCCGTTTTTGAAAATGACTGGGTTCGATTATTATTTCTGTTTATAATTTTCTTTGGACTGGCTTGTATTAACATTATTGGATTAAAACAAGGTATAGGCCTGGTGAAATTTAATACGCTTGCCAAATTAATACCCTTACTTTTACTAATACTCATTGGATGGAAAGGCGTATCATTTAACAATCTATATATTGATGCCATGCCAGGTATTAGAGAGCTAGGAGAAGCATCATTGATTTTATTCTTTGCTTTTCAAGGGGCAGAAACAGGGCTTGTTGTTGGCGGTGAAGTTATAAACCCAAAACGTACCGTTCCTAAGGCTATTTTTATTAGTATTTTAACGGTAGTATGCATCTATGTATTAATTCAAACCGTATCACAAGGAGTTTTAGGTAGTGATTTACCCAATTTTAAAGCATCTCCACTTGCAGAAACAGCTAAAGTTGCTTTTGGTCCTATTGGATTTACCATATTATTTATAGGAGCTATCGTTTCCATGTTTGGTTTCTTAAGTGGCTCGATACTTAATAATCCAAGAGTTCCGTATGCGTTATCCAGAGACAAAGTGATCCCATTAAAAGCATTGTCTAAAATTCATAAATCATTTAAAACACCATATATAGCGATTATCGTATATGCAACTATAGGTTTTACATTCTCAGCAACAGGTAGTTTTGAAAAATTAGCAGTTATTGCCAGCAGCGCTATGCTAATTATTTATTTAGGCGTAGCATTATCAGTTATAAAATTGCGTAAATCACAAAAACCTAAAGAAGGTGAATTCAAAATCCCTGGAGGCTATACAGTACCTATACTTTCAATTATTATTATTTTATACTTCCTGTCTAATTTATCAATAAAAGAAATGATAGTAACAGCTGCGTTTATAGCTATTTTAACCATTATTTATGGTATATTTAGAAAACTAAACAAAGTAGATTAAAATAAACGCTACACTTAAATTAAGTCGTAACAGTATGAACTCTAAATTTTTGACATTATTATTATTATTATTAATAACGTTTCAATTAAATGCCCAAAACTTTACTCCTCAGGTCAAAAATTTTATTCTCGTAGACACAAATAGTGTTGCTATTACCAATGTAAAAGTAATTGATGGTACTGGAGGCCATATAAAAAACAATCAGACTATTATTATTGAGAATGATAAAATTAAAAGCATTGGCCATTCAAAAACAATAAAAATACCATCAAAAACTTTAATAATTGATGGTTCAGGAAAAACAGTTATCCCAGGACTAGTCATGCTACATGAACATATGTTTTATACTAAATTCTTTGAAAATTGGTTTAGTGTTGGACAAATGACATTCACTTTCCCAAGGCTATATTTGGCAGGAGGTGTCACCACCATGCGCACCGGAGGAAGTATTCAACCTCAAAGCGATTTAAATGTTAAAAAATGGATTAATGAGGGAAAAATGACTGGCCCAAAAATGGACGTTACAAGTCCTTTTATAGAAAGAGAAGGGCCACCAATTGCAGAGTTGGGTTTTATTAAAGACACTAAAGAGGTATCCGAAATTGTTAATTTTTGGGCAGATAGAGGTGTAACATCATTCAAACTGTATAACAATGTTACTAAAGAAGACATGAAAGTGTGTATAGAAGAAGCTCATAAACGTGGATTAAAAGTGACAGGTCATATATGTTCTATAACATACGAAGAAGCTTCTAACTTAGGTATTGATAATTTAGAACATGGTTTCATGACAGCATCTGATTTTATTGAAAATAAAGAATCTGACATATGTGACCCCTTCGAATCCAGAAAATCTTTAACAAATGAACCTGTTGATAGTCCTAAAATAAATGCCCTTATAGATTTATTAATAAAAAATGGAACGACCATAACAACAACACCAAATGTTTTTGAACCATGGACGGATCGAGAACTAATTCCTGGAGGCGGAGAAGATGCTGTTGCCCCTCAAGTACTTAAAGATGTTAAAGGCATCTATGATAGATCTGCTAATAACGATTCTCAACATCTTCATCGGTTTAATAAAAATTTAATTTGGATAAAACGTTTTTATGAAAAAGGTGGTAAACTGGTTGCGGGAACAGATCCTACAGGTGCTGGGCGTACCGTTGCTGGTTATGCTAACCAACGAACTATTGAAATTTTAGTTGAAGGTGGTTTTTCTATTCCGGAGGCCATAAAGATTTGCACACTTAATGGTGCGAAGTTTCTTGAACAAGATTCTAGCATAGGTACCTTAGAAATAGGTAAAATTGCCGACCTTATCCTAATTGATGCCGATTTAGAGTCTGATATAAAAAATATTAGAAATATGGAAATTGTGTTTAAAGATGGTGTTGGTTTTGATTCCAAAAAACTATTCGAATCGGTAAAAGGAAAAGTAGGATTGTACTAACCAAATCATATAAATATTTCAAGTATAATTATTTAAAAACCTAGTTAATGAAAACATCAATTAAAAAATCATCAGTTCTAAACTTAATTTTTTGTATCACGTTATTTTCTTCAATAAGCAGTTATGCTCAGGGCACACGTTTATTGTCTCAACCAGCTATAAGCGACTCTCATATTGCATTTATTTATGCTGAAGATTTATGGGTAGCCAATAAAGATGGTTCTAACCCTAAACGACTTACTATTGATGAAGGTATAGAATCTAACCCCATATTTTCGCCCGACGGAACTAAAATTGCATTCAATGCACAGTATGATGGTAATTCGGACGTTTTTGTAGTACCTGTTTCTGGTGGCATACCAAAAAGACTGACTTGGCATCCTTATAACGACTTGGTTCGTGATTTCTCAGCAGATGGCTCTACTGTATTTTTTGTATCCCAACGCAATTCACATACCAATAGATATTTTCAGCTATTCTCAATATCAGTAAACGGTGGCACCGTTACCCAATCAGAAATTCCAAATGCTTTTTGGGCATCCTATTCAGATAACGAAAAACAGCTTGCTTATACTCCAATTTACGATGTATTTAATCAGTGGAAACATTATCGAGGTGGTAGCATTTCTCGTATTTGGGTATACAATAATAATTCACATAAAGTAGAAGAAATATCAAAACCAACTGGTGGCTGTAATGATAGCAATCCACAATGGTCTGGAGATTATATATATTTTAAAAGTGATAGAAATGGTGAGTTTAATTTATACAGCTATCATGTAAGCACAAAATCAATTAGTCAATTGACTCAGTTTAAAGATTTTTCTGTTATTAGTTTATCTGCCAATAAAGATAATATCATATTTGAACAAGCAGGCTACTTGCATGTCTACAATATAGCTTCTCGTAATGTAACCAAACTTAACATTAATATTACTACTGACTTATTAGAGTTAAGGCCGCGTTATGTATCTGGTAATAATTATATAAGAAGCGGGGCAATTTCTCCATCTGGCACACGTGTCGTAACGGATTTTAGAGGAGACATTATCACTATTCCTGCAAAAAAAGGAGATCCTAGAAATATTACCAATACACCAGGTGTTCATGAAAAGTACCCTTCTTGGTCTCCTAATGGAAAACATATT
The DNA here is from genome assembly GCF_030540825.1 of Flavivirga spongiicola. NCBI lineage: Bacteria > Pseudomonadati > Bacteroidota > Flavobacteriia > Flavobacteriales > Flavobacteriaceae > Flavivirga > Flavivirga spongiicola. The sequence goes on from NZ_JAUOEO010000001.1 coordinate 438,773, forward strand.
GCCTATTTTTCTGATGTTTCTGGAGAATATGCATTACATATTCAAAATGTTAGTGACGGAAATACTAAAAAGATCGCATTATCAGGTCATGGTTTTTATGCTCATATACATTGGTCACCGGATAATAATAAAATAGCTTTTGTTGACAATGGAAGAACCTTATACGTGCTTGATATAACCACCAGTAAAACAAACAAAATAGCCTCAGATGTGTTATATATACCAGGTGTGTTTAGGGAGTTATTTGGAGATTGGTCTGCGGATTCTAATTGGATTGCTTATACCACAATTACCGAAACCAATTTTGAGCAAGTTCACCTTTACTCGCTTTCAGAAAATAAGTCTTTTATGCTTTCGGATGGTTTATCAAACATAACAAGTCCCGTTTTTGATCCCAGCGGAAAATATCTTTATATGATTGCTTCTACCGATGCCGGTCCTGTAGTTAATTGGTTCGATCAATCTAATCAAGATATGGAATTAAGTCATTCTATTTATTTAGTAACACTTCAAAAAGAAACACTTTCTCCTTTTGCAAAGGAGAATGATGAAGAAGAAGTTAAAGACGATTCTCCTAAAGATGATGATAAAGATAAAAAAGAAAAGGAAACGCCTTTAAAAATTGATTGGGACGGTATACAAAACAGAATTGTGGATATTCCTATAGCTTCAGGTATATATCAAGATTTAGGTATTGCAAAAGAAGGTGTATTATATTATTTATCAAGAACACCACACGGACGTAAAACAACATTGCATAAATATGATTTAAAAGAAAGAAAAGATGAAAGCATTATGGCCGCCGATTATTTTGAAATTGCAGCTAAAGGTGATAAAATGCTATATACAATTGATGGTAAAATAGGAATCACCGATACAGGTAAAAAACCCAAAGACGGATTAATAAATACATCAAATGTACAAGTAAAGATTGACCCCATTTCTGAATGGAAAAATATCTTTTATGAGGCTTGGAGAGTCAATAGAGACTACTTCTATGATCCAGGAATGCATGGCGTAAACTGGAATGCCATGAAAACTAAATATGAAATTTTTCTACCGCATATTGCTTGTAGAAGTGATTTATATAGAATGATGGGTTGGATGTTTAGTGAATTGGCTGTAGGCCATCACCGTTTTTCTAGTAGAGGTGATCGTATGAACAATCCGAAAAGGATTAATGGAGGCTTGTTAGGTGCTGATTATGAAGTAAAAAATAATTTGTACCGTATTAAAAAAATATATGGTGGTTTAAATTGGAATCCAAATTTACGTTCTCCTCTAACAGAACCGGGAGTAAATATAAACACAGGTGATTATATACTCTCTGTGAATGGTAAAAATGTAACTTCTAAAGATAACCTTTATAGCTTTTTTGAAAATACAACCAATAAAATTGTAACACTTAAAGTCAGCTCAAGTTCAAATGGAACCAATGCACGTCGTGTAAAAGTAACTCCTGTAGGTAATGAACGGGCATTGAGAAATAGAGCATGGATTGAAAATAATATTAAAAAAGTTGATAAAGCTACTAACGGACAAGTCGCTTATGTGTACGTGCCAAACACCGCTGGTGCAGGTCATGAATACTTTAAACGTTACTTCTTTCCTCAAGCAACTAAAAAAGCGGTTATTATTGATGAGCGCTTCAATGGTGGTGGACAATTAGCTGATTATTATATAGATATTTTAAAGAAACCTGAACAAGCTTATTGGAACTTCCGTTATGGTAAAGACTTAAAATCTCCAAGTGCTTCTATACAAGGGCCTAAAGTTATGATAACAGATGAAACTGCTGGTTCTGGTGGCGATTACTTACCGTGGATGTTTAGAAAATTTAAATTAGGAACTATTATTGGAAAACGTACCTGGGGAGGCCTAGTAGGCGTTTTGGGCTATCCTGAATTTATTGATGGTGGTATCGTAACTGCACCAAATGTAGCCTTTTATACAAAAGATGGTTTTAGGGTTGAAAATGAAGGTGTAGCTCCAGATATTGAGGTTGAACAATGGCCTGAACAAGTTATAAAAGGAGAAGATCCGCAGCTAGAAAAAGCCATTGAAGTGGCTTTAAAAGGGCTGAAAGAAAATCCACCAAAAACTATGAAGCGACCAGACTATCCGATAAAAACTAAAAATTAATAGATATAGAAATGAGGTCTGAAAAGTTCATTTTTTTTGTCATTCTGAGGAGCACCAAAGTGCGACGTGAGAATCTGTTTGTTCTTTTATCTTAATTTAAGTTTTGAGGACATAATAAACAGATTGCCACAGTCGTGCCTCCTTCGCAATGACATGAAATAGTACTTTTCAGGCTTTTTTACTCTCTCAGTTTTCCGCTAAAAACACTCACCTTAGAATTAAAAGGGTTACCCGAAGCACGACGCAGCATAACCACTTGACCACAATGCCATAAAGCATCAGCTATGGGGCCATTAATAATATTCCAAAAAGGAAACCTATCATTATCAAATTGAGATACATCATCCATGGTTCTTAAAATATCAGAGGTCTTTTTTAAATTTAATAACGTTTGCTTTCTTTTATCTTCAAAAGAGCGCTCGGTTTCTTTACTTCTTTCCCCTTGTTTAGATACTGAATTAAGAATAAAATTTGAAAGCCCTAATATATGATCAACAGTTTCTGCACTAGTACGCCCTGTCTCACTAGGCTTATAAATAAGGTCTTCATCACGTAAACCTTCAGTAGCCCAATAATAACGGAAACCCAATCCATCTACCATTCTGGCGGCAACAGTTCCTGCGGTATAGCTTTCCGGATGATCAGGTATTTGATAATAAGGTAGTTTCTCTTTTTCAGATTGTGCTACTACAAATGTTGATAATAGTAAAGCAAAAATTATAGTAAGTTTATTCATTCTTATTTTATTTTGGTTCTAATGACATGACGTAATCGTAGCTTTCATTTAAATAATGAGATACATTATCTAAATCTTTTAACATACTTTCTGGTATTAATACGTAGCCTTTCATAACTGCTCCGTATGATTTATAGATCGACGAATCGAATTCCTTTATATACTTCTCTTGTACTTCTTTTGAAAATCTGATTCCTATTTCACAATCTTTATTAAAGAGAGAAAACATATATCCATTAGCAGAAGTATATGGCATCGTTTTCCCTTTTCGTTCAAATCTGGGGCATTTGTCAACGAGTTGATCATAAATCTTTAGTTTCTCATTCCACATAATTTCCTTGTGATTATTTTTTTATTTTTTTCTCATTTGTAATGGGATTAACGCCATATTTATCAAACAAGTAAACTAATGCCGTCATGGTAGCAGCTCCTAATTCTAATTCACGTTTATTAACAGCATCAAATGTATCATTACTGGCATGATGATGATCAAAGTAACGTTGCGAATCAGGTCTTAACCCTGCCAATACATTGGTCTCAGTTTTAAGAGGGCCTACATCTGCACCACTGCCTCCTTTCTCAAAATAATGAATTAAATAAGGTTTAAACAACGGTTGCCAGCTTAATACTTGGTTAAAGCTTGCATCATTGCAATCAAAAGAAAACCCTCGTGGTGTAAACCCTCCAGCATCACTCTCTAAAGCAAATACATGGTTTTCTCCTTTTTGTTTAGCGACTTCTGCATATTTGTTTCCACCTCGCAACCCGTTCTCTTCATTCATAAATAATACAACTCTAATACTTCTTTTTGGTTTTATTCCAGATTCTTTTAATAAACGCAACACATCCATAGATTGTACAACGCCAGCACCATCATCATGAGAACCATCACCTAAATCCCAAGAATCTAAATGCCCACCAACAATCATATATTCATTTGGAAACTCACTCCCAGTTATTTGCCCAATAACATTATGAGATAAGACATCTTTAAATTGTTTACAATTTTGTTTAAAATAGAATTTTATTGATTTATCAAGCTTTAACATGGTGCTTAATAACTGAGCGTCATTAGTGCTAATAGCAGCAGATGGAATACGATCTGCTACAGGCAAATCGTCATAAGTCATACTTCCCGTATGTGGAAAATCGTCTAATCTTAAATTCATAGATCGAACAATAACGCCAACAGCTCCGTACTTTGATGCTTCAACGGCTCCACTATAACGCTGGTTTACGCATCCACCATAAGCCTCAAATGTACTAATTAAATCAGCTTGCATTGGTCTGTTAAAGAACACTATTTTACCTTCTATATGCTCTTTACCAAGCGCTTCCAATTCTTCAAAATTTTTGACTTCAACAATATGTGCCTTAAGACCAAGTGCTGGAGTCGCAATGGAGCCTCCTAAAGCACAAATATTAACTGTTGTTGTTTTTCCTTTCTCAGATTCAATGTATGCATATTCCTTAAAACCACGCACCCATTTAGGAACCATTACCGGTTGTAACCAAACTTTATCTAAACCTAATTTATCAAGTTCTTCTTTTGTATAATTAACTGCTTTTTCAGCATTTAAAGATCCAGATAAACGCCCACCTATTTGGTTCGATAAATGGTTTAACCAATCGTAACTTTTACCATTAGTTAAGGATGTGCTATAGATTTTCTTCAGAGTTTGAGCATCACTTTGGGAGTATACACTCATTGAAGATATGAAACCCAAAAGACATACTAACAATTTAAATTTATTCATGTAACAATTTTTAAAATTTAAAGATACTATTAATTAAAAGCTTAAAATCTAAAAAAAATCATAAAAAACTATAGCCTGTCACAATGTATTTATTCGTTATTTAATTCTTTTTTATACATTTCAAGATTGGCCTTAATAGCATCATCAAGTTCAGGTTCTTCTATATCACTATATGCACTTAAAACATCGTACATTATTTTAGCCACTGTATAACGTGCTGTTGGTTTATCATCAGCAGGGATAATATACCATGGTGCATGTGGTTTAGAGGTTCTGTTTATAGCATCTTCATAACATACTTGATAGGTGTCCCAAAGTTTACGCTCTTTTAAATCACCTGGAGAAAATTTCCAATTTTTTTCTTGTTTTTCTAAACGGCGGAGCAATCTGTTTTTTTGTTCTTCTTTTGAAAGGTTTAAGAAAAATTTAAAAATGACAGTTCCATTTTCAGCTATATGCTCTTCAAAATTATTAATCTGCTCAAAGCGCTTATCCCAAAACGTATCATCAATAGCATCAACAGCATTTACTGTTGGAATATTTTCACCTAAAATATACTCTGGATGCACTCTTGTTACTAATACATTTTCATAATGCGTTCTATTAAAAACACCAAATTTACCACGAGCAGGAAGCGCGATATAATGTCTCCAAATATAATCATGCTTAAGTTCTAATTCTGTCGGCACTTTAAAACTATGAACCACAACGCCACGGGCATTAAAATCTTTAAAAACTTCACGTATTAAACTGTCTTTCCCAGAAGTATCCATCCCTTGTAAACAGACTAAAACAGCATATTTACCATGTGCATAAATAGTATCTTGAAGTTTGCCTAATTTTTTTCTAACAATTTTTAATTCTTTTTCTGCATTATCGATTACAACTTTAGTTTTAGAATTTTTTAATGATATGTTTGTGGTTACTTTGTAATTGTCCATTTTATGAAGTTTATGTGATTATACCATTTTATATTTAAATTTACCGTAATAAAACGCCCTTTTTTCCTTTCTATTTCAAAAGAAAAAGAAACCGTAACGGAAGCTATGCTTTATTTTTATTATTTATATAAAGAAAAAAAATCATCATTTTCTTCTACGACAAATTCAAATATAAAATGGTATTAAATATATAAAAATGCAATCGATTATATCATATTAACTATTAATTGTTTCTATTGAAAACAATTTAATGAGCACCTTTTAAATTGTTCCTTTGATTATATTTTTTAATAATTATGAAACGAACATTAACAAATTTTAAGCATTTTTTCACAAAAGGGAATGTTTAAAATTTTTAATGTGAGAACGGAGTGGCTACACACGTTCTCAATTTTATAATTAATATATAATCAAATAATTACTAAAATTTAAACGTGTGAAAAGAAGTGTAATAATACAAGGAAGCTCCAGGAGTCATGGAGATACTAGCAAAATAGTAAATTATATAGCTACAAATAACAATATTGACGTTGTTGATTTGTATACAAAAAATATTGGGCATTATGACTATGACTACAAAAATGAAGGTGATGACTTTATAGGCTTAATAACACATATTGTTGAAACCTACGACACTATCATTTTTGCTACACCAGTTTATTGGTATAGTATGAGTGGCATTTTAAAAGTATTTTTTGATAGAATTTCCGATTTAATTAGAATACATAAAGATACCGGCAGAAAATTACGTGGTAAAAATATGGCTATGATTAGTTGTAGTAATCATGATGATTTAAAAAAAGGTTTTTCTATGCCATTCGTAGAATCTGCAAACTATCTGAGTATGCTTTATTTAGGAGACATTCATACCTACATTGAAAGCGATACTATAAATAATGAAGTAAAACTTAGAATCGATAAGTTCATAAAAACTATAAGCAATGCTATATAATCTCTAGTCATACAAATCATTAAATTGAAATCTTAATCCTACAGAAACATTCGTTGAACGGTAATTAATCACATTAAAAGCGTATTATTTCGACAAAATGCATGGATATGCGTAATGTTTTTAATACATTGCAAACCCTATTTATGTTATGAAAACCAAATGTTATGAAAAATTATTACTTATTATTCTTTCTAATCACGTCATTAGTTGTTAATGGGCAAAGTAATTATGATGATGCTAATTCTTATCTGGTTAATGCTTACTCCCACGTTAAAGATTCATATGATTCTAACAATATAAATCATTTAAAATATTATGCTAACAGGTCTTTAGAGTCTTTTAAACTTGCAAAAGAACCATTGACTGAGTGTGATTGTGAAGTTGTTAAAGAACTTACTGACAAATGTATTGATTTATTAGCGAAAGTTGATGCTGCTGAAACTTTTGAAAATGGTCGTTTTTATGTAAAACGCGCTAGAGATTATAGTAAAAATAGCGTTATAGAAATTGACAAATGTTCAGCTTCCAATCCTTCTAACAATGTTGCAGAAGTTTCTGAATATCAAGATCAAGACGATGGCCTTTCTGAATTACAAAACGAACAGTTAAAACTAAAACAGCAACAAGAAGCTTTAAAGCTTAAAGAACAGCAAATCAAAATGAAATTAGCTGAGCAAAAAGTAAAAGAATTAATGATTAAAAAGAAAAAAATAATTCTTTCTTATGAAAATGCTATTTCGTCAAATGTTAACACTTACAACGAAACATTAAACGCTTGTGGATGTATTAATTATAAGCCTTTTAGAGACAATAAATCGCTTGAAGATATGACAGAAAAAAGTATCGGGGATGTAAAAACTCATTACATCGAACGTATTAGATCTATGGCTTCTGAATACTTATCACTACTGAATGGTTGTGACAAATAAGCCATAGCATATTAAAGTATAAAAAAGGAGTTTAAAAAGTAACATGTTTTGTCATTTAGAGCATAGCGAAGAATCTTATGTGTCTAAGAGATTCTTCATTGCATTCTGAATGACATCTTTTAGGCTCCTTTTTTATAAATAATTCTATTTACTTAGAAGCAAATAACTTAACATCTTCCTCACTTACCTCGCTACCACCAAGAATGATTAAGCGTTCTACTACATTTCGTAACTCTCTAATATTCCCTGTCCAATCGTAATCTTGAAGTAATTTAATAGCTTTATTTGAAAACGTTTTTTTCGCAGTTCCTTGTTCGCTGGAAATCTTATCTGTAAAATGATTTACTAATAAAGGAATATCGTCTCGTCTATCATTTAAAGCAGGTACTTGAATTAATATAACGGCTAGTCTGTGATATAAATCTTCCCGAAATCTTCCTTCAGCAATTTCCTTTTTCAAATCTTTATTTGTTGCTGCAACGACACGAACATTTACCTTAATGTCCTTATCACTACCTACTCGCTGAATACGACTTTCTTGTAAAGCTCTAAGTACTTTTGCTTGAGCTGGTAAGCTCATATCTCCAATTTCATCTAAAAAAATAGTACCACCATTCGCTGCTTCAAATTTACCAGCTCTGTCTTTAACTGCACTTGTAAAAGCGCCTTTAACATGGCCGAATAACTCACTTTCAATAAGTTCACTAGGTATCGCTGCACAATTAACTTCTATCATAGAGCCCTTAGCTCTGTCGCTTTTTTGGTGCAACCAATGTGCTACTAGCTCTTTTCCTGTTCCATTAGGACCTGTAATAAGTACACGAGCATCTGTTTGTGCTACTTTTTCAATAATACCTTTTATATGAGAAATGGCTTCACTTTCTCCAATCATTTCAAAGTTTTTGCTTACTTTCTTTTTAAGCAATTTGTTTTCAACTACTAATTCTTTTTTATCTAAAGCATTACGAACTGTGTTCAGTAGCCTATTTAAATCTGGTGGTTTTGATATGTAATCAAAAGCTCCTAAACGCATCGTATTTACTGCTGTGTCTAAATCACCGTGCCCAGAAATCATGACAATGGGTGTTTCGGGTTTTATCTTTTTTACTGCTTCTAATACTTCAACACCATCCATTTTTGGCATTTTTATATCACAAAGCACTAGATCAAAATCATCATTTTTAATTTTATCAATACCTATTAAACCATCTTCAGCTTCTTCTACTTGGTAGGTATCATTCTCTTCTGAAAGAATTTTAACTAGCACACGTCTAATCGCTGCTTCGTCTTCTATTACTAATATTTTCGGCATTTTATTTTAGATTAAAGAATACAGATGGAAATATAAGTCATCCATACTCAAATTATATTTTTTTTAAATCTTTTTCCTTATTCTCTAGCTCCCTTTATTCTGGGAAATAACATGTATGTCTCTTTGAGGGAATGGAATACTTATATTATGTTCTCTAAATATTTTATCAATCGCAAATCTTAAATCACTTTTTGGAATTACAGCTTGGAAGCTATCATTAATAGTCACAATCAATTTAAAATTGAGTGAACTGTCTGCAAAATCTGTAAAAAGGACTAATGGTTCCGGGTACTTTAAAACATCTTTATTTTCTGAAGCTACTTGCAAAAGCAAACTTTTTACAAGGGCCACATCGCTACCATAGGCAACACCAACCTCTACACTTTCTCGTGTTTTTGTTCCATTTTGCGTCCAGTTATACAAACTATTAGTTAAATATAAATGATTAGGAATTACCAACACTTTATTATCAATAGTCACAGCTCTTGTTGTTCGGAGTTTAATTTCTTCAACGCGTCCAACTTTACCTTCCAATTCAATAATATCACCAACATGAACAGATTGATCTATTAAAATAAAAATACCAGAAATAATATCTTGGAATAATGTCTGTAAAGCAAGACCAACACCTATTAACAAACCTGCTGAAGCAGCTAAAACAGCATTTATATTAACACCTGCTGTACTAAAAGCTATTAACAATACAATAAGATAAATAAACCACCGTGTAAATGAGAACACTGTAGCAAACTTAGCTTTATCTTCTTTTGGTAATTTACGCGTAACTAATCGTTTAACTAGAGAAAGAATGATATTAGTTAATATAAAAAAGACGCAAACTAAAAGAAAAAAGCCCACAGTTATTTTAATAGTTTCTGCCTCATTTTCATAAAGTATAAAATCAATGAAGTCCATAAAACTTTCCCAAATCGAACTTTTTGTTATAGTCTCTTCTATTTTTTCTAAATTTTGATTCATTTTAATACTTAATCCATTTGATTAATTCCTTATAACTCGGTTTTTTACCATACATTAAAATACCAACTCTGTATATTTTGGCCGCAAACCAAACTGTAAACATAAACGAACCAATTAGTAGCAATAATGATACCAATTGTTGCCACAGAGGTACTCCAAAAGGAATACGCATAAGCATAACCACTGGTGATGTTAAAGGTATAAAAGAAAATACTGTAGACACCGTTCCGTGTGGATCTTCAATAACTGTAAAGATACCAATATAAACAGCTAAAATTAAAGGCATTATTATCGGCAGTAAAAACTGCTGCGTATCTGTTTCATTATCTACCGCTGCTCCAATAGCTGCATATAGTGAACTATACAACAAATAACCTCCAATAAAGAATAGTATAAACGCCATAATAAGATTCATTAATGGTAAATTTTGCAAAGCTGTTTTAAAAGATTCAAAATAAAAATCTACACCAGAACCGTCCGAAGCTAATTGCATTAATTCTTGTTGTGGCGTTGTTGAATCAAATAAATTAACACCTATCACTAATGAAACAATAGTCATTAAAAGACCTCCAAAAATCATCCAAATAATAAACTGTGTGATGCCTGCCAGCGAAGTACCTATAATTTTACCAAGCATTAACTGTACTGGCTTTACAGAAGAAATAATAATTTCTATTATTCTACTTGTTTTTTCCTCAATGACACTACGCATAATCATATTACCATAAATAATGATAAACATAAACAACAAATACCCAGCAGCAATTCCAAAACCAAGTTTAGCAAAACTATCTATTTTTGATGTTTTTTCACCTTCAAAGCTTTCTTGAGCTATGTCAATTCTTATTTTTGAAGCATTTATTAAATTAAGATCTATACCTTGCTCTTGCAGTTTAATATTTGTAAATGTCTTTTCTAATTGGCTCTCCAAATTAGAAATTAAAGTAAGTGATGGTGATTCTTCTGAATAGAACTTAATATGGTTGGCAACTGTTTCCATAGTATCAAATTTATCTATATGCAACAATCCATAAGAAGCAGTTTCCTTTGATATTATTTTAGCTTCTTCTAAGGACATATTCTCTAGAATATGATAGGTTGTTTTTTCTGAGTTCTTAAAAACATTTTTTACGAATCCTGATTCATCCAAAACAGAAATAGTACGTACTTTATCATTATTTAACTGTGCTAAATAAGCAACAACTGCAATGAGTACTATCATTATAATAGGACTTAAAATAGTCATCACTATAAATGACTTATTCTTAACCTTTGTTAGATATTCGCGTTTTATTATAAGCGGTAAATGGTTCATAAAATTAATTATTCTTTACAGTTTGAATAAAAATATCGTTTACACTTGGTATTAATTCAACAAAATGAGAGATCTCTCCTTTAGAAGTTAAATAACTTAATAAATCGTTTGGCTTATCAGTTTCAGAAAGTTTTATATTTAGTTTTAATTCGTCTTCTAAAGTTTTAAAATTGGCTGTTGAAATATCAAACTTATTTGTTAACTCTTGTTCTAAAATTTCTTTATGATTTGTTCGAATACCAACCTCGTAAGTATTTATTTTATAGTGTCGTTTTACATCAATTAGTTTACCATCAAGGATTTTATTCGATTTATGTATCAGTGCAATATCATCACAAAGTTCTTCAACAGATTCCATTCTATGAGTAGAAAAAATAACCGTAGCACCTTCTTCTCGCAAACGTAAAATTTCGTCTTTAATTAAATTGGCATTTATAGGGTCGAAACCTGAAAAAGGTTCATCAAAAATTAGAAGTTTTGGCTGATGTAATACTGTAACGACAAACTGTATTTTTTGAGCCATTCCTTTAGATAGTTCCTGAATTTTCTTATTCCACCAGTCTCCTATCTCTAAGCGTTCAAACCAATATTTTAGACGTGTTCTGGCTTCTGCCTTGCTCAAACCTTTTAACTGAGCTAAATATAAAGCTTGCTCCCCTACTTTCATAGATTTATAAAGACCACGTTCTTCTGGTAAATAACCAATATCTTTAATATGAGTAGGTTTAAGTAATTCACCATCTAGATGCACCTTTCCATGATCTGGCATCGTTATTTGATTTATAACGCGTATGAGTGTTGTTTTGCCTGCTCCATTGGGCCCTAACAAACCAAAAATACTGCCTTTAGGAACCGTAATTGACACTTTATTAAGTGCTCTAAAGTCTCCGAAGTTTTTAGAAACCTCTTTAACTTCTAGTAAGTTGTTCATTCTTATTTTTTAATTGACTTGATATATGTAAATATATTAAATGTTATAAACTAACATATTGAACTTATTTTAACTTTTTATGATTCTTTGCAAAATCATCTCATTCTACAACGAGTCAGGCTATTTTGCCATTATATTTTAGCTTTGTATTACTCTATAGCACTTCTATGCAGTTCAAAAAAGCTTTCACCTGAGAACAAATTTCATTTTTCGGTTGAATAAAAAACTAAGATGAATTCATTGAATAATACAGTAAAACACTCTAAATAAAAGGGTTAACTTTATAAAAAACAAAACCCACCCTTAATAAATTAAGGATGGGAAAAAAATTGCTATGAAAAAGAAAAATTACCACTAAAATAAATTAGTGATAATTCAAATATAGTTATTTTTTATATACTAATACCTATTAAACCTCAAAATGACGCATATAATTCGCTTCTTTTTCACTTATATTTCTCCAAAAAACAGAACCATAGCTTGGCTATTCTTATATTTTTTGACTTATCTAAGCAAAAAAATAATTCAAATTATTTATGCATTATTTTGAAATTCAATTGGTATAATAACAAAACCATAAGAGAACTTTCTTTTATAGTTTAAAAATTTTGTGTGTATAAACCTAGTCCTTTATTACTAAAAATGTCCTCCTTTTATGAGAACATATCTTTTACTTTCTCAAAAAATGATTTATCAGAACTTTCCGGTTTTGGCTCGAAATGTTCATCATTTCTCATGGATTCAAAAAATTCTTTTTGGTTCTTATTTAAAGTTTTTGGTGTCCATACATTTACATGCACTAATAAGTCACCTTTACCATAACCGTTAATACTTGGTATCCCTTTTCCGCGTAAACGTAAAATTTTACCAGATTGTACACCAGGCTCTACTTTAATACGCACTTTACCAGTTACAGTGTCAATTTCTTTAGAAGTACCTAAAACAGCATCTGGATAACTCACATATAAATCGTAGTGTAAATTATCTCCTTCACGCTGTAATTTATCATGTGCCTCTTCTTCAATAACAACTATAAGATCTCCTGAAATGCCATTTCCTGGAGCTTCATTCCCCTTACCCGACACTTTAAGCTGCATACCATCTACAACGCCTGCAGGTATTTTTATAGAAACAGTCTCTTCGGCAACTTTTAACCCTTGAGAATCTGCATCACTTGGCTTCTTATCTATGGTTTGCCCCGCTCCGCCACACACATTACATGGTGCAGATGTTTGCATTCTACCTAAGATCGTATTTGCTATACGTGTTACTTGTCCACTACCATTACATGTAGAACATGTTTTATAGGTGGTTCCTGGTGCCTGAACCTTTCGTTTTACTTTTACTTTTTTCTCTACACCATTGGCAATTTCCTCTAAAGTTAATTTTACACGAATACGGAGATTACTCCCTTTTACACGACGTTGGCCACCGCCACCACCAAAACCTGAGAATCCGCCACCGCCAAAACCACCACCAAAAATATCACCGAACTGGCTAAAAATGTCATCCATATTCATGCCGCCACCGCCAAAGCCACCACCATTTTCAAAGGCTTGATGACCAAATTGATCGTAACGTGCTTTTTTATCTGCATCACTCAATACCTCATAAGCTTCGGCTGCTTCTTTAAATTTAGCTTCAGCTCCTTTATCATCTGGATTCTTATCTGGGTGAAATTCAATTGCTTTTTTTCGGTAAGCTTTCTTTATTTCAGCTTCAGTAGCTCCTTTATTAACTCCTAATATCTCGTAATAATCTCTTTTTGCCATGTCTATATTTTATTGCCCTATAACAACTTTTGGAAAACGAATTACTTTCTCACCAAGCTTATATCCTTTTTCAATAACATCAATAATTTTTCCTTTTAAGTCGTCACTAGGTGCTGGTATTTGGGTAATAGCTTCATGATCATCAGCATTAAAAACATCTCCTTTTTCCACCTTAACAACTGTCAATCCTTTTTGCTCTAGAGTTTTTATTAATTTTTGATAAATTAATAAAACCCCATTGCGTAACTCTTCTGCTTCTTTATCTTCCTCTATATGAGTTAATGCACGCTCAAAATCATCAAGAATCGGCAATAACGTTTTCATCACATCTTCACTTGCTGTCGAAAATAACTCAATACGCTCTTTAGCAGTACGTCGTTTATAATTTTCAAATTCGGCAAATAAACGTAGAAACTTATCTTTTTCTTGTTTTAATTCTGCTTGAAGCTTCTCTTCTACTGTCTTTTCTTCAACAACCTGTTCTTCAACTTCAATAGTTTCATTCTGTACGCCGTCTATTTGATCGCTTTCTATATCGTTTGTTTTTTCTTTCTTACTCATTACTGCATTTAAATTTTATACAAATACTAAAATTAGTTGGCAAAAGTACTGCCAATATTATAAAAATGTCATAATGTCATTAAATATTTTTATTTTTTTTGAATGTGTTTAAATGAAAGACATTACAATTATTAATATCATTCAGAAGCCTGCTTGTCGGCAGACAGGGAGGAACGGCTGAAGAATCTAAAAATGTTTTTTATTTTATTGGTAAGAATATAAACGTAATAATTATGTGCTCTTTAGTTTTTATTTAACGAAGTGGTTTAAACTTTTTTGATTGAAGCGAAAAATAGTAATTTTATTCCCAAATAAAGGCTTTTTTGAGATGCATAGCATCGCTACGGAGTAATAAAAAGACAAAATGTGGGGATGAAAGGACATTTTGCAGCCAATTATAAAAAGTTTAAACCACTTCAATTTAAATAGAGAGATTCTTCGACTCCAACAACTGTCGGAATGCTAAGAATGACAAAAATACGTAAGCACACTAAATACAGTGATTCAAAAAAACTTTAATCAAGCAAATCTTCTAAAGCAGAGCGCAAATGATGATATTTAAAAAGAAAACCTTTATTTTCTATTTTTTTAGAACTTACCCGTTGGCTTTCAAATAATAACGTATGCATCTCACCTAATACCGACTTTAAAAAAAATTTAGGAATATTTGGTAAAAATAATGGTTTGCTCATCACACTAGCTATGGTTTTTATGAGCTCATTATTTGTAACTGGGTTTGGAGCTACACCATTGTAAATACCATTTAGGTTATTTTCTACAGCATATAAAAACATATTAGCCAAATCTTGAACATGAATCCAAGACTGCCATTGCTTACCACTACCGAAAGCAGCCCCCAATCCAAACCTAATAGGTTTAACCATTTCTTGAAGTGCACCGCCTTTTTCAGCCAAAACCAAACCTATTCTTATTTTGGAAACAGCAATGTTTAATTTAGTAAATGCATCAACTTCTTGCTCCCATACCTGTACGACTTCACTTAAGAAAGAATGACCTATATTTTTAGAGTCTTCTTCATAATAATTAGTTAAGGAGCCTGAATAAATTCCAATAGCACTTGCAGAAATAACTTGTTTTATAGTATGGGTCTCTCCTTTTAATGCATTAATTAGTAACTGAGTTGTTACCTTTCTACTTGATAAAATTTCTTTTTTATAAGGTATTGTCCAACGTTTAGATACGGTTGCACCTGCCAAATGTATAATGGCATCAATATTTTTAAAACAACCTGTATCTATATCTTGGGTTTTAGGATTCCAATAAAATCCTCGGTAATTTTCTGTTTTGGATATTTTAGAATTATTGGTCGTCAAATAATTAACTGCAATATCCCTTTCCTGACAAAGTTTTACAATCTCCTGCCCTATTAAACCTGTCGCACCTGTTATTAAAACTCGCATTTTCTTTTTTTATTAAAGTTACGAAAAGGCATATCAGTTTGCTAATGATTTATATTAGGTTTAACAGTCTGAAGATATTTTGGGTTCCAAGTAACGCAGTAATAATGAGTATTAAACCTTTTTACTAGCTCTTAACATTTAATGAATCATAATACTCAAAGCCTTTTTGTGGCTCTGAGCATTTCACGTTTACCAGGGGGGCCCTGTAAACGTTCAACTGTGAAATCTACAGCTTCCATAGCACGACGCACACTTCCTTTTGCTGAATAGGTTACCAAAACACCTCCTGCTTTTAATGCATTGTACATTTTCAAAAATATAGACTCTGTCCATAATTCTGGTTGTACTCTAGCCCCAAAGGCATCAAAATATATAATATTATACATATCTTTTTCTTTAATTTCTGAAAAAAAACGATTTTGCTTTTCTATAGAAAAATTTTCGGAAATGATATGTTTTTCCTCCCAAGAAGCTTTATGAAGTTTTTTAAAAAGAGGCGCTTTATTTTCAACGTTTAATTCTGTTGGATAATTTAACTGATTAATTTCGTCCATTAAAACAGGATAACCTTCGACGCCAAAATAATTAATAGTAATATTTAATTTTTCTGCTTCTAATAAGGATATAAAAGCATTCAACCCAGTACCAAAACCAATTTCCAGAATGGATATATCTTTATGAGACCCTGAAACAAGTTCAGAATGACTAAAGTGATGTAAGCCATGTTTTATAAACACATGATAGGCTTCTTGTATGGCACCGTGCTTAGAGTGGTATTGCTCATCCCAATCGGGTAAATGAATAGTTGATGAACCATCGGCTGTTATGACTACTTCTCGTTTCATGTGTTCATATCTATTGTTTTTTATTTGTCACACCTGTCCAGCTATAAACGAAATGTAACATCTACAATGCTTGTGGTTAAAATAAAAAATAAGAAAGTTAGGATGTTTCAAATTATTGTTTTAGTAAAACACCATCAGCTTCAAACGAGTAGGTTCTTTTAGGCTCGGTAATAGCTGCAATGTCTTTAGCAGATTTCCCCGCATCTTCTGCATAATGCCTCAATTCATCAATAGTGACTTCTTTTATATAAGCTTTTCCATTTATAACAACCTCTTTGCCAGCGATATCTTTAGGTACAAAAAAACCATAATCTTTAAACTTTACCATCACTTCATTGCCATCTTCTAAGTTTAAAGTCATCCAACACCCTTTTGCCTGACAGACACTATTAACTTTAGCTATCATTTTAGAATTAATGGAATCTCCAGTATTCATAGTTTTATAGTGTGATGCCATAGAAGTAGCAGCAATAGCATCATCTACAATAATCTTTTTTCCAAAAGAGGCATATTCAATAGCTTCTATTTCGGGTACAATTTCGGGTTGTTCTTCACTTTTCTTTTTGCAAGAATTTAACATTAAAACACAGATAATTGCTAAGGTAATTGACTTCATGTTATGAATATTTCAATTTTAAACGATTTATGTAAATATACCGTTTTTTTAAAAACGTTTTTACTTAAATTTGTACTATTAAATAACTAGACTTATGAATTCTATAATCAACAATATTGAGATTATAAAAGCCAAAACTACTAAAATAAATGATGTAGATTTTGACAATTTAAAATTCGGGCATGTATTTTCTGATCACATGCTGGAATGTACTTTTAAAGATGGTGAATGGCAAGCTCCTAAGGTCGTTCCTTATCAAGCTATTAGTTTAGATCCATCTTCTAAGATTTTTCATTATGGTCAATCTGTCTTTGAAGGTATGAAAGCCTACAAAGATGCGAATGAAGATACCTGGTTATTTCGCCCAATCGATAATTTTAAACGTTTAAATATTTCATCAAAACGTTTAGCGATTCCAGAGCTACCAGAAAGTTATTTTATGGATGGCCTTAAAACCTTATTACAGGTTGATAATGATTGGATTCCTAAAAAAGAAGGAAGCTCTTTATACATAAGACCTTTTGTTTTTGCTTCTGGAAATGGTTTTCATGCATCTCCTGCTGATGAATATAAATTTATCATAGCCTGTGCGCCTTCTGGTTCTTATTTTTCTGGAAAAGTAAAGGTCTTAATTGAAGAAAAATACTCACGTTCTGCTAATGGTGGTGTTGGTTTTGCAAAAGCAGGTGGAAACTACGCTGGGCAATTTTACCCAACACAATTGGCTATTGAAAAAGGGTATCAACAAGTTATTTGGACAGATGATAATACCCATGAGTATATTGAAGAAGCTGGTGCCATGAATATCTTTGTTCGTATAAATGATACACTTATTACCGGACCAACTAGCGATAGAATTCTAGATGGTATCACCCGTAAAAGCATTATTGAATTAGCTGAAGCTGAAGGTATTCCTGTAGAAGTTAGAAAACTATCTGTTCATGAAGTCGTTGCTGCTGCACAAGACGGTTCTTTAAAGGAAATGTTTGGAGCAGGTACTGCTGCTGTTATTTCGCCAATTGCAGGTTTTGGTTATAAAGACTCTGATTTTGATCTACCAGAATTGGAAAACACTTATGCAAGTTCATTAAAGAAACGCATTACCGATATACAGACCAATAAAGCCGAAGATCCTTTTGGTTGGAGATATAAAGTTGAATAAATTTATATTTATAAAAAAGGTCTAAAAAGTATTATATTTTGTCATTCAGAGCGCAGCGAAGAATCTTATGTTTTTTTAAATAAGCACATTATCCTTTTAAAAGATTCTTCGCTGCGCTCTGAATGACATTTTTTAGACTATTTTTATTTATCTAATATAGATTCAATATTAGGTTTAAAGTAATTAGGCCCTTTAAGGACTTTACCATCCTCTCTATAAATAGGTTGGCCATTTTCTCCCAATTTACTCATATTACTGCGTTGGATTTCATCAAATACCTCTTCAATTTTATACTGCATACCATGCTCTATAATCGTACCACATAAAATATAAAGCATATCTCCTAGGGCATCGGCTACTTCAACTAAATCATTATTATTTGCAGCTTCTAAATACTCTTCGTTTTCTTCTTTCATTAAATTGAAACGCAACGTATTCTTATCGCTTCCTAAATCTGCTTTGGGTGATTCCCTATGCCCTATTTTAAATGCCGTATGGAATACTTTTACTGCTTCTATTTTGTTTTTCATTGAAATTTTAATTTTCATTTCCGTGAAAACGGAAATCTCATCCTTATTAATTCATTAAATTTGCATAAAAATAACCATATGTTTAGTAAAGGTCAAATCATTTTCGGAGTTTTATTTTTTATTGTCTTCGCTATTATAGTAGGATATACCTACCGAAAAGATTTAAAACTTCATAAACGCTTTTACTCTGGCAGTATATGGGTACTGATTGCTTTTATTGCTTTTATTTTATTTATCGTGGCTATAAAATTCTTTTTCAAATAAACACTTCATCCGATTTTTAAGCTTTTTATCGATTGTTTAGTTTTTTTTAACGTAATCTACTTCATGATGTTTGTTCAATTTAACTAATATTTCTAGTTATGTACAATCAAATCTATTATTAATCAATTTATAATAAAACTTATGAAAATTTTTAAAACATTATTTACATTAATTGCCTTTTCAATATTAATATATTCGTGTTCTTCGGATGACAACAATAACATTGGAGATGAGCAAAATCAATTAGAAGAGCTTCCTGTGCCAATTGCTAATTTAAACTCTGATATTTCTATTGAAGGTGCAACAAAAAATGCTGGAACACCTCCAGCACCTAATAGCAATATAAACCTAGCAATAAGTTCTGATAAAGCAGAAGCTTTTCAAAGTTCTGGTTTTAATCTAAAATTTTCTACATCAGAAGCTAATATTGCTGGTGCTTATTTATTATTTAAAGATTCTGATAATAATAATGCCTCTGATTATTTTGACATTCCGGTTTCTAGCTTCAAAACAGCTGACAAATCTGTAAATACTAAAGATAAAAAGGGTCCATTAAGATCTAACAGAACCCTAACTGAAGGTGAGTACGAAATTGATATAGATTTTGGAAGTTCTTTCCCTCCTGGAAAATTCTGTGCTGACTTATGTATTTATGACCAGGAAAACAACATTAGTCAAATTGTTACCGTTTGTGTAGAAGTAGAAGCATGGGGTGGTAATACAGCTATTGTTGGTGAATGGATTTTAGAAGAATCATCTGATGATGATGAAAAATTTCCTCTTACTTGCGAAAATCAGCAGTCCATTGAAATTGATTATAATCAGGTTATTAAAGAAGAGATTATACTTAATATTGAAAGCAATGGTGATTTTTATGTAAAGGATTACGAAGAATATAAAGGATTAGACTATGAAGCCTCAAGAAATAGTTGTAGTGCAATTTATCATGATGAAATCAAAAAGTATGATGATAAAGAAACAGGGAAATGGGCTTACAACGAAACTAATAAAACTTTAACATTAGTATCATTTAAATATGAAGATTTTATTAACCCTCAAGAAAGTGAAGATTATCCTAATGGAGAATTATTATTTGAAGGTGATAAAGTAGAAATCATCAATGGAAAATTAATAATTACTGAGACTTATACAGAAGGTAGTCAAACTTATACTGATACGTATACTTTTATAAGAAAGTAAATTAGTTAGCAAAAACGCAACTAATGAGTCTTCCTCAATAGGTTGATCGTTTTTAATAAAATCAAACCAGAGCGTATAAATGCTCTGGTTTTTTGTTTTATATAGGTTGGTCTTCTTTATAGTTATAAGATTCAAATAAAATTATTTGATAGATATTATTTTACTGCCAGCTCCGGTTCATTTACTCTATATCATTTATAGATTAAAATACTTTTTAAATAATTCCTTATTTCCAAAACCTCATCTTATTGTATGAAATTTCATATTAGTAAACATATTTTATTATTTTAACGCATTGATATACCCACTATTGGGTATGTTTTTATATAAAACCATACTACATATTTGCAATATTAATCAACTTAATCCAACCCTCATGAAAAAATTAATCTCACCCGTCACCATGTTTCTATTTGGCATTATTGCTTTCGCTGCGATTATGATGATTACCCATAAAATGGATCTTAACTTCGAAAAAGACCCCCACTTTTGGTTTTATCGGGTATTAACAGCTCTTGCTGCAGCTTCCATTAGTATTTCTATACCTGGAATGATTTCCTTAAATAGTAGACCCGATGGAAATCCTATCACACGTTTGAACGCACAAGGTGCCAGTGAACCTAATCCAATGTCCCTCTTAGAAAAGGAACCTACCATTAGTGCTTCTGGTGCTATTGCCGTGTTTGTATTAGTTTATTTGTTTAACCCTTTGGTTTAAAATTATGAAATATTCAGATGCAATAGATTTTTTCCCAAGTTTTGAAAAATTTGTTTTTGATAATATCGATAATGCTACATATGTAGCCATCGTAAAAAAAGATGTATCAAATCCAGATAATGATGATTATTATTTTGAAGTTAGACATGGAAGCAAAACAATTAACATAGGTGCTCCCAGTCTTTTTCGAAATAAAAAATTCAATGAGATTGTCAACCAATTTCCAATTAAAAAAGAAGATTTTGATATTGATTATGATGATAATATTACTTTGCAGAACAGAACGTGTAAAAATAATTACAACCCTTTTCTTTCAAAATTAGAACAACCAAACGGAGGTTGTAGTATAGCTAATAATAAATTTATGTACTTAAGTGGTACTTTAGGCGCTTCATTTAAATTAAAAAACCAAAATTCAATATTTTTCATATCCAATTTTCATGTTCTTGCCGATTTTAATTCTGATAGATTCGAAACTATAATGCATCCAAGCAATCATGATGTAAATACCCTCAAACCATATATAGAATATAATCCTATTGGTACACTATACTGGTACTGTATTGATGATTATATAGATGCTGCAATTGCTGTAGCTAATTGTAATTCAAAAATAAATTCTGGAATTAGAGCAAGTAACAATCTTAGCATAAAAAGCATCATTAAACCCAAAATAGGCATGAACGTAATTAAATGTGGAAGAACTTCTGGACTATCTAAAGGTGTTATACGTTCTACTATATGTTCTGTAATGATTAAGGATAAACGTATAACCAATAATTCCAGTGGTTATAGGATCTTCAAAAATCAAATATTAACAAATTGTATGTCGTTGCCTGGTGATTCCGGCTCTCTATTAATGACCGATGATGGGCATCCATTAGGTCTTACATTTGCTGGAAATCAAAAAACAGCGTCTTTCCATAATAATCTACAATACATTTTTGATAAGCCTAAAATTTTCTGCAATGCCAGATCAATGCCCCCAATCAAACTTGACAAATTTTTATAACTTTAAAACAAATATTATGATTCAAATTTTAACAGACAAAGTAGATTCTTACTTATTATTTGATAGTAAACTATTTTCGCTTCATGGAGAGTTTACTAAATGGGATAATGGTAAAGTATTAGAAATTAAGTTCAAAATAACTAAAGGAGAACGCTCATATCAAATAGAAGATGTTAATTTCTGTGTAGTTCATAACAGACTGGAAATTCACATATTTAAGAATGATAACATGATACAAGATACCTTTACGGCCACTTATAAAAATCTAAAAGGAATGTCTCTAAAATCAAAAGAGATAAGAAATTTAGATTTTATAGACTACTTTAAAGATCCAAACCCAGTGCTTGAAGACTGTTATACTCCTAATCAAAAAGGAAATGGTGGCATTGAACCAGAAGTAAAAAAAGGCAATATTGTTGTTGGACACCCATAATAATGCTATTTTAAGAATCGTTATAATTTATTGTTTATTTTCAAGAACCAGAATTATTATCTATTTTACAAGATAAACTAACATAACAATGTATCGAAGTTATAACCTCTTGTATCGCAACTTTTTGAAAATTATAACTTTATTTTTCTTTTCTATATCGCTCTGTTATTCACAGGGCGATTCTGATTCTACTTATTATTATTTTCACCACACCACCCCAAAGAGTAAAGTATTATTAAAAATCAACTCTTTTAAAGACCATTCGTTTGGTGAAGATTATTATAAACTTATCTATTTTAGTAAATTAAAATATTTAGATTCAATATCTAAATACCTAAAGAGAACAGTTGAAAGCAAAAACATTCCTGAAAATAAATCTGCTAAAATCCTATATTTTCAAGGATTCATGAATAAGTTATCAGATAATGATTCTCTATTTTTAAAATATAGTAACCTTGCTTATAAAAAAGCTACAATCATAAATGATAGTCTGACAGTACTATACAGCCTATCGGCATTATCGCAATCATATGATTACACTAATGATTATCCATACAATCAAGCATATCTTAATTTATTAGAAAAAAAAGCAAACGAATATAATAGTTCGCATTTTAAAAAAGTTCATCAATTTTTAAATGGAAATTATTATCTATTTCGAGATAACGTAAAAAAAGCATTGAGTAATTACCACAATCTTTTAAAAAATAAGTTTGATAAAAAAGATAGCACATTAATTTTACCTGCATATAATAGTATGGGAGTTTTATTTCAAACTATAAAAAAGAATTCAGATTCGGCAATCTACTATTATAAGAAAAAAATTGAATTTATAAATGCTAGTCCCAGCCATCAAAGTGACAAAAGCTATTTCAATACCTATATAAATATTGCTAATTCATACTTATCAAAAAATGACTTAAACAATGCCGAATCATATTACATCAGGGCTAGTAATATAAATATTGAAGAAAACAAGATATTCTATAAATCTGTTATTGAAAGTAATCTTTCAAAACTATATAAAAAAAAGAAAAACTTTGAATTAGCGTTTTCCCACCTTAAGAATTATAATAAATTTAATGATAGCTTGAAAAAAGAAAAACAACGAATAGCAATAGCCAATATACAAGAACAATACGACAACGAAAAACTACGCGCCGACAACCTGGAAATAGAATCCAAACGAAAACAAAATCAAAATTTACTAATAGGCGCTTTAATCTTTATACTCTTTGGAGGCATCACCGCTTATCTCATTCAAAAAAACACCAAACGCAAACAAAAACTAGCCGAGCAAGAAAAAGTCTTAGAAACCCAAAAATTAGCAACCGTTTTAAAAGAACAAGAACTCATGAGTATTGATGCCATGATAGAAGGGCAAGAAAAAGAGCGTCAGCGTATAGCCAATGACCTTCATGACGATCTAGGTGGATTAATGGCAACTGTTAAACTTCATTTTAATGTACTTAAAGAGAAACAAACTCCTGAACTATTTAATAAAACTAATATATTACTTGATGAAGCATACCAAAAAATACGCTCTATTGCCCATGCTAAAAATTCTGGTGTAATTGCCAAACAAGGCTTGCTTAAAGCCATTCAAAACATGGCTGAAAAAATTTCCACTTCGAACAAAATTTCTATTGACGTCATAGACTACGGCCTAGAAGACCGTTTAGAAAACAGTTTAGAATTGACTATTTTTAGAATTGTTCAGGAATTAGCAACCAATATTATTAAACATGCCGAGGCTACGGAAGCTACCATACATTTAACCAACCATGATGAAAGCTTAAATATTATGGTTGAAGATAATGGCAAAGGGTTTAATCCAAGCCAAGTAACCACTAAAAATAAAGGTATGGGAATTAGTAGCATCGATAAACGTATTGAACACTTAAATGGCACTATGACTATAGAATCTGAGCCTAGTAAAAGCACCACGATAATAATAGACATTCCCTTATGATACGACTCGCTATAGCAGAAGATCATCAATCATTAATTGATGGTATACAATTACTCTTAGAATATGAAGACGGTATAACCATAGTTGGTACTGCAAACGACGGTATTACTTTACTAGAAATCGTTGATCGTAAGCAACCAAGTGTGGTATTAACCGATATTAGAATGCCAAAAATGGATGGTATTGAAGCGACCAAACAAATCAAAAAAAAGCATCCACATATCAATGTGCTCGCCTTTACTATGTTTGAGCAAATAGAAGCCATTCAGCAAATGATGCAAGCTGGGGCTTCTGGTTATATTCTAAAAAATTCATCCTTAAAAGAAGTATATCATGCTATTTTAAGTGTTTCAAAAGGAGAAACTTATTTAGATGCCAATATTAATACGAATGTTTTAAATTCAAAATCAGATATTAAAACAAAAGGTGTATTAACAAAACGGCAAATAGAAATTCTAGAATTGATTGCTCAAGGAAAAACCTCTAGAGAAATTGCGGATTTGCTTTTTATTGGTATTCACACTGTTGACACCCACCGTAAAAATATGGTACGTATATTAGGACTTCAGGGGAAAGGTGAATTACTTCGATATGCTCTAGAAAAGAAATATAAGTTTTAGATTTACCCAGTATTGGGGATGTTTTTAAGTCATAAGGATTATTAGGTTTGAATAAACTAAAACTTAATAATTATGAATAAGAAAAGCGGTTTAATCATAGTCTTTTTATTATACTATTCAACAACAATTTTTTCACAAGAAATTAAAACCACCTACAGATTTGACATCCCTGTATACAATAAAGGGATACAATATAGAGAAGGACATAAAGTAAAAATTATAGACACATCAGACAACTCTATAAAATTTGTTTATATTAAGTTTAAAAAAGAAAAAGTCTCACAAACTATTTATAATGCCCAAAGCAAACTTAAAACATTAAATGACATTTATTATTACGACAATACATTTAAATCTTTAGACAACAATGATGAAACAGAAAAAATACAAGTACATACTTTAGCTAAATCTACTTTCTTAAAGGCAACTTCTAGATATTATTACTATCATAGGTTTAAAGGTGTTAAAGCTGGTCTTTTTACTGTTCCATTCAAGCTAAGATTTGATGATTTTGATTTTGAACAGAATGTAAATTTGGGTATGAGTGTAAGCTTTAGATTTAGATTGAACAGAAAAGTAGATAATGATTGGCTAATCTCACCTACTCTTGGCATTGGTCTGTCTACAATTAAATTAAATCCAAAAAACAGTAATCTCATAGAAGGTGAAGATTCTAATAGGTCTGCTAGTGCTTTTAGTTTATCCGGTGGAATTCTTTTAGAGTTAAAGGAAACTATTAATTTAAGTTTCCAATATGGGTTTGATTTTTTGGGTAATGACGATAAAGATATTGATTGGAAATACAATAGACAACCTTGGTTAGGCATTGGGATAAATATTGGATTTCCCATTTCCAAGAATAGTGACCAAAACGAAAATGACAAAAATTAAGCACCTTATAATAATACTTCTTATTTTATTCAAAACCTCAAATGACTGCCATTCAAGAAATTTTAAAAACCATAAATGATATAAAGAAAAAGAGTCGCCTACTTTCAAAGAAGGACATACATACCCTTTTAGAAGCTACAAAATCCATCACCAAACATAAGGAGCTCATAAACTCTTTGATATTCCTTTATACAACTCAAGATCATAATATTCAAAAAAAAACAGTGCTCTTAACTAAACGAGAAGTACAAATTCTACAACATATAGGCTATGGAAAAAACACAAAACATATTGCTACACTTCTAAACCTAAAGAGCTCAACCATTGAAACACACCGAAAAAATATTAGAAAAAAATTAGGTCTTGTCGGAAAAGGGAAACTCATTCAATATGCCATTTTAAATAATTTAAGGATATCTGGTTCTTAACAAGTCACCTCGCGACTAGTCCATGAGGCGTTAAATTCAAAAAAAATCGAGGTAAACACCTAAGTATCAACCCCTAAAAAACCAATAAAAACAACACATCACCATCGACAATAAAATCTTGACTTAATTATAGGAAATATCTTATTAATTTATATATTTTATCAGTTGAACCACCCTATATGGCATAATAATTGTGTTCATTGTAACAACTAGGTAGGAAAAAGTACATTTAAGCTGTTATATAAATAGTTGTAAGATTTTCACGCAACCTTTTTAATTTTTTTGCATCTAGTGTTTAACAAACAAACTCAAAAAATGAAAATACTAATTATAATTAGCATCCTTATTGTTGTTAATTTAATTCTTTTGACTTTTAGTGTTAACAAAAGAACAGACCCTTAATTAAGGGTTTGTTCTTTTGTTTGTTTATATTCTAAGTAATCTAGTTTACTTCTGGTAAGAAATTATAGTTTTTACTATAATCTAACATCTGACCAGCAAAGGATTCTGGCTGAGTCACCTTCACCCCAATTATTTCCCCCGTTTCATTTTTATCTGCTACTAATACTGGATTTACAAAACCATTATAAGGTGCCGATAAAAATTGTTTATTACGCTCTAAAACTTCTGCATGTATAGCTTGATCCACTTTGACACCATAATTTTCTACTAAGGCTTCAACTGCTTCATAATCTCCTTCAGATTTTATACGTTGTGTTTCACGTAATAATTGTCCAAAAAGTTCATGCAATTTGTCATAATCATTAATATTGAAATATGTTTTTCTATCACGTACCACTTTTTCGATAACATTGGCTGCTTTCCCTTTTTCAAATACCCAGGCACTTACCCATTGCCTATTTCGCATATGTGCCTCTTCAACATCATCACCTAAATTTAAACGAATTAACTGCATAACAAGTCCATTTCTAATATAGCCATCATAAGCTGTTTTTCCTATACTTTTCCAATCATCAACCAAACCTAGTTCTTGTAATTTAGCATCATACAAATAATACAATCCAACTAAATCTGCACGTCCTTCTTCTAAAGTTGAAGCATAATTTTTTAAGGTTTCCTTAGTTTCTCCTACTCCCGGATTTAATTGTCCTGATGCATGTCCTATAACTTCGTGCAATGCTGTATGCAATTTATCTGCTAATTGCCCATATTTTTCCTCTAATTTTAGTTCTTCTTCATCATGAACGAATTCTTTTAATCGCTCAGAACCACCCGCATTATTATAAGCATTTATAATATTTCCTAAAGAAACAGATTTGCTTCCTACTTCTTTTCTAATCCAATTAGCATTAGGTAAATTCACTCCAATTGGTGTACTTGGTGAGGCATCTCCTCCTTCTCCTGCTACCGTAACTACTTTATATGTAACACCGACGACACTATCCTTTTTATGGGCCTCCATTAAAGGAGCATGATCTTCAAACCATTGTGCGTTATCTGATAATACCTTCATTTTTTGAGACATATCAAAGTCATTAATCTGCACAATGCTTTCGTAAGATCCTCGATATCCTAATGGATCGTTATATACTTCAATAAAACTGTTTATATAATCAATATTACCTGCTGTAGCTGAAGTCCAGGCAACATTATAATCATCCCAAGTTTGTAAATCACCCGTTTTATAATAATCGATCAACAAACCTAAAGCATGACCTTGAGCCTCGTTTTCAGCAACTCCTTTCGCTAATTCCAACCATTTAACAATTTCATCAATTGCCGAACCATATAAACCTCCCGATTTATATACACGTTCTTTTAATACACCATTTTCCTTTACCAATTGCGAATTCAATCCGAATGACAATGGTTTTTCAGGATTTGGAGATTGCTTTGCAGCATAAAAACTCTGCACATCACTATTAGTAACATCTGGCCCATAAAAATTAACGGCAGAAAGCCCAACATTATCAACACCTTTTGCTTGATTTACTTTTTTAGCATCTGTATCATTAAAAATAACATCAAAAGAATCTCCTTCTAATGTCGTATTTGTATCTGCTAATAATTGTTTCAAATAATCTGAAGAAAACTCAGGTTTCAGCTTACTATTCGAATAATGATGATGAATCCCGTTACTAAACCAAACCCGTTTTAAATAGGTTTCAAAAGCCTTCCAATCTGCAGACCTTTTATCACCACTATAATTTGAATATACATGCTCAAGGGCTTTTCTTATTTTAAGATTATGTCTATAATTTTGATCCCACATAATATCTCTCCCCGCTAAACCAGCTTGGGTCAGATAATATACTAATGTTTGTTCTTTTAAAGTTAAATTTCCCCATCCCGGGATTTGATATCTGAGTATTTTAATGTCAGCAAACTGCTCTACATTATAATCAAAAGCAGTGCTTTCTTTTACGCTTAGATTTTCTGTGTTTTCTTTAGATTTATCCTGACCACATGATAAAAATAAAGTGGTAACTAGTACCAGATTTAGGATTGATTTTAGTTTCATTTTATAAAAATATTTTAATTATTGTTCAAATAAACGGTAGTTAATAGCCTGAAAATTATTGATTAATTAAAAAAGCAATCATTTAATTAATAAAAATTTATTTTCGACGTAACAAATATAATAATTTATTAAACGAAGCCTAAAATGATTATATTTGATTTGTATAATTCTTCAAAAAAATAAAAATGAAAGCTTTTAAGTATATTTTGTTCTTATTACTTATTGTAATTATAGGAACTGCCATCTATATTGCTGTACAACCAAACTCATTTGAAGTTACCAGAACTAGAACAATAAAAGCACCTGCTGCTGTTATTTATAATAATGTTATCGATTTTAAAAATTGGGAAGCCTGGTCATCTTGGGTTGAAGCAGATCCTGATATGAAAATTACACTTCCCGAACAAACCAAAGGTGTCAATGGTTCATATTCCTGGGAAGATAAAGATGGCATTGGAACGATGACTAATCTAAAAGTAGAAGAAAATAAATCAATCACTCAAGAAATGCAGTTTGCAGAGTTTCCAAAATCTGATGTCTCTTGGCGTTTTAAATCAAATGAGGATGGCTCAACGGATGCTACCTGGACGATTTCTGGTAAAGACTTACCTTTTGGTTTTAAAGCATTCGCTACTTTTATGGGAGGTATGGAAAAACAAATCGCACCTCATTATGAACGAAGTCTTGAAAAATTAGATAGTATCGTAATTTCTGGT
This sequence comes from Flavivirga spongiicola, assembly GCF_030540825.1. Lineage (NCBI taxonomy): Bacteria > Pseudomonadati > Bacteroidota > Flavobacteriia > Flavobacteriales > Flavobacteriaceae > Flavivirga > Flavivirga spongiicola. Next base: position 468,409 of record NZ_JAUOEO010000001.1, read on the forward strand.
ATGAAGAAATATAGTGTAAAAATAGATGGTATCACTCAGCATAGTGGTGGCTACTACCTGTATAATACAACATCTTGTAAAATAACCGAGTTAAAAGCTAAAATGACCGAAATGCTCCCTAAAGTTGGAAGTTATGCTATGACTAATAATATTAATATGGCTGGAGCGCCTTTTGTATATTATCATAAATGGGATGTAGAAAATAATGCTGTTATGTTCTCATCTTGTGTGCCAACTACAACAAAGGTGATCAGTAATGATAGTGAGATTCTTACCGGACAGTTGAAACCTTTTAAAGCTGTTAAAACAACACTTAAAGGTAATTATGAAAATTTAAAAGAAGCTTGGGAAACAACCATGAAATACATACCGGAAAATGGTTTAGAGTTTACAAAAAAAAATGGTCCGATGCTAGAAACTTATTTAACAGATCCTATGAGTTATCCAAATCCTGCGGATTGGGTTACCGAAATATATATTGCTGTAAAATAATATATGAACCATTCGTACCTAACTGTTCTTACTTCTATAAGCATAAAACGGATGCTTCATCAGACCATTAAAAAACAAATTAAATAACACTGATGAAACATCTTTTACTGGTTTTTTTAGGTGGTGGCTTTGGTAGTGTACTACGATTTGTTATTGGTAAATATCTAAATAGTGCAGAAACTGGTATTCCTTATGGCACTTTTGCAGCCAATATTTTAGGAAGTTTACTTATTGGTATCATTCTTGGCTTAGCAGCAAAAAATGATTCTTTAACGCAAAACCAAACCTTACTTTTAGCCACTGGTTTTTGTGGTGGCTTCACCACCTTTTCAACCTTTGCTTACGAAAACCATGTATTTTTAAAATCGGGGGATTTTACAAGTTTTGCTATCTATACTATTGCTAGTTTTATTATTGGTTTTTTAGCTGTGTTTTTTGGAATGTATTTGGTGAAATGAGGTTTTGACTTTGTCAGAAAAATACGCTAACTTCGTTTAACATTAGATACAAAACATTAAAACGATTTCATATCAAGTCGTTAAACGATTCAAGATTTATTCAATGCTTATCAAAAACCTTAACCCCTGCCTCAATCCTTGTTTTTAAATAGTTTTTTCTAGGCACTATAGGACAAGAATACTTATCATTATAAGCACAATACGGGTTATATGCTTTATTAAAATCAATTATAAAAGTATTTCCTTCTGGAATTCTAGCATCAATATAACGTCCGCCTCCATAACTTTCTAATCCGTTAGTTTCATCTAAAAAAGGAAGAAATAAATAATCTTCATAACCTTCTTTTTCTATCAAGCCCAGATTTTGATAAATATTTAAGGAGAAGCTTTTTCCTTTTAAGTCAAACGATAATTCTCCATATTTTACATATTCAGGAAGTCTGGTAGTTGTTGTTTTCATTTTAAAAGACTTTTCATTTGGCGTTCTTTTAAACTGCGCTTTTACTACATAAGTTGAATCAAAGTTGAAGAAGTCCAAACCTTCAAATTGCTTTCTGTCTTTATCTTTTAATGGTGATGTTGTGGCATCTTTGTATTCTGCGTTTATTTTTCTTTGAAACTCGGTGTCTCCTAAAAGAGCTCTCTTTTCCTGAGCGCAACTAAATATAGATGCTAAAAATAACACCATTAGAATGTTTCTTGAAGCCATTGTTTTTATCTTTTTAAAAGAGGTTATACTATTATGCATGTTCTTTTTTTAGTCTGGTACTACTGGTATAAAAGTTATTTTTAAGTTTTCAGGATACATGGTAAACTCAAATCGTTCTCTAATGGTTTCTGGTTTTACTTCTAATTTAAAATCAAAATGCTTACATAAGGTGGAAATTAAAGCAACCATTTCTGTTTTTGCTAAATGCATGCCTGGGCAATATCTTGGGCCTGCTCCAAAGGCCCTCATAACATTGGGAGCATGATTTTTATGCATCGGACACTCACTAGCCATCCATCTTTCAGGAACAAAATCATTAGGATTAGAAAAATAATCGCTATGCGTTTGCGCTACCTTATTCTGTAAAATAATACTAGTTCCTTTTGGTATAGATACCTTATCTATAATGACGTCTTTATTAGATTCCAAATACAATTGAGGTGTTGTTGGCTTTAATCGCATCGCTTCCTGAGCCACTGCGCTTGCATATTTTAAGTCCTCTATATGTTCATAAATATTTGGTGCATCTTCAGTGTATACTTCCTTAGCTTCCTCTCTAACCTTATGTACAACTTCTGGGTGTTGTGCTAAATAAAATAGCCCCCAAGATAACGAGTTCGACGTTGTATCTTCTCCTGCCAGTAACATGGTAAACACATTGCCATAAATCTCTTCATCCGTAAAATTTACATCCTCATTTTCTATTAATAAAGCTTCTAAAAAATTTGAGGGTGCTTCTTTTAATTTCGGATTCTCTGCTAATCTCTTTTTAGCCTCATCAATAAACTCATAGATGACTTTTTCTATAGATTTTAATGAATCGTCAAGTGTTTTATCTTTTTTTCTTTTGAAATACCTCCAAATAGGTATTGGTGCTGTAACACGCGCATTAATCATTGGGAAAATGACTTCTAAATGATTTTGAAAACTGTTGGACTTATCATTTATGGTATCCAGCTTATGTCCGAAAGCAATCTCCGTAGTAATATCGATTGTAAACGCCATAAATTCTTTTTGCACATTTACTATGGCCTTTTGCTGGGAATAGTTTTTGAATTTTTCAAGAATAGTCTTAGTCTTATCCAAAATAATTGGATAATACGCTTTTACGTTTTTTACATTTAGAGCTTCAGCTGTTGGTTTTCTATGTCTTTTCCACGCAGTTCCTTCTGCATTAAAAACACCATCGACTCCCATTTCTTTTAAAATTTCATCAATCTTAGAAAAACGTTTAAAACCTTCTGGTCTTAATCTCAACATTTTATTATTAAAATCTGGATTTGCAGAAACCACAAATTCTTTCCCAACAAAATGTATTTTAAATAGCTCGCCGCACTCTTCAACCCAGCGTTCTAAAACCTGATGTTTATTATAGGTGTTAAATTGAGGCAAATGCCCTAATAAGAATGTTCCTTTTGGGGATTTTAAATCATTAATTTCATTAATCTGACTATCAACCATATACACGTTACACTTTAAATCTAATTGGGTTTAGAATATTATCTTTTCTTAAATATTGAAAAAAATTCTCATTTCAAAAATACAACTTAAGAATATTTTATATAGCTTTGTGACTTCAAAATAAATAAAAATGCGTAGTAACGTCACAATTTATAGAAAGCAATGGACCTCTTGTTTAAAGACAAGGAGTAGGGCTTATGATATATTGTGGTGATATGAATATAAAATATTACAATATTAAAAAGTCCGACTTCTAAGTCGGACTTTTTATTTTTAGTGAAACTTGGAAACTTAATAAGTTGAACTAATCCAGACAAAAACAAAACCAAAATATGTAAAAACAGAAACTTGAACAATTAGAACTAATGAAAACTTTATTCAACAATTACTTAAACACTTTTAAAGGCCTATCACAAGAAGTATGGTGGTTGGCATTAATAACTCTTATTAATAGAGCGGGTACCATGGTGATTCCGTTCTTATCATTATATCTAACAAAGAGCCTTAATTTTACTTTAAGTGATGTTGGATGGATTATGAGTGCTTTTGGGTTAGGTTCGGTCATTGGTTCTTGGTTAGGTGGAAAATTAACCGATAAAATTGGGTATTATAAAGTCATGGTTTTTAGTTTACTTACTACTGGTATTCTATTTATAGCATTGCAATTTCTAAGCACATTTGTAACATTTTGTTTAGGTATATTTTCAGTGATGCTCGTAGCAGATATGTTTCGTCCTGCTATGTTTGTAGCACTAAGTGCTTATAGTAAGCCGAAAAATAAAACACGGTCTGTTACTTTAATTCGTCTGGCAATAAACCTTGGATTTTCTGCTGGTCCTGCTATTGGTGGTATTATTATCACATCACTTAGTTATGGTGGCTTATTTTGGGTAGATGGTATTACATGTATGATGGCTACTTTAGTTTTAATAAATGTTTTAAACCCCAAAAAGGCAAAAACACTGGATGATGTAAAAACAGAAAATCCAAAATCTGCTTATGGAGATAAAGCATTTTTAATATTTCTTGCTGCCATGATATTATTTGGGATTGTATTCTTACAATACTTCTCAACGATGCCTTTATACTATAAAGATGCGCATCAATTAACAGAGTTGGAGATTGGAATTCTTTTAGGAATGAATGGGTTTTTAATTTTTGCTTTTGAAATGCCATTAATAAAATGGTTAGAAAACACCAATTTCACTAAATCTGGATTAATGCTTTTCGGAGGCATTTTAACTGGTTTAAGTTTTATTATCTTAAACTTTACAAATTGGACTGGTGTTTTAATAATTGGCATGTTGTTAATGACATTTGGAGAAATGATAGCCTTCCCATTTTCAAACGCATTTGCTATGGATAGAGCTAAAAAAGGAAACCAAGGTGAATATATGGCTCTCTATAGTATTGCGTTTTCAATAGCCCATATTTTTGGTCATAATGCAGGTATGCGAATGGTTGATGCACTTGGTTTTGATAACACCTGGTATATTATTACATTACTTGCTGCACTATGTGTATTATTACTATTTATACTAAGACAGTATTTGAACGCAAAAAAGAGACGTAAAGAAAAAGCGAAAAACGAAGAAAGAGAAATTTTATGGATTTAAACCAAGTCACTATTCCATCATTAGATGTCGAAAAAGCAATGGCATTTTATAAAACCTTGGGATTGCATCTTATTGTTGATGCGATCCCAAGATATGTACGATTTGAATGCCCTGATGGAGACAGTACCTTTTCAATTCATAAAGTAGATGCTTTACCACAAGGTGACGGTATTACTCTTTATTTTGAAGATGATAATCTCGATAATTTAGTTTCTAATGTCAGAGAAAAAGGTATTAGTTTTACACAATTACCTGAAGATAAATCGTATTTATGGCGTGAGGCACGTTTACGGGATCCAGATGGTAATAACATCATTTTATTTCATGCTGGAAAAAACAGAAAAAATCCGCCATGGCGTATAAATTGATTATCAATAACTTATACAGATTCAAGATGAAACAGATTATATTACTTTTTATTTCAATTTTGATTGTTGGTTGTAATTCTTCAGAAAAAAAGACAACTAATGAGGTACTTCACGTTATTCAGAATGACAAAGTATTTCCTAAATTGGAACCGAATCGTTACAATGTCGCTTTCCTAATTATGGATGGTGTTTATAACACCGAATTCACGGCTCCTTTCGATATTTTTCAGCACACCATTTTTAGAGATAGTATTAAAGCCATGAATGTGTTTTCCGTCGCCAATACAGATGAAGCCATTACTAGCTTTGAAGGTATTAGAATACTTCCTGATTTTAACTATACAAAAGACTCATTACCAAGCATTGATATTCTTGTTGTTCCAAGTGCAGAACATCATTTAGATTCTGATTTGAAAGATAAAATCATGATTGATTTTGTTAAACAAGTTGATAAAAATGCGCAATTTATGACGTCTCATTGTGATGGTGCTTTTGTTTTAGCTAAAGCAGGGTTACTTAACAACGCTGTTTCTACAACATTCCCAAGCGATATTGACGAAATGAGACATATGTTTCCCAAATTAGATATTAGAAAAGAAGTGCTATTTGTTCATGATGGGAAATATATCACCTCAGCTGGTGGTGCCAAAAGTTTTGAAGCCGCTTTATATTTATGTGAATTACTCTATGGAAAAAAAATAGCACAATCTATAGCTGGAGGTTTAGTGATTGACTGGGATTTAAACAAAGTGCCCCATACTGTTATACCCCATTAAATAGTGTCTAACACTTTTTTAAATGCTTCTTTTTTTGATGTATTTTGACAGTTCCGGTGCATTTAAGTATAGCCCTTATTATCTAAACCCTTATCCATAGCTTTTTTTAAATTAATAAGCACTTCTTCTTCGTTATTTAACAAGGTATAATCTAAGGCCAATCTTAAAAAACAAAAGATCTATCAGGAAATAAAACGGCATTTAGTTTATAACAATAAAAAGCTTTTTCAATATTGTTTATTCGTAATTGATTCTGTCCAGTTTCATAAGTTAATGCAAATTATAGACATGCATGCCGTTAGAAATATAGCTCAATCTCCTGCAAGCGTGTGGGTAATTGACGGAACACCAGTGCTATTTTTCTGTTGGAATGAAAGTTGAAAAAAACTGATTGATAACTTAGAAATTATTTACGTTGAACTCATGCTAAACTAAGACATATTATCCCTTATTACTTATGCTTTCATTAAGGTTATAATCATTCAAGAATTCGACCATATCGGTATCTTTAGACAGTTTTCTAAATAATTTTGGAGATACATTAAATTCTTTTTTAAAACATTTAGAAAAATATTTAGAATCGTTAAATCCAACTTTATAAGCGACTTCCGAAATAGAATAATCATGTTTGCAAATAATTATGGCTGCTTTTTTTAGCCTAATCAACCTTACAAATTCCACCAATGTTCTACCGGTTAAGGCAACACATTTTCTGTATAAAGTTGTCTGACTCATTTTTAATTTGTTTGCCAGACAAGACAAATTAAATTCAGGATTTTGAATTTCACTTTCTATCTCAAGAACAATCTTATGCAATAGTATTTCGTCTGTAGATTTCGCAATTTCCACTTTAGGAACACTAATAAATTCTCTTTTATATTTATCTCTAATTTGTTCACCTGTAAAAATTATATTCTCAACTTTTAATACCAGTTCATTAACACTAAATGGCTTATTAATGTGTTCTATAGCACCAGCTTTTAACCCTTCTACTTTTGTGTTTAGATCATTATCTGAAGTCATTAAAATAATGGGGACATGAGACAAAACCTTATTATTTAGTATTTTTTTACACATCTCTAAGCCGTTTATCTTTGGCATTATAATATCACTAATAATTAAATTTGGGGTATGTTTTATAGCTAATTTTAATCCTTCAAGCCCATCTTCTGCCAAAATAATTTCGTAATTAGCTTTAAATACATCAAATAAAAACATTTGAAGTTCATAATTATCTTCAACAATTAAAATTGTATGCCGCTTGTTTGTTTCTGATAGATAAGTATCATTCAAATTAGCAGAATCTTTTATAATATTATCAAAAGAACTTAATTTAGAATCTTGAATAACTAATTTTTCCTCTTCTGAATATACATCTTTTAGGGGTAAACAAATTTTAAACAAAGTCGTATTTGAATTTGAAAACGCTGTAATTGATCCATAGTGTAACTCAACGAGTTCCTTAGTTAGTGCCAACCCAATACCACTCCCTTTAATTTTACTTCCGGCTTTAGATTGATAGAACATCTCGAAAATTTTGCTAAGATCTTCTTCAGAAAGAGGAGCCCCTGAATTTGAAATTTTAATTTCAACCCTTTCATTATATAACCTAACATCAAAACAAATTTCGCCAAATTTAGGGGTGAACTTAAATGCATTAGAAAGAACATTATATAACACATGTTCTATTTTATCTCTATCGTACCATAAATCTAAACCTTCTGAAGGCATATTTACTCTAAAGTCTATATTTTTTGAGTTTGCATGATCTTCAAAAGAAAAAACGATCTCTTTCAAAAGCTCCACAAAGTCATTTTTAGCAACCCGCAACTTTAATTTCCCAAGTTCTCTGTTTCTGGCAATTGTTAATTTAGAAGCAATATGTGATAATCTTTTAGCATTATTGTAAATAGTTTTAAACCTTTGATTAATTATTAGTGAATCATTATTAAACCCAGAACTAATTAACCTCTCGATCGGACCTAGAATTAATGTAAGTGGTGTTTGAATTTCATGAGACATTTTTGTAAAAAAGTCCATTTGTATTCTATGCAGTTTTTTTTCATTATTATTTCTAATTTCTTCCTTGTATAACTTATCTTTTAAAGATACCCATTTACTAAAAGCATAAACTGTTAAAAGGCCTATTAAAACATAAAATACGTAAGCCCAAAAACTTAACCACCAAGGATTTATAACTTGTATCGCTATTTCTTTTGGTTTTAAATTCCAAGTTCCTTGTTTTGTGCCTGCTCTTAGTCTAAATCTATAATCTCCAGGAGGAATATTCGTATAAACTGCTTTTAGTTCGTTATCTGAATGTATCCACTCTTCATCAAACCCTTCCAATTTATAGGAATAAAAGTAATTGGGATTTAATACACTGCCAATAGCAGCAAACCTAAAAGAAATTGATGATTGATTATAAGATAATTTAAGTTGCTTTACATTTTCAATACCATTCGAAATTTGTTTTGGAATAACCGTACTTGCAGATTTATTTAATATCTCTATAGCACTTATATTCAACTTCGCTTTTACCTCTCTTTTTTCTAAATCTCTCGGATAAAATGCATCAAGACCATTTTTGCCACCAAAATAAATTTTCCCAAGATTATCTATAAATGAGCTTCTACTCATAAAAACATTACTATGAAACCCATCAATTAACTTATAATTCTTAGAAAGAAGGCTTTTGTTATTAAAGTGCCAAACACCTTGATCTGAACTTAACCAAATATTATTTTCATCTTCAATCTTAACACATTTTAAGTTGATTCCATCAAACGGTTTATAATCAATAAACCCCTTTATTTCCTCAGATTTAATATTGTAATCATAAAGTTTCCCATTTGTAACAATCCATAGGTCTTCTTCAAAAGTCGCCATAGATTCAATAGAAAAATTTTCATTAACAGTATCTCCTAAAAAAGAGGATTTACTAAAATTAGATAATCTCAGATCAGATATATTTTCATTAAATTTAAATAGTCCTCCTTCATTAAATGCCACCCAAATGGTTCCATATTTATCTTCTAGAATACTTTGAGAAATTGCGCCTTTTAAACCGTGGGAATTAACAGGAAAACTAGCCAAGATTTTTTTATTATGACTGTAAATATCTATTGAAGTATTTGTTGAAATCCACATTCTGTTTCTAGAATCTTTAAAAAGATATCTCACCTCAGAAATTCCCTGACTTTTATCCTTTTTCGTATTAAGTTTGGAGAAATGTTTGTTTTCAGAATGATATACCCATAGTCCATTTTGGTAAGTTCCCACCCAAATATCATTATTAGAATCTTCCCCTATAGTAAGTACATAAATACCTTTATTGCGATTTTTATCAATTGAATAATTTGTAGCTTTTTCACTTAATAAATCAATTTTAGTTATGCCTTCACCACTGGTACCTATCCACAGTTCGTTTAAACTACTTTTATAAACTGAAATGGCTCTAATTGATAAATCTGATTCTGTTCCGGTATAGTATTCGATCGTGTTATCTGTATATGGTAAAACATTAATATTCCCATAATGTGTTAAAACCCACAAGTTATTACTTGAATCTTCATTTAAAGACAATATGGTATTTGTGCTCAAAGAATATTTATCTATCGGATTGTATTTAAAATGATCTAATTTTACGTGATTTAGATCTAGTTTATACAAACCTCCGCCATCTGTTCCAAAGTATAAGTTATTGTAGCTATCACAAAAAATTGAAATAAAAGCTTTACTCTCAAAGGTATCTGTAAGCTCCTTATAACTGGTGTTCTTCCTAAATATGCCATTTTTGAACTTATAACTAAAAACGCCTAAGCCCCATACTCCTATCCATAAGTTATCATCTTTATCAATGGTAATAACCATTTTTTCTGATGAAGAATTAAACTTAGTCTTTAATTCATGTAATACCTTATCTTGCAATGAAAAAACAAAAAGCTCATTTTTATTTGTTTTAAAATATATGGTGTTTAAACTGTCTTTTAAGATATCTTCAATATCCGGATTAAACGTATTAATCACCTTTTTTAAGGATTCATTTTCAATAGTATAGCTATAGATCCATCCATTATAATCTGCAATCATTAATTCTTTAGCAAATGAAACAATGGCTTTGACCTTAAAGGAGATTAATGGCTCAGAACCGCTATTAACAGCCTCAAATAATCCTTGCTTATTTTGTCTTGCTAATAACCCGTTTTTTAATTGTATCCAGATTTTCCCTTGATAGTCTTTAATTATTTTTCTTATGGACTCATTTTTAAATGCATCATCAAGTGTTAATTTATAATCGATTAAAGTATAAGAGTAGCCATTGTATTTAATAAGCTTATTGTCACTTACCAACCAGAAATTATTAAAGTCATCTTCTAAAACTTGGCCAATACGATAATATTTTCCATTTACAGTTACAGATAACTTTTCAAAGTTAGATTTTGATTGTCCACTTAGATTAAGACTAAATACTCCCAAGAAAATTATCAAAAAAAACAGTTTAATGAAATTCATACTTAAAACTTAAAATCAATAGGAATTATTAATCAGTAATAAAATTCGGGGATTTGGAAAACTATTTAATAAATTAATAAAATAACCACTAGAAGCTTTATAAAAAGTGTACGTTTTCGACTTTATGGTGGTTAAAATGAACAAATAAATCAAATTGTCAATTTCACACACCCATTTGTTCGAATCCTCTTCCTGTCTCTCGGAATTATTAACCAAATTCGTCTTCGAGTTCAAAAAATAATTGTGCTGAAAAAATTCAATTGAAACCTCTTTCTTTTAAATATAAGGAATTTTAATGTATTCCAATAACCGCACTATCAATGAGCTATTAGAATCAAATAAATATTTGTTTAAAAAACCATTAATCATGGTATTCTACTTTATAGAAGAACATTTATAGGATTACAAGGAAATCAAGTAAAAAGGCAACTTAATAACTAAATAATGAATTCTAATTAAAACTTTACTGTATGAAAAAATTAATGAATAAAGGATTACTTATACTTTCATTGGTATTAACATTTTCAGTGCATGCACAGGAAATATCAGTCAATGGAATTATTACTGATGCTACAGGACAACCCTTACCAGGAGCTTCAGTTGTAGTAAAAGGAACAAACAATGGCGTTTCTTCAAATTTTGATGGGAAATATAGTATTAAAACAAACACTAGTGACACTCTTATTTTTTCTTTTATAGGTTATTTAACCCAAGAAGTTCTTGTTTCTAATAATAATACAATAGATATTGTTTTACAGGAAGATACAAGTATTTTAGATGAAGTTGTTATAGTTGGTTATGGTACACAGAAAAGAGAAAATCTTACAGCTGCTGTTTCTAGTGTTAACTTAGATAAAGTAGATGCCAAACCAATCACTAACTTAGGACAGGCATTGCAAGGTATGTCGGCAGGAGTTACTTCAATTCAATCCAGCTCTCAACCAGGATCCAGTGGATCTAGCATTAGAATTAGAGGTCTTAATACATTAGGCACAACAAATAATACGCCGCTAATCGTTATAGATGGTTCGGTTGGAGGGTCTTTAAATGATGTTGCTCCGGGCGATGTCGCATCCATCTCTATTTTAAAAGATGCTTCTTCCACAGCCATGTACGGTGCCAGGGCAGCAGCCGGTGTTATTTTAATAACTACTAAAAGAGGGAAGTCGGGAAAAATGACTTTTAAATATGATGGTTATGTTGGATTTGACGAGGCTACAGAACTACCAGATGTTATTTCCGATTCGGCAACTTACATGGAATTGCTTAGAGAATGGACCAATGATCCTGCATTCCCTTCAGATGCCCTTATTGCAGAATTCCGAAACGATGGAGGAGCCAATCCTTTAAAATACCCAAATGTAGATTGGTTTGAAACTATTATGGGAGGACAAGCGGCATTACAGTTTCATAACTTTAGTGTAAGCGGAGGTAGCGAAGCTGCACGAGTTGCGGCATCTGTTAATGTCTTAGATCAAGATGGATTAGTGGCTAATACTGGATACAAGAGAATAGGGTTTCGTTTAAATACTAATTTTAAGCTTTCGGACAAATTAGACGGAGGTATGGATTTGTTTGGAAACAACTCACTAAGAAAAAGCCCAGGAGGTAGCATACAAAATCTAATTCCTAACATTCATTCAACCGTACCTTATACAGTTCCCATTAATAATGGCTTATATGGCTACGACGGGTGGACTGGTTCTGGAGGACATAATCCTTTGGCACAAGTAAATTCTAGATACCATGAGAGGGAAACCAATAAGTTTACGGGAAAAATATTTGGAACTTACAAGTTCTTGCCTAATTTAAAATTAACAGCTTCAGCTACGGTATATAATGCTCAAAGCAACGCTATAGATTTAGTTAAAAAATTAACGCTGCATCACTTTGAGGATGATTCAGAGGAGATTGCTAGAACTAATAATGAATTAGAAGAATCAAATTCAAGAAATAGAGTTATTACATTAAATGCTATTTTAGAGTATGATACCACTATTAAGGAAAAGCATAATATTTCTTTGCTGGCTGGATACTCTCAAGAAGAAAATTTATGGAATACATCTTCAGCTTCTGGAAAAGGTCTAGTAGACGAAAGTATTTTTGTATTAGATGGCCCACAAGATCAAACGTCTTTTCAAATAGGAGGTAACAAAACCTTTAATAATTTGCGTTCTTATTTTGGAAGGCTAAACTATGATTTTGATGGCAAATACCTTTTAGAAGCAAGCTTTAGATACGATGGATCTTCAAAATTTGTAAAAGATTTACGTTGGGGATTCTTCCCTTCTTTATCCCTTGGCTGGAATATACATAAAACAGATTTTTTAAGTCATGTAGATTTTATTACATCACTAAAGCTTAGAGGCTCTGTAGGACAGGTAGGAAATAATACTAGTTTAGGAAACTACTCTGCAATTTCCACTTTAGAGTTTGGAAATAACTATTCTTTTAACAATTCTATTGAGCCTGGTATTTACCTTAACGAACTGGCAAACCCTGAATTAATTTGGGAAACCACTACGACTTATGGCATAGGAATAGATTTCGGGTTATTCAATAATAAAATCACTGGAGAATTTGATATCTATAAAAATAGAACCGATGGGATTTTAAGAAGAGTACAGGCACCTTATTTTGGAGGAATACCTCAATCGCCTTTTGAGAATCTAGCAATAGTAGATGGTAAAGGTTATGAACTATCTCTTAACTATAGAAATAGTGAGCATAAAATTAAATATTCGGCAGGACTCACCTTATCACATTCTGAAAACAAAATTGTTTCATTTAATGATGGTCAGTTTCAGGAAGTTTCTGGTAACTATATAAATAAAGTAGGGCACCCTATTAATTCTATATATACTTATGAGCATGAAGGCATATTTAGAACACAAGAACAGATTAACAACCATGCCACACAACCTCAAACGCCTCAAATAGGAGATCTTATATATAAAGATCAGTTAACAGTAGATACTAATGGGGATGGTGTTTTTGATGAAGCCGATGGAGTTATTGACTCTGATGACCGTGTAATTAAAGATCCTTCTGCACCAAAAATAAACTTTGGTTTAAACACAAATGTAGAATATAATGGATTTGACTTAAACGTATTACTTGTAGGTGCTTTAGGTAGTAAAGATTTTGTTAGAACGTCTCCAGCCAGACCTTTTATTTATCCAGGTCGTGGTATTACAGGAAAAGAATGGATACATGCTTATCATGAAACTAGAAATCCAGATTCTAATACAAATGTTCCGAGATTGGATGAAGGTTCAGGAAACTTTAGAGCAAGTGATTATTGGATGCATGACTTTAGTTTCCTTAGAGTTAGAACCTTACAGTTTGGCTATACAATTCCAGAAAATATTGCTAATAAATTAACGCTGTCAAAAGCACGTTTATACGTCAATGGCCAAAATTTATTCACATTCGAAAATGTACCTCACTTTGATCCTGAGAGTGTTGGACGGGTTTATCCTTTAACTAAAACAGTAACATTAGGAGTTCAATTAACCTTTTAAAAAAAATACAGATATAATGAAAAAAATATTTTTAAATATTGTATTAATGGCATTTTTATTTATCTCTTGCTCTGATGATTTATTAGAACAAGTCCCGAATAATAAACTGTCTACTGAAAACTTTATTCCAAATTTGGCATTAACTGCCGTTTATGACGGGTTACAACATAATTTCACGGGCCTTTCCTGGATGTGGCAAATGGGATATTCTCCATTGGCATCAAACAGATATGATGCCGATCAAAGATTTAACGGCAATATAGAATCTGGTGTTGGATTAGATCCTTCTACTAGAGGGTTTCAAAGATTTTGGCAAGGGAATTATGAATTAATTTTTAAAGCTAATTTTTTCTTAGATAATGCAAAACCAACGGAAGATTTCGATCAAAATGAGATTGACAATTTTATTGCTCAAGCTAAATTTATTAGAGCTTTTGCTTATAGTCAATTAGCAGTGTTCTTTGGTGATATCCCACTACAATTAACTTCAAAAACACCAGTATCTGAACTGAGAGAAGTTGTAAAAAATAGCAAAGCAGAAGTTATTGAACAAGTATTAAAAGACTTAGACGAAGCTATTCCTAACTTACCGGTTAACGTAGAAAAAGGTCGTATTTCAAAAGGTGCTGCCTTAGGATTAAAAGCACGTGTATTACTTAGAGAAAATGATTATCCAGGAGTATTAGCAGCTACAAATCAAATTATAGATATGGGAATTTATGGGCTATTCGGAGAAACATCGCCAGGTGTATTTGCTCCAAATGCGTATAAAGATTTATGGAAATTTGAGAATGAGGGAAGTGAAGAGGCTGTTTTTGATATTCAGTTTGAAGGTCCCAACCTAAATGAAGGACAAGCTTACGAAACTTATGGGAGTATGAGAACAGCGCGTGTAGGATACGAATGGTTTTGGGCTACTAAATTTCTTGTAGATCAATATGAAAATATTGACGGAACACCTGTAGATACTGCACCATACGCTTTTGATGATGCAAGATTTCAAGGTCGCGATTATAGGTTTGGAGCTACAATAACCTACCCAGGAAAACTGTTGTATAATGGACAAATATGGGGCCCTGGCTATCCCATTTATGCAAGGGCAAAAACAAACTTATTAATAACAAAATACGTTTGGGAAACTGATGATGCGAGTATAGCAGGTGTATTCGATTCCCCTATTAATTATACCTTAATTAGATATGCAGACATTTTATTAATGAATGCAGAAGCAAAAATTGAAACCAATGATATTGCAAATTCAGGACCGAACTCTGCTATTAATTCAATTAATAGCATTAGAGCTCGTGGAGGGCTACAGCCAACAACGGCAACAACTCAAGAAGAACTGAGAGCTGCTGTTAGGCAAGAAAGAAAAATTGAATTTGTTGGCGAAGGTTTATATATGTTTGATATTAGAAGATGGGGAATTGCCGACGTAGAAATGGAAAGAGATGTAGAAAGATACGATGGTTTAGTTACCCACCCTCGAACATATTCTCCAAAACTGTTAGAATGGCCAATACCACAATACGATATAGATAATACAGAAGGGTTAATTCAAAACCCTCTATGGCAATAATCTTCACATTTGAGTTAGTTTAATTTTATTGACTTGGGGTAGTAATACAATACTATCCCAGGTTAATTTTCTTAACGGTTAGTATGCCCAAAAATTAAAGCTTATTCAATTCTCCCTTTATAGAAACAATTAAAAATGAATTATTACAAATAAAAGATTCAGCTAAGTTAAAAATCAACAAAAATAAAGCGAGTAACTATCAATGAAACCAATTAAATTTATAATTTATAGTTTATTATTCTTTAATTTTACTATAGGGCTTTCCCAAGTATCAACCGATGATTTAACTATATCTAATAATCTCGCACCTTTATCTCCTAACAATATATTTAAAACAGAAGGTTATTATAATTGGGGCGGGTCCATATTGAAAAGTCCTGACGGGAAATATCATCTATTTTATTCTAGATGGGAAAAAAAATACACCTTTTCAGGGTGGTTGACTCATTCAGAAATTGCTCATGCAACATCTGATAATGCTTCTGGTCCCTGGACGTATGTTTCCACAGTTTTAAAAGGTAAGCGAAAAAATACCTGGGATGCTATTGCTGCACATAGTCCCAAAATTAAATTCTTTAATGGCAAATATTATCTTTACTACACATCTACAAATTTAGAAGATAAAAATATCTCTGACAAAGAATTACTTAATATAGCAACCAAAGGGCCTAACCATCCGTTATGGTATAAAGCCTTACGTCCAAATCAACGAACTGGTGTGGCTGTATCTAATTCCATTTGTGGTTCTTGGAAACGAATGAAAAACCCTTTAATAGAACCTTCCGGCCCCATTAGTACACTTGCTATAAACCCAGCCATATCCAAAGGAAAAGACGATAAATTCTATTTAATTGTTAAAGGAGATAAACCCAACGAAAAGAAGTTTATTAGAAACCAGGCCATTGCCATTTCAGACTCGCCTACCGGTCCTTTCACCATTCATAACAAACCTGTTATAGACTATATAGGAGCAGAAGACATGTCCATTTGGTATGACGAAACACGTAAACGTTTTTACGGTGTATTTCATGCTCACACTTTTATTGGACTTATTAATTCTATAGACGGAATAAATTGGTCTAAAGCAGATGACTATATTTTAATGCTTCAATCGTTAAAAATGAGTAACGGATCATCTTTAAATCCCTACTCTATTGAAAGACCATTTATTTATATTGAAAACAAAAAGCCAAAAGTTATCAGTCTTGCTGTTTTAGACCATAATGAGGCATATTCTGTATTTATCCCCATATATGAATAATACATCGTTTTATAGTTTTGGAATAAGTACCCTGCAACCAACCTCTTAAATCTCACTACTAATTTGTCTGCTTTTTTCTTGCAAGTTCGCCCATTTTCTTTACAGCAAAAAGGAAAGTCTTTCATTGAAATGCTAACTAATCGATAGAAAGGAAAATTAGTGAGGTTTGTATATTTTAGGCAAGTTTTTTAAAGCTATTATGAACCATTCATTAATAGTTTGTAGGTACGCCGTAATTTTATTAGAAAAGAAGTGCTATTTGTTTATGATGGGAAATATATCGCCTCGGCTGGTGGTGCCAAAAGTTTTGAAGCTGCTTTATACTAATGTGAATTACTTTATGGAAAAAAATAGCACAATCTATAGCTGGAGGTCTAGTGATTGACTGGGGTTTAAGTAAAGCTCCCCATTAGTTATATCTCATTAAATGGAATCTAACACTTTTTTAAATGCTTCTTTTCCGATGTATTTTGACAATTCCGGTGCATTTAATATATAGTCCTTATTATTAAAACCCTTATCAATAGCTTTTTTTAAATTAACAAGCACTTCTTCTTCATTATCTAACAAGGCATAATCTAAGGCCAATCTCAAAAAAACAAAAGATCTATCAGGAAATAAAACAGTGTTTAGTTTATGACAATACAGGGCTTTTTCAATATTGTTTATTCGTAATTGATTCTGTCCGGTTTCATAAGCTAATGCAAATATAGCATAGTTAATACGCTCACCCATTTTTTTTAGATCATCATCTTCAGATAAAAGATATTTATTTCTGAAATTATCAAACTCTTTTTTCCACCATCTATAGTTGCTTTTGGTATTTCCAAACTCAAAATCAAATTTACTTTTAAAAGTATTCCTAATCTTAATTTCTAAACGCTTAATAGCTTCGCGTTTTTTAGTGTCACTTTTATATTTCTTACTTTTTTTTAAGGTCTTTGTTTTTAAAACTAAACTATCCAATTTAAAATGTCTTGAATAGTTTCTTATTATCCTTTCATATTCCCATACCGCCAGTTCAATTTGATTATTATTTTCTAACAATTTGGCAGAGATATAGTTACTATCAAAAGCTTCCTTAACAAAAAGATTATCAGTAGATTTAATACCTTTTTTATACGCTTGAAGCTCTAACCAATCAAAAGCCTTTAGAATTTGATTAGAAGGAGGCCAACTATGATTTCCGCTGTATGTAAAGAGTTCATTATCAATATTAAATTTAGAGTACCAGTCTTTTACAGTAAACATTTCTTGGTAATTCATATCTTCGTCACCAACCAACCCAGCATACGAAAAAGTATCTATGGTCGGAACACGAGACCTGTTAGATGGAAATCCAGCACCACAACCAATAATACCTTGAATTTGCTTTGTAAGTACAGCTACTGCTGTGGCTAATCTAGAGCCTCCAGAAAAACCCGCGGTGTATATTTGATCTTGGTTAATATTAAAAATGCCAAATACCGTTACAAACAAATCATCTATTCTTTTTAAATTTTCATCAAAAGGACCATTTCGACAATTATTAGAACAGATTAATATATAATTATGTTTTTCTGCTGCTTCAATAAAAGGTTGAATTCCTACCTTTCCTCTTGCAGCTGGTTCAAAAATAAAAACAATTGCAGATGATTCTAGTTTATTAAACTCGGTTGGTAGATATAAGGCAAAAGTGTCTCCTGTATTTTTAACCTTTATAGAATCAATAATTTTTTGAGTTTCAAAATCATTATTTTGTCCAATTAAAGAGCCAAAACTGAAGATAAAAATAAGAACAAAAAACTTAGGCATAAGGTTTTAATTATATACTAAAATTAAGCAAACTAAGATTACATACTACATCGTTCTATATTTTTAACATTAATTTTTTATATAAATACTAACCCCGTTTTACTATGGATCCATTTTTTACGACTTGAGATAGCACTATTTGTGTTTTACTCTCACCGTATATGATAAGTTGGTCTATAAATGATTCCATATGTTTTTGATTTTTTAAAACCACCTCCATAACAATGTTTTCGTCACCAGTAATACGATAACAATTAACCACCTCATCATAGGTCTTTACTTTTTCTAAAAAAGGTTTTAACTTTCCCATAAAGGCACGTAATGTTATGATGGCTTTAAGTTGATAACCAACTTCTAACGGAGAAACAATCGTTTTATATCCTTCTATAATACCCAAGTCTTCCATCTTTTTAATACGCTCTGAAACTGCTGGAGAACTCACGCCAACACGTCTCCCAATTTCAGCATTAGAAAGACGCGCGCTCTCTTGTAAACACCTTAAAATCTTCCAATTAAGACTATCAATATCCATTTAATGAAATTTAACTATAAATAATTAAAATTTAAAGCAAATATACATTTTTACTTTAAAACCTAAAGTTGAATATGGTTTCTTGTGAGTAATTTTGGTAAAAACGCTAAGAGAAAAAGAATATGTCATCTAATACCCCATTAAATCTATCGGAATTACCGATTTATAAAAAAGCTGTTGAGATTTTTACGCTTTCTCAAAATATTTCCATGTATTTAAATCACGATTTATCTGTTTTAAAAAATGATGGTACTGAAGATTCTAACATTTATTTCTCAGGCGATATTGTCCAGCAATCCATATCATTAGCTCCTGAAATTTTAAATGCAGAATTAGAGCGTTGTTCAGAAAGAAAGTATAAGCACATTGCTTCACTTAAACGTCTTACCAATATGCTTTATAAAAACTCATATCGCTTAGAACGTTCAAATAGCAACGGTAAAGATTTCTTACCAATTTTACGTAGTGAATTAAAAAAGTTTAAAAAACTACAACGTACTTGGTTGTTAACTCTTTAATTTAATTAGTTAGTTTTTCAAATTTTTGCCCACAAGGTTCTATACATTGATACCATAGTATTAGATTAGAACCTTCAATTTTATAAAAAACCTTTGTACCACCAGAAGAGCAATCACTCGGTATAATTTCCCCATCAATATCATTTCCTGTAGTAGCTGAGTAAGTACCTGAGTTTGATGTTCCTTCTTCTATACTCGCATAACATAGAATTCCATTTACTGTTATTGTACCATTACTAAAAAACTCAATAATTCTATTACTGTCTATTGAAGTAAATGTACCACTGCCATCTCCAGGATCCATAAGTTGTTCTATTATTTTCCATTTACCCAGTAGTTTTGAATTTTCCTCTTTTGGTTTGCTGTCATCTGAAGTGCAGTTTATTAAAAATAACGACATAAGGATTAAGAGACTGTTTTTCATTACATAGATTGTTAAGGATACATCCTTAAGATGCTCTAAACAATAAATGGTTGCGTATCACTGCTATTATAAATTAATGATACTCAAAATGGAATTAAGGCGCTTTTTTCTCTCAAAGTTCTATATTTGGAAAAACTTAATTATGACATTAATAAATGATAACTCACTAAGAAGTAAATACACAATAATAATATTTGGAATTATTGCTTTTATAGATATTACTTCAATAGTTTTAAACCTTTATCAAAGTGAGATTCTTAAAGGTTATGAAATTAATAAATATAGTGATGAGGATCTAGAGCTTATCGATTATGCTGTTATGATATTGGGAATAATACAGTTTTTAACTTTTATAACAGCTATTGTTTTATTTATAAAATGGTTTAGAAAAGCATATGGTAATTTAATCAGATTAGGTGTTAACATGGATTATACCGAAAATAGTGCTGTTTGGGGCTATTTTATTCCTTTTGTGAATTGGGTAAAACCCGTAAAGACTATGAAAGAAATATATCTAAAAACACAACAATTAATAAAAGATTACAACACAAATATTACTGTTGATCAAAATACTGGGTTTATCGTATTATGGTGGGTTATTTACTTAATTAATGGATTTGTAGCAAATTTTGCCACAAAACAAATGAATAGAGCTGATACCATAGATGCATTTATAGACGCAAATAATGCTTATATTTTTTCAGAATTAATTGATTTATTTGCTGTTGGACTGGCTATTCATCTTGTACAAAAAATATCAAAGTTAGAATTAACTTTAATGGAGACAGATACTTCTATGTCACTGATAGATCAAATTGGAAATACCTCGAAAACTTAATTGTATTCATCATTTAAAATTAAAAGACCCTTCGACGAAGTCTGTCTTGAGTACTTCGACTACGCTCAGTATAAACTCAAGCTGAAAGGCTCGGGATAAGCAGTTCACACGCTTTTTGCTTAGGCAAAAAAGTGGTTCTCTGTTCTATTTAACAAGATCCCTCGTCTTCGCTCAGGATAAGCGACTCACACACTTTTTGCTTAGGCAAAAAGTGGTTCTCTGCTTACATATTTCGTCTATACTGCCCGCCTACTTCAAATAACGCACTCGTTATTTCTCCTAAAGAACATATTTTACAAACTTCCATTAATACTTCAAAAATATTTTCATTTTGAATAGCTTTAGTTTGTAGTTCTTTTAATAATGCTTTTGTATCGTTTGCTTTATGAAGATTTTCTAAAGTTTTTATTTGAAATTGCTTCTCTTCTTCTGTAGCACGAATCACCTCTTTAGGAAGAATTGTAGGAGAACCTTTAGAGCTTAAAAATGTATTCACTCCTATAATAGGAAAATCACCATTATGTTTTAAGGTTTCATAGTACAAACTTTCTTCTTGAATTTTACTACGCTGATACATCGTTTCCATGGCTCCTAAAACACCACCTCTCTCAGTAATCCTATCAAACTCAAGCAATACAGCTTCTTCTACTAAATCGGTCAGTTCTTCAATAATAAAAGACCCCTGAATTGGGTTTTCATTCTTAGCTAAGCCTAATTCTTTATTTATAATGAGTTGAATGGCCATAGCACGACGCACCGATTCTTCCGTTGGCGTTGTAATTGCTTCATCATAAGCATTCGTGTGTAGCGAGTTACAATTATCATAAATAGCATATAACGCTTGTAAGGTAGTACGAATGTCATTAAAGTCTATTTCCTGTGCATGCAAACTACGCCCTGAAGTTTGAATATGATATTTAAGCATTTGCGCTCTCGCATTCGCACCGTATTTATGCTTCATGGCTTTTGCCCAAATTTTTCGAGCGACACGACCAATGACTGCATATTCCGGATCGATACCATTTGAAAAAAAGAACGATAGGTTCGGGCCAAATTTATTGATATCCATACCCCGACTTAAATAATATTCTACATAAGTAAAACCATTAGAAAGTGTTAGAGCCAGCTGTGTTATGGGGTTAGCTCCTGCCTCAGCAATATGATAACCAGAAATAGATACCGAATAAAAATTACGAACATTATTTTCAATAAAATATTCTTGAACATCACCCATTAATCGTAACGCGAATTCGGTTGAGAAAATACAAGTATTTTGAGCTTGGTCTTCCTTTAAAATATCAGCTTGTACCGTTCCCCGAACTTGTGCAATGGTTTTTGTTTTTATATCATTATAAATATCTGGTGGTAATACTTGATCTCCAGTAACTCCGAGCAACATCAATCCTAAACCATTATTACCTTCTGGTAGTTCACCATAATATTTTGGTCGTTCCTTACCTTTATAGATGGCAGCAATTTTAGCTTCAATTTCTTTTTTTAAACCATTTTCTTTAATATAAATTTCACATTGCTGATCTATAGCTGCGTTCATAAAAAAGCCTAATAACATAGGTGCCGGACCGTTAATGGTCATACTCACAGAGGTCATAACATCAGCCAAATTAAAACCAGAATACAGTTTTTTAGCATCATCTAAACAACAAACAGAGACACCGGCATTTCCTATTTTCCCGTAAATATCAGGACGATGATCTGGATCGTTTCCATAAAGTGTCACACTATCAAATGCGGTTGACAAACGTTTTGCCGGCAATCCCATACTCACATAATGAAAACGGCGGTTAGTTCGTTCTGGCCCACCCTCTCCAGCAAACATACGTGCTGGGTCTTCTCCGGTTCTTTTAAATGGATACAATCCTGATGTAAAAGGAAACTCCCCTGGAACATTTTCTTGTAAACACCAATGCAAAATATCTCCCCATGCCTGATATTTAGGTAATGCTACTTTTGGAATTTGAGTATGTGATAGAGACGCTGTATGTGTTTCAATCTTAATTTCTTTATCTCTAACTTTAAATGAATAGATCGGGTTTTTATATGTATTCACTTTTTCGTCCCAGCCTAAAATAACTTCCCAATTATAAGGGTCTAGATTTAGTTTTACTCTATCGAATTCTTTCAATAATAGTTCTAAAAAGCTTCTGTCATTGTTATTCTGAGCAACGCGAAGAATCTCTTCTTGATTTAAACCTAATTTTCCAATGAAAGACCTTTCGATGGAGTCTATATTGAGCGCAGTCGAAGTACTCGAAGTGACATTCATAACTGAACAAATTGTCTTATATATACCATAAAGCTTTTGTGCAACTTCAACTTGGTTACTTGCCTTTTGGTCATAAGCACGATTCGTTTCAGCTATTTCAGATAAATAACGTGTTCTAGATGGCGGAATAACAAAAATCTTCTCACTCATTTCATCAGAAATAGTAAAAGTCGATTTTAAATCAGCTTCTGCCTTTTCGACCAACATATCAATAATGGCCTTGTAAAGCGTATTCATTCCCGGGTCATTGAATTGAGATGCAATGGTTCCAAAAACTGGCAATTCATCTTGTGGAACTTCCCAAAGGTTATTATTACGCATGTACTGTTTTTTAACATCCCGTAAAGCATCTAAAGCGCCGCGTTTATCAAATTTATTGATGGCTACTAAATCCGCAAAATCAAGCATGTCAATCTTTTCTAACTGCGTTGCCGCTCCAAATTCAGGAGTCATAACGTACAACGACACATCAGAATGTTCTATAATTTCAGTATCAGATTGCCCAATACCAGACGTTTCTAAAATAATTAAATCATATTCAGCAGCTTTTAAAACTTCAACGGCTTCATTTACATATTTGGACAATGCCAAATTTGACTGACGTGTTGCCAAGCTACGCATATAAACACGAGGAGAGTTAATAGCATTCATACGAATTCTATCTCCTAACAAAGCGCCTCCGGTTTTTCTTTTTGAAGGATCAACCGAAACAATACCGACCGTTTTTTTTGGAAAGTCAATTAAAAAGCGTCTCACCAATTCGTCAACTAAGCTAGATTTCCCAGCACCTCCAGTACCTGTAATCCCTAAAACGGGTGTTTTAGAATTCTTATTTTTAGAGTGAATTTTATCTAATGTATCTTTAGCTATTTCCGGGAAATTTTCAGCAGATGAAATAATACGAGCAATCGATTTTGAGTGTTTTTTTTCTAAATTATCGACTTCTCCATTTAATGTATCTCCTATTGCAAAATCTGATTGTTTAACCAAATCATTAATCATGCCTTGCAATCCCATTTCACGCCCATCATCAGGAGAATAAATGCGCGTAATGCCATGATCCATCAAATCTTTAATCTCAGAAGGCAAGATAACACCGCCTCCGCCACCAAAAATCTTAATATGACTAGCTTTTTTTTCCTTTAATAAATCATACATATACTTAAAATACTCATTGTGCCCACCTTGGTAAGAGGTTAAACAAATAGCATTTACATCTTCCTGAATAGCAGTATTTACGACTTCTTCCACACTTCTATCATGCCCTAGGTGGATCACCTCAACCCCCGTGGCTTGGATGATTCGACGCATAATATTTATGGATGCATCATGACCATCAAATAATGATGCTGCAGTTACTATACGTACTTTATGTTTGGGCTTGTATGGTGCTTGTTGTTTCATTCGTAAAGAATCTTAGTTTTAAGTGTCGCAATTTACGAAATATTCAAAAAAATAAGCTATTCGCGTAAGATTATCTAAAATTATAATATCAACTACTTCTTATCTATTTTTTAGATTAGTTTTGAAAATAAATTGATTTTGGATCATATGAATAAAATTACGCTTTTAATCCACTGTAAAGATCGTTCCAATATTATTGCATCTGTAACACGCTTTATTGCTGAAGAAGGTGGTAATATTGTCTATATAGACCAACATGTAGATAGAGAACAGGACATTTTTTTCATGCGATTAGAAAGTGAATTCAATGATGATTCCTTTTCTACAAGCGATTTTAAAGAATCATTTAAGAATACATTAGTTAATGGGTTTGAAATGAAATGGCGTATTTATTCTTCTGAAATCAAGCCAAAAATGGCCTTGTTTATTTCTAAATACGACCATTGTTTATATGATTTATTAGGACGCTATAATTCTGGGGAGCTTAACTTGAGTATTCCATTTA
This sequence comes from Flavivirga spongiicola, assembly GCF_030540825.1. NCBI lineage: Bacteria > Pseudomonadati > Bacteroidota > Flavobacteriia > Flavobacteriales > Flavobacteriaceae > Flavivirga > Flavivirga spongiicola. The sequence continues at coordinate 493,467 of NZ_JAUOEO010000001.1, forward strand.
TAGTAAGTAACCACTTAGATTTAAAATCTATTGCTGACAACTTCAAAATTCCGTTTCATCATATCCCTGTTACTAAAGACACTAAAAATGAAGCTGAAGACAAACAACTGGAATTATTAGAAAAACATGATATAGACTTTATAGTTTTAGCAAGGTATATGCAAATTGTTTCTGGAAAACTAATTAGTAGATACCCAAACAAAATAATTAATATTCATCACTCTTTCCTTCCTGCATTTGTAGGCGCAAAACCATATCATTCGGCATATAAACGCGGTGTTAAAATTATTGGAGCTACAAGTCATTATGTAACCGAAGAGCTTGACGCCGGACCAATAATTGAACAAGACGTAGCGCATGTATCACACACACATTCTATTCAGGACTTGATAGCTAAAGGGAGAGATTTAGAAAAAATTGTGTTGGCAAATGCAGTTAAATTACACGCCGACAGAAAAGTAATGGTTTACAATAATAAAACGGTCATTTTTTCTTAGGTATATTAAAATAATCAGATCTTCTTCTTTTTTTAATAAAGTTGTGACTTTACTTTTTCTCTTGTGTCTAATAAATACAGTTTAAGATAAAAAAGCCCACGATTGTAAAATTTAAACGAAACATTAGTGGGAATATTTGGTTTATTGGTTTATACGAAAGACACCTTACTCTCAGGGTGTCTTTTTTTAGATGACAATTTCAACGGAAACCTTGAGACAAAGCTTCGATGATTTTTTTTCGATTAAATCCAAAAAAACATATTAGACATAAATTTGAAATGATTTTAATATCTAAAACATATATTTGTTAAACATATAAAACCCAAAACTATGATTCGTAAATTTTTAGCTTTTGTCTTAATTTTTAACCTTACTGCATGTGCAGAATTACAACAAGTTGTTAATCAATTACCACAAGGTGGTGGTATTATTGGTAATGCAGAAATTGCTTCCGGCTTGAGACAAGCATTAGACTTTGGAATAGACAAACAAGTCACAAAACTGACACAAACCGATGGTTTTTTTAAAAATGAATTAGTAAAAATACTATTACCACAAGAATTACATAAAGTTGATAAAGCTCTTAGAGATGTTGGTTTAAGCAAACTAGCAGACGAAGGTTTAAAAGTACTTAACAGAGCTGCTGAAGATGCTGTAAAAGAAGCAACACCGATTTTTGTTGATGCTGTTAAAGGTATTACTTTCGCAGATGCTAAAAATATTCTACTTGGTAATAATGATGCTGCAACTCGCTATTTAAACAGCAAAACTCAAACAGCTTTATATAGTAAATTTAGCCCTGTTATAAATAACTCCTTTAGTAAAGTCGGAGCAGATAAAATTTGGAGTAACTTAATTAATAAATACAACAACCTTCCTTTTACTAATAATGTAAATCCAGATTTAACCGACTATGTTACTGGTGAAGCTTTAAAAGGTGTATTTAAGATGATTGCTATAGAAGAAACAGAAATTCGAACTAAGCTATCTTCAAGAACAACAGATTTATTGAAAAAAGTTTTTGCTTTGCAAGATTAGGTAGATAAAATATTAAGTTTTAAAAAAACCGAATGTTTAATCATTCGGTTTTTTTATATAATCCATCAAAGGCTACAGTAATATCTTTATCATTGGTAATGGTTTCCCAATATTGCCTTACGGAACCATCATCATTTAAAGTCCAGGTCACACGATGGTAAAAAGGGTTTCCTTCTTTATTAGTAGCAACATCTGTTTTTAAAATCATCTGGTTACCGACTCTTTTCCCCTTTAAGTGTAAGCTTCCTCCTTGGTTATCGATCCAAATTTGCTCCCATTGCTTTGTAACACCATTATAAAAATTATTACTTGTTCCAGTGAATTTCCCTCTGGCACTTGTCCAATTTTCTCTTAAAATACAATTATCTTGAATTTTATCAATCACATTTTTCCCTGCAACCTTTCCATCTGTATTAGTAACGGTCCAAGTACCTATCCAAAAGTCAAATTCATTATGCTTTTCATTACAACATTTACAATTAGCATCTTGCGCATAATTCGAAAATGAAAAAAATAAGACAAGAAAAGCGCTTAAAAATAACTTCATAATGAACAGTTTTGGTTAGTTTCTTAAAATTATTGATTCTTTTGATAACAGATATCTAAATTAACAAAAGTTTACAACTATCTAAAAATGAACCTGTTTTAACAAAATAGTTTTGATATTTCTTTTAATTTCTGAATAAATAATGTATATTTAGTTACTTTCTATTTCGTGGGGGATACATGGAAAAAATGGACAACATACAAATTCATAAAAGAAAACTCAATCAGCGGTATAAAGAACTTATTGAGCAGGCTTATAATTTTCGTCAAACAGATTCTGCTCTAAGCGATATTTCTGAATATCGGGCTATCAAACTACTTGACGAACTTAACAAGTTAACATACTTATACAGAGAACCTTCTCATCAACTTCTACATAAGATTTAGCAATTCTTTAACTTTCATATTACATCCAAAACATACTATTTTCCGTACTTTATATAAAAACAAGTTATGAGTACACATTTTTGTAGAGTTGGAAAAATAAAGCCAAACTTAAATAAGCTAATTAGCTTAAAAGAATTAGAAAATAAAATTGCAAACTTTGTAGAAGATACTACTAGGATTGATTATTCTCAAGATTTAGGCGCAAGTTTTTAAAATATTTAAAAGCTTTAGTTAGCCTGGAGCCATACCAGGAAAACATTTCTCCATCTGCTAGTACAATATCTGCGTTGGGATAAAACGCCTGTATACCCTTTTTATGCTTTTCTTTAAACGGATAAGGCTCGCTAGATAAAAGCACAATATTTACATCTTTATTTACAGTCGATTCATTAAGTGCTATCTCTGGATAACGAATCTCATTTTCAAAAACATTTTCAAACTTGTTAAGCTTCAATAAATAATTAACAAAAGTATTATTTGCAGCAACCATCCATGGATCTTTCCATATAAAATAAACGGCTTTTAGCCTTGGTTTATTTTTAATGAATATATTAAAATCTTCTATCTCTCTTAGAATGGTATCAATTATAGTAAACGCTTCTTTTGTTTTATTAAAAATCTCACCGTATTGATGAATCAATTTTAAACTATCATCGATTATAAAGATATCTGAAACATGTACGTTACAAATGGTCTCACAAGCTTCAACAAGATCTTTAGTGTTCTCTTCTTTATTGCAAAGAATAATATCAGGTTGCAACCCTCTAATTTTATCTAAATGAATTTGCTTTGTACCCCCTACAACAACGGCATCTGTTCTAATATGATGTGGATGAACACAAAACTTGGTAACACCAACAAGCGCGTTCTCTAAACCTAAATCACATAGTAATTCGGTTTGACTTGGGACTAACGAAACGATGCGCTTAGGGGTTTCTTTTAAATGAATGATTCTGTTTAGTTGGTCTTTTATTGTTTTTATAGGTTTCATTCTAATGTATATTGACGATTTGTGTATATAATGTAGCATGCAAAAAGACGTTACATTTTTAATTTATCATTTTTAAATGCCAAATTTAAAATTTGGTAGACTTTGTAAAAAGCGATAACCTTTCATTTTAGTCTAATCAGCTACGTTTTATACATCGTGCTAACAACTCTTTACTTTTTTAAGTTAAAAAACGTTTTGCAATATTGTCTACTACACTATGATGAGTACCCCATTCATTATAAACTTCCAATGCCCATTTTCTTATCAAATCTTTACATGCCTTCTCATTAGTCAATTTTTCTATAATATCTGTTGTCGTAATCTTTCCTCTTTCAAGGATTTTTGGAGGACTTAGGTACTCATTTTCTTTACCAATCTTATATTTATTCAAGCAATCACTTAGTTTTGATGATAGTTTATAAGTCCATTTAACATCATATTTAATAATCAAATGTAATCTAGAAAGATGAAAATGATTATTCCATCTGCCGTGGATTTCTGGATGTTGCAATGTATGGGAGTCAACTATCAGAAATTTATATATATGATTTTCTATATTGGAAAAATCTATGCTTAGGAGTCCTAAATTAAAAATTTCTAAGCATTCGTGAATTCCTCTTTTTGTATTAGCACCGCAAAATTGACACTTTCCATTATTTAAAAGTGTAACTCCATTCTTTTCTGCTAAATCAATATAATCTTTCATTGTCTTTTAGCTTGTTTCCAACGAGTTTAGTGTATTGAACTCATCTTAGGCAACGTTTTTATTTTTTAATTTCGCTTTTCAATTCCTCCATTTTTTTTGTTAGTCATTACACATAGAGCATCTTCAACACGAATACCTTTTCAGTTTGAATACTATTGTATACAAAATTCACTAACTTTTTGGTAAGTTTTTCATCTGATGGTTTAGAATTTAGAAAGTCAAAAACCCCCATAGTTCTGTTTTACAACGGTTTGTGTATGGAACGTAACATATAAAAAGACGCTTACTTTTCGATTTAGCACTTATTAGCTACGTTTTATACACGTTGCTGTTCGCTGGTTTTTCCGCTGATTATATCCAAAGTTTCTTTCACAAAATCAGTTTTTCCAAGTACATACGAGCCTCTATCATTTTTGAATTTGGATGCTAATTCGAGTTTTAAATTTTCGTATTTCTTTGCCCGTTTATAATTCGTATTTAGATAATCCCGAAAGTCAATTTGTTTCCACATCACATTATCTTTTGGGCACATATGTATATGGAAAACCTGTTCTTTTGTTCCGTCAACATTGTATCCTTTTCCGAATGTTGAATATTCCGCTATATTTTCTCTTGCTGGAACTTTAAAATGTGAATATCCCAATTCCGCGAATTCGTCGATTAGTTTTTCGTCGAACAATAATTCTTTGGGGATTTCAATCATTAAATCGATATAGGGTTTGGATTTGATTGTAGTGATTGATGAGCTACCAAAATGCTCAATTCGTAATATTTTTTCTTTCTCGACTTTATCTAATATTCGATTTTTTTCGTCTTCGTAGATGTTTTTCCATTCAGGATTATGGTCGACCAATTCAATCGGAAAAAGTGTGTTCCAATCTTCTTTGGTTAAATCATTTAGGGTCTTTTTCATTGTATCCGATTTTTTAAGCTTCCGCCCAATTATTGAATAAACACAATTATGTTTATTTTCATTATACGGTTTTTAAATATTCTTGTTACAAATTAAAAAGAAAACTAAGCTCATAGACGCTTCAACTCAATTTCCATCTCTTGTTGAAGTTCTTTTGCTTTTATAGCAGCAGCTTTAGCAAAATCATCTTCGTTAGAGGCATAAATAATACCGCGAGAGGAATTAATAAGTAGGCCAACTTGATTATTCATTCCATATTTACAAACATCTTGTAAATTACCTCCTTGAGCACCAACCCCTGGCACTAATAAAAAGCTATCTGGAATAATTTGTCTAATATCTGCCAAATACTCTGCTTTGGTAGCGCCTACGACGTACATTAAATTTTCTGAATGTTCCCAAGTTTTGGAAGTCTCTAAAACTTGTTTATATAATTCTTTTCCATCAACCGTTTTTGTTTGAAAATCAAAAGCTCCCTGATTGGATGTTAATGCCAAAAGTATGGTATGTTTATTTTCAAAAGCTAAAAAAGGCTCCACTGAATCTTTACCCATATAAGGAGCAACAGTAACAGAATCAAAAGCTAAATCTTCAAAAAAAGCTTTGGCATACATCGTACTTGTATTACCTATATCACCTCGTTTAGCATCAGCAATAGTAAAAATCTCAGGATGCTTTTCGTTTAAATAATTGATGGTTTTCTCTAAAGCTTTCCAACCTTTTATACCATACGCCTCATAAAACGCCGTATTGGGCTTATAGGCTACGCATAAATGATGTGTTGCATCAATAATCGCTTTATTGAAAGCAAAAATAGAATCTTCTTCTTTTAAAAGGTGTGGTGGTATTTTTTTTAAATCAACATCTAATCCTATACATAAAAAGGATTTCTTTTTTTTGATTTGACTTATGAGTTGGTTTGTTGTCACTTAGGCTATTTTGTCATTCCTGCGAAGGCAGGAATCCATTTAAAAAATTAATTTAGTTCAATTCATAAGATTCCTGCCTTCTCAGGAATTGAAATTAAATTACATCATCGTTAGCCTTTAACTTTTCAGTGTTTTCAGCTAACATCAATTCATCAATTATTTTTTGAATATCACCATTTACAATATTGCTTAAATCGTAAAGCGTTAAACCTATTCTATGGTCTGTTACTCGTCCTTGCGGATAATTATAGGTGCGAATCTTAGCACTTCTATCACCTGATGATACCATGCTACCACGTTTAGCAGCATCTTCTTCCTGCTTTTTTGCCAGCTCTAAATCGTATAAACGGGAACGTAATACTTTAAAAGCTTTCTCTTTATTTTTATGCTGTGATTTTTGATCTTGACATTGTGCTACCAATCCCGTTGGAATATGTGTTAAACGGACTGCCGAATAGGTCGTGTTTACAGATTGACCTCCCGGACCTGAAGAACAGAAAAAATCTATTCTAACCTCTTTTGGATTAATTTCTACATCAAACTCTTCAGCTTCTGGAAATACCATAACCGTTGCAGCACTAGTATGCACACGTCCCTGAGTTTCTGTTTGTGGTACACGTTGCACGCGATGTACACCAGCTTCAAACTTTAAAGTGCCATAAACATCGTCACCGCTTACTTCAAACTGAATTTCTTTAAAGCCACCATTAGTGCCCTCACTAAAATCTACAGTATCTACTCGCCATCCTCTACCCTCACAGTATTTAGTATACATTCTAAATAAATCGCCTGCAAAAATACTAGCTTCGTCTCCACCGGTTCCTGCACGTAATTCAACTACCGCATTTTTAGAATCTTCTGGGTCTTTAGGTATTAAAAGGACTTTTATTTCTTCTTCTAACTTAGGAATACCCTCCTTGGCTTCGTCATATTGCATTTTAGCCATTTCAACCATTTCTGCATCACTTCCATCAGCAATAATAGATTCGGCTTCCTCCAAATTATCTGTAAGTTCTATATATAATTCTCGCTTATCCATAAGAATTCGCAAGTCTTTATATTCTCTATTAAGCTCTACATAACGTTTTTGATCTGTAATAATGTCGGGTTGAATAATTAAATCACTAACCTCATCAAAACGCTGTTTTACTATTTGTAATTTCTCTAACATCTACCTTTTAATTGGGGATCAAAAATACGATAATTTATGAATTTTCAACACGAATATGCCCGTCTATTAATCATTAGGTTAGAATAATATTCAACTTCCAGCGTTTCTAATCATATATATGAATCAATTATTTTCCATATTCGTTTTTTACAGGCCTTTTATTTTTTGGTCTTTTGGCTTAAATATTATTTTTTCATTTTTAAAATATGATATCATTCCAATTCTTATTGTTAAACTATTATTAGTCGTGTTCTTATGGTTCTTAATAAATGAAACAAATGCAAAACGAAAACTGATATTTTACAAAAATCTGGGTATTTCTACTTTCAAACTGTTTTCATTATTATTCATGATTGATTTATTATTAAGTACTCCTTTTCTTTTACTTCTTAAGGAATTTGTATGATTATAGAAATTGATAATGTTGAACTTTATTTTAACAACAAACCCATTATAAATGGTGTTTACCTAAAAGCTGAAACAGGAAAAATCACTGGTATTTTAGGGAGCAATGGTTGTGGAAAAAGTTGTCTTTTGAATATTGTTTTTGGTAATCTAAGAGCCAAATATGGCTTAGTAAGAATTAACAATACGCCTATTTTAAAACCACTGTACCAAACTAAATTAGTTAGTTATTTGCCTCAGCATCATTTTGTTCCCAATAAGATGAAAATTAAAGCTGCCTTTAAACTTTTTCAGGTAGACTGGGGTGCATTTGTTAATATTTTTGAAACATTTATTCCATTTAAAAAATTTTATTTCAATAAGTTATCTGGAGGAGAGCGTAGAATTATAGAAATTTACTTGATATTAAAATGCTCTAGGGAAATAGTGCTTTTAGATGAACCTTTCTCTCACGTTGCTCCTTTATATATTGAAAAAATAAAAGATCTCATTGAAGAAGAAAAACATAAAAAAGCCATCATTATTACAGATCATATGTATGAACACATCATAGCTGTTTCTGATACTACTTATCTTTTAAAAAATGGCTGCACCAAACTAATTGGCAGCCTAAAAGAACTAGAAGATTATAAATATTTAAGCATTGGTACTTTTAATTAAATAAAAAAACTGAAAATTTTTATAAACGTCAGTTCGAGCGCAGTCGAGAACTTTTTAATGCCTTATATTTTAAGACATCCCGACTGTGCTCGATGTGACAATTTTTAGTTATACATGTTAATATTAACCGCATTTTGAAGACCCGCAATCTTTACAGGTTAAACAACCTTCTTGATATATTAGGTTTTCCGATTTACAAGAATTGCATGTATGCCCCTTTACTTGTGTACCATCAGCTACATAACGTTTTAAGGCGCGACCTACACCATTTTTCCATGTATTAATAGACTCGCTATCTAATTGTAAACTATTAATTAAATCGACAATTTTATCTATCGGCATCCCATGACGAAGTGTACTGGAAATAAGTTTTGCATAGTTCCAAAATTCTGGATTAAATTTATGAGACAAGCCTTCTATCGTCGTTTTATAACCTCTTTTATTTTCATATTGAAAATCGTAACGAGACGTACCATTTTCATTTCTGTTTTTTATTATTAATCCATTGTTTACCCAGCGAGGAATTAAAATACCATCCTCATCATCCGTTAAACCCGTAAAAATTTCATAAGGCTTCTCATCAATAATACCAATAAAAGCAATCCATTTTTCTTTATTATTCTGAAAACGAACTACATCAGCTTCCAATACTTGAGGCCGTTTTACAGGGAATGTTGTTAATAAATCTTTAGATGCCTCTTCTTTTTTATCATCATTAGAAATTAATACGCCAGAACGAGAACCGTCCCTATAAACAGTCACTCCTTTACATCCTACTTCCCAAGCTTTTAAATATAACTCTCCCACTAAATCTTCAGAAACATCATTAGGCAGGTTAATGGTTACACTTATGGAATGGTCTACCCATTTTTGAATGGCACCTTGCATACTTACTTTACTTAGCCAATCCACATCATTTGAAGTTGCTTTATAGTATGGAGATTGCTTTATTAAATCATTTAGCTCATCCTGTGAGAAATTTTTAGAGGTATCAATGCCATTTACTTCCATCCATTGTTTAAACCTGTGATGAAAGACAACATATTCTTCCCAAGAGTCACCGACTTCATCAACAAAATCCACACGTGCTTCTTTATCGTTTGGGTTTACTTTCCTCCTACGTTTATAAACCGGTAAAAACACTGGTTCAATACCAGATGTTGTTTGTGTCATTAAACTCGTTGTGCCGGTTGGTGCTATGGTAAGTAAAGCTATATTTCGTCTTCCATATTCTAACATTTCGTAATACAGCTTACTATCTGCATCTTTTATACGCTGTATAAATGGATTGTTTTTTTCACGTTCTGCATCAAAAATAGAAAAAGCACCACGTTCTTTTGCTAAATGCACCGATGCTCTATACGCTTCTATAGCAATTGTTTTATGAACTTTCAATGAAAAAGCATTACCTTCTTCACTCCCATATTGAATCCCTAATCCAGCCAACATATCCCCTTCTGCTGTAATACCAATGCCTGTTCTACGCCCTTCTTCTGCTTTTCGCTTTATATTAATCCATAAATTGCGTTCGGGTCCTTTCACCTCACTTAGCTCTGGATCTGCATCAATTTTCTGTAAAATAGTATCAATTTTTTCTAACTCTAAATCAATGATATCATCCATGATACGCTGAGCTGCTTTAATATGTTCTTTGAATAAAGAAAAATTAAACTTAGCGTGTTTTGTAAAAGGATTCTCTACATAAGAGAATAAATTAATAGCTAATAACCTACAAGAGTCATAAGTACATAAGGGAATTTCTCCGCATGGGTTTGTAGAAACTGTTTTGTATCCCAAATCGGCATAACAATCTGGAATAGATTCATTTATAATGGTATCCCAAAATAAAATTCCCGGTTCGGCAGATTTCCAAGCATTATGCACAATCTTTTTCCATAAGTCATTAGCCTTTATTGTTTTAGTAACTTTAGGATTTGCACTAAAGACCGGGTACTTCTGAATATAATTGGCACCAGTTTTTACGGCTTTCATAAAATCATTATCCATTCTAACCGAGACATTTGCCCCTGTAACTTTACCCTGCTCCAGTTTTGCATCGATAAAATCCTCTGAATCTGGATGGTTAATGGAAACCGACAGCATCAATGCACCACGTCTACCATCTTGTGCAACTTCCCTAGTGGAATTAGAATAGCGTTCCATAAAAGGAACGATACCTGTGGATGTTAATGCAGAGTTTTTAACCATAGAACCTTTTGGACGAATATGAGACAAATCGTGTCCAACACCTCCTCTGCGCTTCATAAGCTGAACTTGCTCTTGGTCAATTTTCATAATACCTCCATATGAATCTGATTCCCCTGAATTACCAATTACAAAACAATTAGAAAGTGACGCTATTTGATATGGGTTCCCTATTCCTGCCATTGGACTACCTTGTGGCACAATATATTTAAAATCTTTTATTAAATTAAAAATAGCATCTGCAGATAATGGGTTTGCATATTTTTTCTCAACTCTAGCTAACTCGTTAGCAATTCGAAGATGCATATCATTTGGAGTTAACTCATAAATATTTCCTTCTGAGTCTTTAAGTGCATATTTATTTAGCCAAACGCGTGCAGCTAAATCGTCGCCTTTAAAATATTTTAATGATTCATTAAAGGCTTGGTCTTGAGAGTAAGTTTTTGGTTGTGTTTTTATCACGTTATCTTTCATTAGTAAGTTGTGGATTTTGGATTATTTAATTAAAGTATAAATAAACCATAAATGTACAACTTAAAACATGACAAAAATCATAAAGTTTACAAGCTAAAATATATAAAGCACTAAATATCAATATTATAACTATTTATTAACATTAAAAAGTTAACAAATTTTTGGAATAAAAAAACAGGGATTATTTTAAAAATTGACAGCAAATCCAACACCTAAAATCTGTTTCCACTGTATCTTGGCACCAGCTTCATCAAACTCCCCTTCAATCTCCGAAGGTTCTTTCGTTTTTACATCATCATCATATTTTAAATGGGAGCCTAAGTTTGCTCTAATAAAACTATTTACTTTAAAATTAAAATCGATCCTCCAATCTAAATCCACATTTCCAAAATTGTTCACATAATCAGAATACAAACTCACGACATGTTTCAGGTTAACATTATCAGCTACTTCCATTTCGTAGCTATTGGTCATCAAAATACCGACCTCTCTTCTTACGCGATCTCCTGGAGTAACAACATTTCCATCCACATCCAACACCGCAGGAGTAACCCCAAAAGAACCAGCATTAGCCAAATCTTCATCCAGTACAAAAGTTGCTTTTAAAGTTAATGGAGAAAAATAAAATGACAATTCTTCAATATCTTTTCCATATTCCATACCACCACCAAAGAATAAATACCCTGGAGCTAGCAATCTGGAAATTGGTGTATCTTTATTTGGATACTTATAACCATTAGTAAGTTGGGTTTTAAAATTAAGTCTTGCAGAATAAAACCAGTTTGATTCCTCATCTGGCTTATAACCTATGTTTGAAGTAAGTTCAAACAAATCATCAGTTTTTCTTAGTTCTCTTGACTCCTGTTTATTTATCCCATAACGCACGGATGCGTCATTTCTCCATGAAAAGTACTTATCTCTATAATTTGCAGAAGACTGAACTCCAAAAAGTCCAGATATCGAATTACTACCACCGGAATTCCAATTAACAAATGAAACTTCACTTAAATCTACAGTAGCTTTATTTTTTTGAATCCATTGTGGTCCATCTTTCTTTTTTTTAGCCTTTTTTTCAGTCTTTTCTTGTAAAAAAAGTGAGTCTGGTTGTGCAGAAATTAATTGAAAAAAGAAACAAAGAGGGATTAGAAATATGGTTTTCATCGTTTAACTAGGGTTAATTATACAAACTAAAATTTTCAATCAATAATCATTCCATTTTTATAATGCAGACCGAGATTTAGTAATTAAACTCACCAAACTCAGATTTTATTGTGAGTTTTTTTGTTTTTGATTCTTCTACTCTACCGATTATTTTAGCATCAACATGAAAAGATTTAGAAATACCAATAATATTTTCAGCAACTTCTGGAGACACATATAATTCCATTCTGTGACCACAATTAAACACTTGATACATTTCTTTCCAATCCGTTTTAGATTCTTTTTGTATGAGTTTAAATAATGGCGGAATTGGAAACATATTATCTTTTACTATATGAAGCTCATCTACAAAATGAAGGATCTTAGTTTGAGCACCTCCACTACAATGGATCATACCATGAATAGTTTCGCTATTAAATTCTGATAATATTTTTTTAATAATTGGTGCATATGTTCTTGTAGGAGACAACACTAGCTTACCTGCATCTATAGGAGCATCTTCAACAGCATCCGTTAATTTTACATCGCCGGAGTATACTAAATCTTCAGGAACGGATGCATCAAAACTTTCAGGATATTTTTCTGCCAGATACTTGCTAAAAACATCATGACGAGCTGACGTTAAGCCATTACTCCCCATTCCTCCATTATATGCTTTCTCGTAAGTCGCTTGTCCAAAAGATTCTAATCCAACTATAACATCACCAGCCTTAATGTTTGCATTGTCAATAACATCATCTCGTTTCATTCTTGCCGTTACTGTAGAATCTACAATAATAGTTCTTACTAAATCCCCAACATCAGCTGTTTCACCACCTGTAGAATGAATCGTTACGCCAAACGATTTTAAGTCTTCAAGCAATTCCTCTGTACCATTAATAATCGCTGAAAGCACCTCTCCTGGAATTAAATTTTTGTTTCTTCCAATGGTTGAAGACAACATAATGTTATCGGTTGCACCAACACATAATAAATCATCAATATTCATTATTAAAGCGTCTTGGGCAATCCCTTTCCAAACCGAAATATCTCCAGTTTCTTTCCAATACATATAAGCTAAGGATGATTTTGTTCCAGCACCATCTGCATGCATGATCAAACAATAATCATCATCGTTTGTTAGATAATCTGGTACTATTTTACAAAATGCTTTTGGAAATAACCCTTTATCTATATTTTTTATAGCATTATGCACATCTTCTTTTGATGCTGAAACTCCACGTTGCGCGTATCGTTTTGAAACTTCTTGACTCATAATATTTTGTTGTGCTGCAAATTTAGTTTTTTGAATTAAAAAATCTCGCTTTTTACAACGGGATTTCATAACTTTTGACAACTATCTTGTAAATAATAATTCCCGATACTTTGTTAATGGCCAAATTTCGTCATCAACCAGCAATTCCAACTTATCGCAATGATAGCGAATATCATCAAATAAAGGCTTCACATGATTACAGTATGCTAATGCTTTCTTTTCTATATCCTCAAACGCGTTGGCTTTTTTACGTTCATTTATCATTTTTGTAACATTTACATTAATGCCTTCAATATGACTAGAAATCTCTTCGATTAAGTTGATCTGCTCTTTAGAAACTGTATTAAATTTTTTGTCAAATATTTCTTTTAAGCCTCTAACATTTTCAATTAAAATATTCTGATACTTAACAGCAGTTGGTACAATATGGTTACGTGCAATATCTCCCAACACACGGCTTTCAATTTGAATATGCATGATATAAGCTTCAACCTCTATTTCATAACGCGCTTCAGCCTCAATTCTACTCATAACATTCATTTCTTCAAATAATGTAATGGTTTGCTTTGAAATTTTTGCTTTTAAAGCTTCAGGCGTTGTTTTATTATTACTTAAACCTCTTTTCTTAGCTTCTTCTTCCCATGCCTTGTCATAACCATTCCCTTCAAATAAAATATTTTTAGTCGATTTAATATACTCTCTCAATACATTAAATATAGCTTCGTCTTTCTTTAAATCTTTCTTATCGATTAATTTATCTACTTCAATTTTAAAATCCCTTAATTGTTTCGCCACAATGGTATTTAAAATAGTCATCGGGTTGCCACAATTCGCTGTAGAGCCTACTGCTCTAAACTCAAATTTATTGCCAGTAAACGCGAAAGGAGACGTTCTATTTCTATCTGTATTATCAAGTAAAACGTCAGGTATTTTACCAATAACATTTAGTTTAAGCTCTGTTTTTTCCTGAGGCGATAATTTCCCTTTAGTCACCCCTTCTAACTCCTCTAAAACTTTGGTTAATTGTTCCCCGATAAATACTGAAATGATAGCTGGTGGTGCCTCATTGGCTCCTAACCTGTGATCATTACTAGCTGATGCAATCGCTGCTCTTAAAAGTGCTTCATGCTCATGAACCGCTTTAATAGTATTAATAAAAAAAGTTAGAAACTGAAGGTTACTCATGGGGGTTTTTCCTGGACCTAGTAAATTAACACCAGTATCTGTAGACAATGACCAGTTATTATGTTTACCAGAACCATTAATGCCTTCAAATGGCTTTTCATGTAACAGTACTTTAAAATTATGGCGTGATGCTACACGTGCCATAATATCCATTAAAAGTGAATTATGATCTACCGCCAAATTTGCTTCTTCATAAATTGGAGCTAACTCAAATTGATTAGGAGCCACTTCATTATGTCTGGTCTTTACAGGAATACCTAAAAGCATACATTCTGTTTCCAATTCGCGCATAAAATTCAACGCTCTACTAGGAATAGATCCAAAATAATGATCATCTAATTGTTGTCCTTTAGCAGGAGAATGACCTAATAATGTCCTACCTGTTAAGGAAATATCCGGGCGGCTCTCAGCCAACATTTTATCTATTAAAAAATATTCTTGCTCCCATCCCAAAGAAGAAGACACTTTCTTTACATTTTTATCAAAATATTTGCATATTGCTGTTGCCGCATCATCCACCGCATGTAGCGCTCTTAATAAGGGGGTTTTATAATCTAATGCTTCACCTGTATAAGCCACAAAAATGGTTGGAATACATAACGTCGTACCGTATATAAATGCTGGCGATGTTGGATCCCAAGCAGTATAACCACGCGCTTCAAATGTATTTCTAATACCTCCACTTGGAAAGCTGGAAGCGTCTGGTTCCTGCTGTACCAATTGACTGCCTCCAAATTTTTCGATAGCCATACCATTACCTATAGTTTCAAAAAATGCATCATGCTTTTCTGCCGTAGCCCCTGTTAATGGTTGAAACCAATGCGTATAATGAGTGACTCCTTTTGATAATGACCAATCTTTCATAGAAGATGCCACTTGATCTGCTATACTTCTATCTATTTTTTTACCATATTGAATAGCATTCATAACACCTATAAAAGCATCTTTTGTTAGGTATTGACGCATGGTGTTCTCATTAAATACATGTTTTCCAAACAAGTCTGATCGACGTTCTTTCTCTTCTACGATAACAGGCTTATAAGCCAGCGATTCTTTAATAGCATGAAATCTTAATGTTGACATTTTCAGAAAATTAATTAAGTTTAATAATGATTATATTATGACTGCAAAAATAAGTAGCAAAAACAATAAAAGCATGAAAATACAAAAATTTATTGTTACCATTTTTGCAATTTTTATATAAAATAATACTCTTTTTTTAAAATAAACCTTAAAATAATGGGGGATGAATAAAAATAACTAATACTTTTATTAAAAGACCCCCTATAAATACAAAGTATTTATATAATAATTTATATTTGTGCATATTATTAAAATCTCATTCATAAAATATTCATTATGGCAAAAATTAAATTAGAATACCTTTGGTTAGATGGTTACAAGCCAACACAAAACTTGAGAAGTAAAACTAAGGTAGAAGAGCATGAAAACTTCAAAGGAACATTAGAAGAAATAGGAAACTGGTCTTTTGATGGTTCTTCAACACAACAAGCTGAAGGCGGATCATCTGACTGTGTATTAAAGCCTGTTGCTATTTATCCAGACCCAGCACGCAAAAACGGTTATTTAGTAATGACTGAAGTACTTAATGCTGATGGTACTGCACATGAATCTAACGGAAGAGCTGGTATTGATGATGATGATAATGATTTCTGGTTTGGATTTGAGCAAGAATATTTTATTATGGATACGCATACGCAATTACCTTTAGGGTTCCCTATTGGCGGTTATCCTGGCCCCCAAGGAATGTACTATTGTTCTGTAGGCGGAAAAAACACACATGGTAGAGATTTTGTTGAAAAACACGCTGATTTATGTATTGAGGCTGGATTAAACTTTGAAGGTATTAATCAAGAAGTTGCTAGTGGTCAGTGGGAATTCCAATTGTTTGCCAAAGGTGCTAAAAAAGCGGGAGATGAGATATGGATTGCAAGATATTTATTAGACAGATTGACTGAACAATATGGCTACTATATTGAATACCATCCGAAACCAGTAAAAGGTGATTGGAATGGTTCTGGTATGCATGCAAACTTCTCTAATACATTATTAAGAACATGTGGATCTAAAGAAACATATATGAAAGTATGTGAAGCGTTTAGACCTGTAACTACAGAGCACATTGATGTATATGGCGAGTTTAACGACCAACGTTTAACTGGTTTACATGAAACTGCTTCTATAAGCGATTTCTCTTATGGCATTTCAGATAGAGGTGCTTCTATAAGAATTCCTATAATCACTGTTGATAAAGGCTGGAAAGGTTATTTAGAAGATCGTCGTCCTGCATCAAATGCAGATCCATATAAAATTGCTGCCAGAATTATTAAAACTGTTAAATCCGCTGACGTTTAAGAATACTGGTTTTTTTCATAATAAAAGAGACCGTCTAAAAAATGATTTTTAGACGGCTTTTTTTTGATCATTTTCAAAAAGTATCGTTTTATTTTATATTAATGAATTCATGAAATGAAAAAATTTACTTGCCGAGTTTAAATTCAGCGAAGCTAATTTTGCGATTTCACGAGAATGACAATTTCAACGAAAGTCCTTCCTTTAACAATAGACAGGTCCCGGAGAATTCTTTTCGATTAATACTTCATCAAAAGGTCTCTATACTCTTTTAGGTCAGATATATTTATTTTGTTATTAAGATTTTTTATTAGAGCTATTAAATATTTAAGACTTTCTACAGGAGAAACATCTTCTTTTTCTTCAATATAGTCATCGTCTTCATCTGTTGGCTCATCATCTAGGATAGGTATAAGAAATGAGCTGTATTCTTCTATGTGCTCGTAAGTAAGCCTAAGAACCTTTACAACTAATGGAACTTGCTCTTCTAAAGCATAAGTTCTTAATTCTTTGATGTCATCGATTAATGTCTCTGTATTTATACCTGTTTTGTCAAGATTTCCCAGGATTTTATCGATTAGTTTAATTGCTTTTTTGTTTTCCAAAGGGTTAAGATTATTTGAATAATTAACTTATTATAATTGAACTCGTCTTGACTTTTTATGATTAGTTACAAAATCATCCTCATTCTTCAACGGAGCAGGTATTTTATTCCCATATTTATCTTTTTATTACATCATAGAGATGTTACAGTCCACAAAAAGACTAGATATAGAAACACCTGCCTGCTGGAAGGAATGCATGACTTTTCGCTTAAATAAAAAAGTCAAGATGAGTTCTGTGCAAATTTATATTTTTAGAAATCAAATATGAATACTTTTTAAGATTTTGTTTATTTAAACTGAACCCTTTTAACAATTCTTTTTACATAAAAAAAACAGTGTGATAATATCACAAAAAAAGCTTCTCATTTCTGAGAAGCTTTCAAAGTATTTTAAAACTTTAAATCTAATTAAAGTGCAGCAATATGTTTAGCTAAACCTGATTTAAGGTTTGCAGCTTTATTAGCATGAATAACGTTTTTCTTAGCTAATTTATCTAACATAGCCACTACTGAAGGAAACAAAGCTTCAGCTTCTTTCTTATCAGTTAACTCACGTAACCTTTTAATGGCATTACGAGTCGTTTTATGCTGATACTTGTTTATTAAACGCTTAGATTCGTTACTTCTAATTCTTTTTAACGCTGACTTATGATTTGCCATTTGTTCTTTTTATTATTAAAATATTGTAGCCCGTAGGGGAATCGAACCCCTCTTACCAGGATGAAAACCTGGCGTCCTAGCCGATAGACGAACGGGCCATTTGTTTTTTGAGTGCGCAAATATAAACATAAAATTTAAACTTGCAATACTTTCAAATAACTAACAATGTCTCCATTGCGGATGCAAAAATACAACTATTTTTAAATGTCACAATAGCTAGATGAATTTTTTTAAAAAAAAATTAAATTAGTATGCTTTTGCAAACAAAACTCTACCCTTTGAAGGGTTTCCTGAATACACACAAACACCTTCTACTTCTTTCATATCTAAAGGAATACAACGAATGGTTGCTTTTGTTAGTTCTTTAATTTTTTCTTCCGTCTCATTTGTGCCATCCCAGTGCGCAGAAATAAACCCTGTTTTGGTTTCTAAAACATCTTTAAATTCCTCAAAAGTGTCCACTTCTGTAATATGGGTGTTTCTAAAATCTAAAGCCTTATTAAATAAAGCCTCTTGAATTTCTTTTAGTAAGCCCTCAACGGTTTCTACTAGCTCTTCTAAATTAACCGTTTGTTTAGTTAATGTATCTCTACGGGCAATTTCCACAGTGCCATTCTCTAAATCTTTAGGTCCAATAGCAATTCTCAATGGAACACCCTGTAATTCATGTTGTGCAAATTTAGCACCAGGTCTGTGAGTGGTTCTATTATCAAATTTTACAGATATATTTTTGCCTCTCAAATTGCTTAAAATACCGTTAGCAACTTCAGTAATAGCGTTTAAATCCTCTTCACTCTTATAAATAGGCACAATAACAACCTGATTTGGTGCCAAGCTTGGTGGTAAAACCAATCCGTTATCATCACTATGTGTCATAATTAATGCTCCCATTAACCGTGTAGAGACACCCCAGGATGTTGCCCAAACATAATCTTGCTTTCCTTCTTTATTAGCATACTTAACATCGAAAGCTTTGGCGAAATTCTGACCAAGAAAATGAGAAGTACCAGCCTGTAACGCTTTTCCGTCTTGCATTAAAGCTTCTATACAGAAAGTCTCTTCTGCTCCGGCAAAACGCTCGCTCTCAGTTTTCACACCCTGTATTACAGGTATAGCCATGAAGTTTTCAACAAACGTTGCATATACATTATTCATTAATTTTGTCTCAGCTATGGCTTCGTCTTTCGTTTCATGTGCTGTATGCCCTTCTTGCCATAAAAACTCTGCTGTTCGTAAAAATAAACGCGTACGCATTTCCCAACGCACTACATTGGCCCATTGGTTTATTAAAAGCGGTAAATCTCTATAAGATTGAATCCATCCTCTATAAGTGTTCCATATAATAGCTTCACTTGTTGGTCGTACAATTAACTCCTCTTCTAGTTTTGCTTCAGGATCTACTCGTAGTTTCCCTTTCTTATTTGGGTCATTTTGCAATCTATAATGTGTTACAATGGCACATTCTTTTGCAAATCCTTCAGCATTTTTTTCTTCTGCTTCAAATAAACTTTTAGGTACGAATAACGGAAAATAGGCATTTTGATGCCCAGTCTCTTTAAACATTTTATCTAATTCCGCTTGCATTTTTTCCCAAATTGCAAAACCATAGGGTTTGATGACCATGCATCCTCTAACTGCCGAATTCTCAGCCAGGTCTGCCTTTACAACCAATTCGTTATACCATTTTGAATAATCTTCTGCTCTACTGGTAAGTTTTTTGCTCATATCAATTTTTTGGCACAAATATTGTGACTCTGTTAAATAAAAGAATAGTTTAGCAAAACTAACTATTTTTGTTACGTTCAACAATTAAATTCTAGAGATATGCAATTTAACAGCTACTTAAAAGAGAAAGTGTCATTTGTAGCCATTCTTGGTTTGCTATTTGTTTTAGCATCATGTGGTTCTTATCAATATGTCGGTGTGGACGATGATGGTATTTATGGCAATGCACAAAAACAAGTTAATGTTGAAACTCCTTCACCAGGTAGAACAGTTGTTGAAGTGCCAAACAGTTCTAAAAGCAATTACTATCAAAATCATTTTAGAAATAAATCTTTAGAAGCTGAAAACATGTTTTCTGATGATGCCATTTTTACTGATATTGATTCTTACGAAGGAAATAATTATGTTGAAAATGATACCTTAGCTAATGACTACCAAGGTTATGCGGGTTGGGGGCAAAATAGTAATAGTGTTACTATTAACTACGTAGACAACGGATGGAATAACTGGGGTTGGAATGCAGGATTTGGTTGGGGCTGGAATAGATGGAATAACTGGGGTTGGAATAGATGGAACAACTGGGGATATTATGATCCTTTTTGGTGTCCTCCTTATTACGGTGGTGGATTTTACGGAAACTACTGGGCTTACAATAGCTACTACCGTCCTTATAGACATTATGGTTACTATGGAAATAACAGATATTACAGCAGAAGAAATGTTGCATATAACACTAGTAGAAGAGGAAGTTACTATGCAAATAACTCAAGAGGTTTAAATAGGAATAATATTAGTTCATCCTCACGTCGTAGCTCAGTAAGTAACCTGAATAGGCGTACAACTACTTCAAAATACAATACGTCAAGGAGAAGCAGTACTGGTACTACAATAGCAAGATCAAATAATACAAGAAACTACAATTCTAACGGAACTCGCAGATATACTACCAATACTCAAAGAAGAACTGTCGCTTCGAGAACACCATCAGCGAATTCAGTAAGAAGGTCATCATCTTCAACAGTAAGAAGAAATTCAAGCACTGTTTATAGACCTTCCAGTACTAGCAGAAGCTCATCTGGTAATAATGTTTCTAGGAGGTCTTCATCTTCCAGAAGTTCAAGTTACACACCAAGTAGAAGCTCTAGATCCAGTTCTGGTAGTGTCAGATCTTCATCTAGTAGTCGTAGCTCAGGAAGTCGCAGAAGTTCTGGATCTTCAGGAGGCAGACGTCGTTAAAATTAAAAAAAAAGAAAAATACAATCATATGAAAAAGTTATGTTTACTGTTCATAGGTGTCCTATCTATGTCCACAATTTACGCTCAAGATATTAGTGACGCTATAAGATTTTCTCAAGATGAAATACAAGGAACAGCTCGTTTTAGAGCATTAAGTGGCGCTTTTGGTGCCTTGGGTGGCGATATGAGTGCCGTTAGTTTAAACCCAGCTGGTTCAGCTATTTTTAGTAGAAGTCATGCCTCCTTTACGGTATCAAATATAGATACTGAAAACAATACGCGATATTTTAATGGCGTCAATAATTCTAATGACTCTGATTTTGATATCAATCAAGGTGGAGCAACTTTCGTATTCGCCAGTAATAATAGTTCCCCATGGCGAAAATTCACAATTGGAATTGCTTATGAAAGGACTAATAACCATGATACTAATTGGAGAGCAAGTGGCTTAAACACAAATGATGATGGCAATTTCAGCAACTCAATTGCTAGTTATTTTTATGATTTCGCAGATGGTAAAAGATTAGATGAAATATCTGCTTTACCAGATGAATCATTAAGCCAGGCTTATCAAGACATAGGGGCTGTTTATGGGTTTGCTCATCAGCAAGCATTTTTAGGCTTTGAATCATTTATTCTTCAACCTGATGACATTAATAACGATGCCAATACAACATATTCTTCCAACGTAAGCCCTGGGAATTTCGACCATAATTATTCTTATTTAGCAACAGGATATAACGGTAAAGTAACATTTAATATAGCAACTCAATATGAAGACAATTTATATTTAGGATTAAACCTAAATTCGCATTTTATTGACTATCGACGATCTAGTTTGTTATTTGAAAACAATTCAAATGCGGGGTCTATCGTTAATCGTATAGAATTTGAAAATAATTTGTCTACTACAGGTACCGGTTTTTCTTTCCAATTAGGAGGTATATTAAAACTATCAAATGAATTTAGAGTTGGTGTTACTTATGATTCCCCCACCTGGTATACCATAGAAGAAGAGACAACGCAATACTTAGCTACGGTAAGGGATGATGCAGGTTCTAATGTTACACAAGTTATAAATCCTGATGTAGTTAATATTTATCCGCAATACAAACTACAAACGCCTGCAAAATTAACAGGAAGTTTAGCATATGTTTTTGCAAAACAAGGGCTTATTAGTTTTGATTATTCTCGTAAAGATTATAGCCAAACGAAATTTAAACCAACTTCGGATGCTTTTTTTGCAGATCAAAACGATATTATAAGCAATATATTAACTGATGCTGCAACCTATAGACTTGGTGGTGAATACAAGCATAAACAATTTAGTTTTAGAGGTGGTTACCGTTTTGAGGAAAGCCCATATGTAAATGGTTCCACTATTGGTGATTTAAATGGCTATTCTTTAGGAATTGGTTACAATTTTGGGAATACGAAGTTAGATATTACTTATGATCAATCTGAACGTTCCTCAGAGACACCTCTGTATAATGTTGGATTAACTGATATTGCTAATATAGACCGAACAAATTCTAATATAACCTTGTCTTTAAGTTTCAATATTTAAAATATATCTGAATTAAAATATTATTAAAAAGCTTGAATTGTAAAAGTTCAGGCTTTTTAATTTAAATGTAATTTATAAGCTAATTTAGAGACAAACACTCATATATAATAATTTGTTAAGACAAAACATAACAAAAGTGTTTTACTTATCTTTGCAGACTAAAAACACCACTTTTTAGCTAATGAAAATTGAAAATAACATAGAACAATTCGAATCTTTAGGAGATGACCATATTGGAACTTCTTCAAACACACCACTACGAAATGATGCCTTTAAACTTTCTAATGAAGAAAAAATAGACATTATTAAAGATGATGTGCGACATATTATGGAAACTTTAGGTCTCGACTTAACAGATGATAGCTTAAACGGTACACCTAACCGTGTTGCTAAAATGTTTGTAAAGGAAATTTTTGGAGGATTAGATCCTAAGAAAAAACCAAATGCTTCCACATTTGAAAACAAGTATAAATATGGGGAAATGCTTGTTGAAAAGAATATTACTGTTTATTCAACTTGTGAACACCATTTACTACCTATCGTTGGAAAGGCTCATATTGCTTATATTTCTAACGGAACTGTTGTTGGTTTATCTAAAATGAATCGTATTGTAGATTATTTTGCTAAACGTC
This sequence comes from Flavivirga spongiicola, assembly GCF_030540825.1. Classification (NCBI taxonomy): domain Bacteria; kingdom Pseudomonadati; phylum Bacteroidota; class Flavobacteriia; order Flavobacteriales; family Flavobacteriaceae; genus Flavivirga; species Flavivirga spongiicola. The sequence continues at coordinate 516,787 of NZ_JAUOEO010000001.1, forward strand.
CACAAGTCCAGGAACGTCTTACTATTCAGGTAGTCAAAGAACTTCAGGAGGTTTTAAAAACTCAGGATGTTGCTTGTGTTATAGATGCCAAACATTTATGCGTGAATTCGAGAGGTATTAGAGACATTGAAAGCAGCACAGTTACTTCAGAATTTGGGGGGAAATTTAAAGAAGAAGCAACACGTAGAGAATTTTTAGATTATATAAAATTAGATACTAAGTTTTAATTTATTTTTAACCATAACCAAATCATTATAATTTAACATGCAACTTTTTCAGCATCAACAAATAAAACTATACAATTCACTTACAGGCAAAAAAGAAACATTCAAACCAATTAACGAAGGTTATGTGGGTATGTATGTTTGTGGCCCAACAGTTTACAGTAATGTACACTTAGGCAATGTAAGAACTTTTATGTCTTTTGATATGGTATTTAGATACCTAAAACATTTGGGATACAAAGTGAGATACGTTAGAAATATTACGGATGCCGGTCATTTAGAAAATGATGCTGATGCTGGTGAAGATAAAATCACTAAAAAAGCACGTTTAGAGCAAATCGAACCTATGGAAGTTGTGCAACGCTATACGGTAGATTTTCACGATATTCTTAATACACTTAATTTTTTACCACCTAGCATAGAACCTACAGCTACTGGTCATATTATTGAACAAATTGAATTGATAAAAAATATCATCACTAATGGATTTGCCTACGAGGTAAATGGCTCAGTCTATTTTGATGTACATAAATTCAATGAAACTAACGATTACGGAAAATTAAGCAAGCGTAAACTTGAAGATTTAATTCATAACACACGTGAACTTGATGGACAAAGCGACAAAAAGAACCCACAAGATTTTGCGCTTTGGAAAAAAGCGGAGCCACAGCACATCATGCGTTGGCCTTCTCCCTGGAGTGATGGTTTCCCTGGGTGGCATTTAGAATGTACAGCCATGAGCACCAAGTATTTGGGAGAACAATTTGATATTCATGGTGGTGGTATGGATTTAAAATTCCCGCATCACGAATGTGAAATTGCTCAAAACGAAGCTGCCAAAGGAAAATCTCCTGTTAATTACTGGATGCATGCTAATATGCTGGAACTTAACGGGCAGCGTATGTCCAAGACTACAGGAAATACTGTTAACCCTGATGAGTTATTATCAGGGAACAATAAATTCTTTAGTAAGGCTTATGGTCCAAGTGTTATTCGTTTCTTTAATGCACAATCATCCTACCGAAGTGTTTTAGATTTAACTGATGATGGTTTGTTAGCAAGTGAAAAAGGCTTTTATAGATTGATGGACGCTGTTAACCTTTTAGATGATTTAAAGCCTTCTAAAGCTTCTACAATTGATATAAATGCATGGAAACAGAAATGTTATGATGCCATGAATGATGATTTTAATTCACCAATTTTAATTGCTCATTTATTTGAAGCTGCTAAATATATTAATCAAATTAAAGAAGGTTCTGAAACATTAACTACCGAAGACTTAAACACTTTTAAGACTACCATTAATAACTTTGTTTTTGATGTTTTGGGTCTTGAAAATGCTAGTAAAAGTGACTCTGGAACTGATAAGTTATCTGGAGCTGTAGATATATTGATTAAATTACGACAAGAGGCCAGAGCAAATAAAGACTTTGCTTTGTCAGATAAAATCCGTGATGAACTTGCAGAAGTTGGTATTCAACTTAAAGACGGTAAAGACGGCACGACGTTTTCGACTAATTAAATGTTTTTGTCATTCCGTACTTGATGTGGAATCCATTTATAAAAATTAAGTTTCAATTAAAAAGATTCCTGCCTTCGCAGGAATGACAAATGAAAAAAATACTCATTGCACCGTTTTTGTTTTTGATAAAAGTGTATCAAACACTAATATCACCATTAACACCTGCAACCTGTAGATTTCAACCAACATGCTCTCACTACACTAAAGAAGCCTTACAAAAACATGGGTTATTCAAAGGTGGTAAGCTGGCTATAAGGCGTATTTTTAGTTGTCATCCTTGGGGAGGTTCTGGTTATGATCCTGTTCCCGAAAAGGATGACAACTAAAAACTTCCCTACGCGCCTACTCGCATGTTCTCTAAAAATGTCCACTGTGCATTTTCTTAACGTTCCCGTAGTTTGTCTGTTATCAAGAGCTACAGATCTGAACCACTAAGTGTGAAGTTTGTATTTTTTGTCATGTACTTAGCAACATTTTAATTTTATAAATTATAAATTAAATCATATTTAAATCACGTTAAATTCAACTTTCAATTCAATAACTTAAAGATTCCTCTATAAGAGACCATAGGTCCTCATTAATATGACTATCTTTCTTTAATTTCGAAAGCTGTTTTTTATCACCTTTAAAAAAGGCCATAATTAATTTATAATTTTTATTTCCATCTGAGTTTTCTATAGTTGATACCAACTTATTTGTTTCTGCATCCCAACCTAATTTTTTAAGAGCCAAAAGACCAAATAAACTATTAAGGCCGTATTTATTTATATTTTTATTCGTGTAATCAACTACATCTTTTAATAAATCTCCTTTCTTGTTATCATTTTTAAGCTTTTCAAAACAAACTGCAAGAAGGTAATCTTGAAGCCTATTGTCGACATTATAGGGTTTTCCAACTCCCAAATTTTCTGGCCACTTCTTTGAATCGATTAAAAGTTGAATCGCTTTTTTGTATTTTTTATCCTGAATATTTTGATTTGCTAAAAATACGTGTGAATCAAAATAAAGATTTCTACTTAACTGTGCCAACTCTGAAGGCAAAACAATGATGTTTTTTAATACATTTATACTTTCATTATATTTTTTTATTTTAACCAATGTTTTCGCATATACTAATTTTATATTGTAGTTCTTTGGGAACTTTTTAAATGCTTTTTTACTACTTATGTAAGCTTCATCATACTTATTATTTTTCAAATAATACTGAATAAGCTCATCCCAAGTTTTCCAGTCATTATCATTTAACTCTATAGCTCTTTTATAATCTTGAAGTCTGTCTTCATAACTTCCATCTTCTAAATACGCTGCTCTGAATCTATAAAAAATATCCGAATCTGGTTCTGTAAAACTATTTCTCAAGAGTTCTTTCCCTTCCTCAATTAAGCCCACAGCGATATAGTTTTGGGCCAAATAGTACTTTAATTTCCAATGCGTGGTTTTATGCATCGCCCATCTTAATACAGGAATTGTTTCTCTTCTATATGGTAAAACAAAATCTGAAGGCATTGCAACGATATCTTCTAAAAGTTGTTGGCTTGCTTCATCATTTTGTTCTTTTAATAAATATGCTATCCATAGCTTTATTTTTGCATGTTCCTGATGATTTTTTAATACTACAATTGCTTCATTGGTTAAGCCGATATTTTCATATTGTATGGATAACTCTAATGCTGTTTCAATAGGAAATTCATTATTAAAACCTAACTTATCGTTTTCATTATTTTTAAATAAGACATGTTCATTTTGAGCAAAGTGATTTATAGGATCGATACTTAAGATGGACGTCAATTGATCATTAAAAGCGCCAATATTGTTTTGTTTTCTTGCTAAAACTATTAACACTTTTCTTGCGTTAAGATTATAAGTATTAAAATCTAAAGCTTTTAAAGCATATTCTTTTGCCCTATCATTATTATTAAGACTTAAATGTATCTCTGCCATTTGAGCATACGATACTGAACGGTATTTCATACCTCGGGCTGCCCAACCTAAAGATTCTAAAGCATTAATATAATCTTTTTTAGCTCGATAAATAATCCCTGCTTTATAATTAGCTTCTGGATTATATGTATCCATTCTTAACACCATATTGGCATACTCCAAAGCTTTATTATAATTGGTCTTTCTATATTCCAATTCAGCCAATTTAACCAACGCTTCTTGATGTGAAGGATCTATTTTAATAAGCTCTAATAAGTTTTTAAAAGCCTTCTCGTATTCTCTATACTTTATAGCTTCCCACCCATCGGTATATAATTTTTGTGATTTTGAAACTTGCAATGTAGTGTCTGAATAAAAAGGTCTTTTTATTAAAGATCTCTCTACGTTTGTTGTATACTTTAACTTATTATCACCAATAATGACTTTAATTTTATCAGTAGGTTTGGATGCTATTTTTTTGGAGAAGACATCCATAGGATTCATCTCCAATGTTTCATTTATTATTTTTTCATCATTAACAAACACTTGAATATCTTCATTTAAATTCTGAAGTGAATTAACTCCTATATAAGTTTCCCTTTCGAAATGTTGAACATTCAATACGCCATACTCTGAAGCGTCTACCATACCATCAATATTTTTAAATGGAAACCAAATTTCTCTCCACCTGTCCATAGCATGAGGCTCGAAATTAGCTTGGGCTATAGGATTTTTTTCTTTTTCTGGAAAATATTGATTAAAGAGTCTCCCTGCCTGAAACTCAATATACTGCCCATCTGTATCAGTAAGTAACCCCTCCCAAACACCTCCAGAGCGTGATAAAGCCCATAACCAAAGTTTTTGTCCAGGCATTTCTTCGTATGGTGACCAATGACCAAAACCAAAATTTGTATCATGATAATAACCTCCAAAAAAGTCTTTATAATCACCTACAATATGATATGATTTATGTGGACCAAAATTATTATTCTTATAGTGAGATAATGTTCTTCCTGCTTCATCTATAGGCCAAAGTTTTGCATTTCCTCCATGCTCAAGGTATTTATTTCCAGGTATAAAAAATTCTAAATCATTTTTAGCTACAGCCGCAGCGGTCATCCAATTATAATAAGCTTGGTTTAATGGCGTTGGATTATACCATGATGCTTTGGTTTCAAAATAGGCTTTGTCTTTTTGTAAATTAATCTCAACCCGCCATTCAGTTCTTGATGGTAAATCCATTGTCCCCACTATACAGCTAACACTTCCATCTTTATTTTCTTTAATAGCATAATCTACAGGGGTCGCTGTTGCTGGAGTATGCCCAATAATTCCGAAATTAAATTCTACACCACCAGAAGTCCATGGACCTCGCATAGCAATGTTTCTAAATTTAAGAACATCGTTTTTATATATAAACTCTTTGCCTGTTTCCTTTTCTATGGCTCCCCAAATTTTCCCACCAACTTCTGGTAAAACCCATAATTTAATATAATCATTCTCTAAAGTAACTACTTTCCATTCTTTATTTTTGGCCGCATACTCATAACCTTCAAATTTAAAATAAGGGTATATTTTTGGATTTTCTTTTAGTATTGGGACCGGGTTTGGCTCATCAAATGTATATGTTTTTATGTACTGAACCGATTCACTGATTTTAACTGATTGCGCATTTAAGAAAGGGGCTGAGCACAAAACCATACAACATAAGAAGAAAGGTCGTATCATTTGAACCACCAAGTAGCTATATTTTTTTATCATTTTAATTATATTTTTGTTTAGTAATGATTAGTCATCTTTATTTTTTCCTTCATTATTCTATCCATCCTTCAGGTTCAATTCCTGTTCTAAATCTACTTTCTTCACAATTTGCAAAAAGAACTGTACAATCTATATTTTGTCCTGGGCAAACTAAATCAGATGTTTCAAATTGTATTGCATTTCTTTTTTCAATAGGGTCTTCTACAATATTTGTTCGATCAATAAACAAAGAAACTTTTGATGCCGATGTCGCTGTAAATCTTCCAAGAACATATTCATCAGCATCATCCGGATTAAACATATTACCTATGAGAGCAGCTGGTGGTGGAGCATTAAGGTTACTATTATTCTCTAATAAATCTTTTAAAATTTTATAATATTCATAAGCAGAAGAGGATAATGAAAACTGTTGAAGTTCCACCACAATATCTTCTTTAGTGTACAAAGGAACATCTGCAATAAGCAAACCCTTTGTTATAATACCATTTGAAAATTCATCGCTAAAAATTTTAATTCGATTATTATATCTAATGTTCCAGCAATCTGTGTCACAGGCATAAGAGAAAGAAGCACTTGTAAAAGATTGAGGGTTATCTATACATTCTCCATTTCTAAAAATAAGACCTCCAGAACATTCATGGCAAATACGCAGTTTTTCAAATGATCGAAAATCCCAATAATAGTAATTTTCCTCATCAACTGAATCGACTACATCTACTACAATTGCATGACCTGGCACGAACATTTCGTCCGTATTACTATAAAAAAGTTCACGGCTGTAAGTTATTTTAGGGTTACTAATTGGAAGAGATTTTAAAATAGTTTCTGATAAAGATTCATAGCGTTTTCCATTAGGAAGGGTAAATCCCATTTTCCAAGACTCTCCTTCTTTGGCAACAAAATCAGCAGGAGGTAAATAAACACCACTTACCCCATCTAAGTTTACAACTTCATCTGTATCTGTATTTATAAACCAAACGGTGGCATCTTCAATTGGGGTATTTAAGTTCTTAGAAGTAGATAAGTTTACATATGAAACCCCAGGTATTGTTGATACTATACCATCAACCAAAACGAGGTCATCTAAAAAATCAAATTCTGGTTTTACAGCTGTAATACAGGTTATGTTTTGAAAAACTACAATACAACAAAAAACACTCATAATCCAAGGTTTAATCTTTTTAAGTAATTTTTTTGAGTTTTTTTTACGTTTCATAAATTTATCTTTATTTTATTGTATCTGAGCAAAGCAACACAAGTGTTTTTAAGTAAAGCTATTCAAAAACGAAATTATACGTTAAAGAAATCAAAGGGCTATTTAATATGGAAAGTTCATAGGCACTTAAAGGGCTGTTTCTGGAGAGGATACTGTTATTATCACGTTGACCATAGAAGAGATTTATAGGATTATTTCTTGCATAGACATTATATATAGTGAAGACCCAATCACTTTTCAAACGCTTATTTTTCTTACTTTTTCCATTCTTAATTTTCCATGAAAAATCTAATCTATGATAAGTCCTTAAACGCGCATTATTGCGTTTGATAAAAATAGGAACATTGGCATCTTCTAGAATGAGAATACCATTTGGAACAGTATAAGGTCTACCCGTTTGTCCTGTAAAATTAAGACTAATAATACTATTTTTATTACTTTCAAAATTCACTGTAGTATTAAGTACATGTGGTCTGTCAAAATCTGAAGGGTACCACTGGTTATTATTTATTCTATCTGCCAGATTTTCATTTTGCGAACGTAGAAAACTTCTGGACCAAGTATAATTAAACCAACCATTAATTTTCCCTTTGGTTTTCTTTAAACTAAACTCTACACCGTAAGCTTTTCCTTTTCCTTGTATTACATCTCTTTGTAAAAACTCTTCAAGAAAAAAATCTGCTCCTGGTTTATATGCTAAATTATTCTTTGAGTTTCTATAATACCCTTCTAAATCAAGTATTATGTCTTGCGTTAAATTCTTATAAATACCTATTCCATAAGAATCACTAATCTGTGGTTTTATATCGGTGTCAGCAGTTTTCCAGCGTGAGGTAGGCAAAGGTGTCGTTGTATTATATACATTTTGTAGGTATTGATTTAATTTTGCGTAACTAAACTTTAAAGAAGTATTCTTATTTAATTTGACCCGCACTCCTAATCTAGGCTCTAAACCATTGTATTTTTTAACAGTTTTACCTTTACTAAAAAACCTGGTCTCTGTCGGCACATTACTATTATTATCAAACATTGCCTGAGTATAAGGTCCTACAAGTAAATATTTATTAAAACGAAGCCCTCCTGAAAGAGATATGTTTTTTATCAAATCCCAATGCATATTGGCATAGGCAGAAAACTCATAACTTGTTTCAGGTTTTAATGTAACTGGTAAAATACTATTCCCTGAACCTGGGTCAAGCTCTCCCGGGTTTATTTTATAACGATTCAACTGAATTCCTGTATAGTAGTTCCAAAGATTATTTACTTTTTTAGTATATTCCGAGATAAAACTCTGATAATTTATTTCAGACTTGTACGTAATTTTATTATCACTTTCTCGTTCCGGAAAAATGTTTTTAGGTGTATAACTACTTGTTACAAAAATATTTTTAAGACTAGATCCATCTTTAAAAGTATGTATCCATTTTAATGTACCATTCAAAGTTTTGAAATCGTATTGGTTATTTATAGCATTAACATTTTCAATCTGGGAAATCAAATCTAACTGGTAAAAATCTTTACTGTAAAAACCAGTAAAAAACAATTGATCATTTTTTGTAGGAAGATATAAAAGTTTAAAAGTTGTATCATAAAAATTAGCTTTTGTATTTTTTAATCGTTCCGAAACTAAAGGCAATAAAAATCCAGTAAATCCTGCGCGAGTACCAACATTTAGCATTAATTTATTCTTAACAATAGGTGTTTCTAACAATAGCCTACTGGAAACAATACCAACACCTCCACTTAGTTTAAATTTTTCTACATAAGGTTTTTTCACTTTTACATCTAATATTGATGATGTCCTACCTCCATAGCGAGCAGGAATATTAGACCTATACAAATCAACCGTAGAAATCATATCAGGAGTAAATACAGAAAAAAGACCAAACATATGTGTAGGATTAAAAACAGGTGCATAATCGTATAATATTAGATTTTGGTCTAACGATCCTCCCCGAACAGAAACGCCATTACTCACATCTCCAGCATTGTTTACTCCTGCCAATAGTGTCAGTCCTCTAAGAATATCAAATTCTCCAATTGCAGATGGTAGTTTTTTTAGGTCTTGTGCCTGTATTCTTATAGCTCCCATTTGTGGTGAATCTAAATTATTCGAGATCTTTTCTGCATTTATAACAACTTCAGACAATAGTTCTTTATTTTCTTGTAATTGTATTTTTAAACTTATAGCTTCGTTTAGCACTACATTACGGATATATTTTTTATAACCTATATAAGATATTGTAACTGTATATGTATCTTTTGGTAATTTTATTAAAAAACGCCCATCAACATCTGTAACACCTCCGCAAGAACAGGGTTGAATAGAAATATCTGCATCTTGCAAAGCTTTGCCGGTTGTTTCATTAATTACTTTAAAAGATAGTTCATAATTTTGAGATTGAACTACATTAAAATAAATAAAAACAAAAATCAAATTGTAGAAATAAAGAATTTTCATTGTCTTATTTTAATATTTATAAATATTTTTCAGCAATCGTCTAATAACTTTTATCTTCTTTCAATTGCCATAAGCTTACAGTACAAATGCACTAATCATTTACATTCATTAATTAGTGATTAACTCTAAGGTCATAAGAATTGGTAAATGGTCTGACGCTACAGATTCATTAATAACTTCTACATCAACTATTTTCCAACTACTTTTTGGTCTAGGAAGTACGTAGTCAATTTGTTTATTTGGGTTCTTAACTGGTACTGTAAATAAGTCTTTATTCAAGTTTTCATAGACCCAGCCCTTCTTTTCTAAAAGTTTTATTGGATCGGATTGTGGAGTCACATTAAAATCTCCTGTTAATATAGCAGGGAGCGTAAGTGAATCATTAAAAAAAGCTCTTTCTATAACCTCTACTGTGGCTTCTCTAGCTAATTGCGAACCGATAGTTTCTAAATAATCAAAATGTGTTGTTAAAAATCGAACCGAAATATCCTTTCCATAAATATGAGATACATCTATGTTTGCACACATAGCTTCATATCTACTGCTACTAGCCGATGGAATAAACACATTACCTATGTATTTTAATGGATATTTTGACAAGATGCCGTCTCCATAAAACAATTGCGATTCTGGAATAGGGATATCTAACAACCTATACAGATTAGGTGGTTCCTTCTTCATTGAAGGACCAAAAACGCCTTGCATATTTGTTAACTCACTAAGTTCAGCAACCATTGTTGAATCATGTACCTCTTGTAACCCAACAATATCCGGATCTAATTTATTAATGACATCCGCAATACGTTTCAAATCTTTTTTTGAATCTGTCCCCACTCCGTAATGGATATTATAGCTTAAGACTTTTATAGTATTACTTTCTTTAATTACTCGTTTTTTTGTCAGTGAAAAGATAGCGCTGCAAGTCAATAGTATTAAAGACATAATTACTAAATACTTAAAACTTTGATTTACTCTATCCATTTTAACTCTTATTCATCATTATTTCTGAAAGTATTTATTTAACATCCTTATGGGTTGACACATTATGCTCTATGGCTTGTAGGGAATCGTTATTATTAGCTACTAAGATCACTTCTTTGTTACCTATTTTAATAACTTTCATATCCTTAGCATCTTTTGGTGTACAAAAACCACTCTCTTTAATTGAAACAGGCAAAAAATCACCTTTTCCATTACCTTTTAAAAACAAGCCTACACCTGCATCGTTACGGGGGGTTTCAATTTCAGCTGGAAATAAATTTCCAGAAATCAATAGATCTTTATGTCCATCTAAATCGTAATCATTAACCAGAATACTATTTATTGAAGATACCTGCGCTAAACTTGGTAATGGTTTTATATTAAAATGCCCATCACCCATGTTTTCTATATAAGCAGAGGCAAAAGTTTTTGCTTTAAGATTTAATGCTGTCTTTAAAGATGCCCCATAAATATTGCTTAAATCAGAATCACCAAATGCTTCATAAGTTTGAAATTTTTTCCCGAGTGAAGGTATCTGTTGTGTAGAACAACTTTTCCCTCTTACTGGAAAAGAAACTCCGTGCTCATAATAACTTAGTACAATATCTAAACTACCATTCTCATCAAAATCATAGCTATGAACTTCAAAAGGCGCCTTGGATGATGCTTTATATTTATAATTTAGTCCAAGATTACCAACGATAATATCTTGATCACCATCATTATCCATATCAGCGGTTTTAACAGAGTAATACCAACCTTCACTTTCTTCTAAACCACTTAAAATTTGCTTTTCAAAATCCCCTTCTTTTGATTGAATAAAAATGGTTACTGGCATCCATTCTCCAACGACAACCAAATCATTTAATCCGTCCTTATTATAATCGACCCAGCTTGCAGAAGTAACCATTCCTAAATTATTGAACTCAGGTGCTTTTGTATCTGAAATATCTATATATACTCCACCTCTATTTTCTAATAAATGACTGCTTGCAGCATGAGGGTATTTTTTTGGTGTTAAGCGTCCTCCAATAAATAAATCTAAATCACCATCATTGTCAAAGTCATTTGGCATTACACACGAGCCGCTTGTTAAGTATTTAGGTAGCGCACTAGTTTTCTTTGTAAATTCACCTTTACCATTATTTATGTACAACCTGTCTTGAAGTACTTTATCATTCTCATTAAATTCATTTCCTCCACTAACAACAAATAAATCTAAATCTTTATCACCATCTACATCGATTAAAGCCATTCCCATATCTTCACTAGCTTTATCTCTAGTCCACCCCCCACTTTCTATTTCATCAAAAGCTCCTTCTTGATTTTGAACAAATAGTCTTCCAGGTATTCCAGCAGATCCTCCTAAAAAGAAATCTTCTTTATCATCTCCGTTAACATCTCCAACAACTACTGATGGTCCAAATTGAGACATTTTATGTGGTAATAATATTTCATATGCATAATCATCATGATTATTCTCTACATGCTTTATATGACTTAACTTTAAAGACTCTGTAACTTCTTTAAAAGCTCTCTCATTATTTGACTCTAAAGCTTCATTATTTTTATCATTAGTAGAAAGTGAAACTTTATGGACTTGATTAATATCCAAATCATTAAGTATAGTTTGACTACCATCTTGCCATTGAATTATTGCTTTATCTATTTTGCTTACATCTCCCACCCCAAAATGTAGAATATTTTCACTTTTAGACATATAACCTCTGGCATTAGATATTTGATTTACTTGCCATATTTTATCAGCCTGATACAATGTTACTTTTGTCCCATAAATAATTTGGCCTTTTTTTGGTATGACTTTGAATCTTATATAATTACCAACGCCATTTTCTACTGCATGGTTTCTATAAAGCATCGCATTTTCATCAATATTATTAATAACCAGATCTAAGTCTCCATCTAAATCAAAATCGGCATAGGCTGCACCATTTGATAACGTTGGTAATTCCATCCCCCAATCTTTAACTTTATTGGTAAAAGTAAGGTCACCATTATTCTTATATATATAATTTGATAATTTATCGGTAGGAGCAATGCTAACAAAATCCATAACATCGATCATTTTACTAGGATCTACACCTTTTTGTTGAGCAATGACTTTAATGCTATCTAATTTCCTATTATACGTATCAACTAGGTCGCTATTGCGAATGTTACTTTTTATTCCATTTGTAACAAAAAGGTCTTTATAGCCGTCATTGTCAAAATCTGCAAATAAAGGTGCCCAACTCCAATCTGTATTTGTTACTCCCGCCAACTGTCCTAGTTCACTAAAAGTACCATCACCATTATTTCTTTGTAATGAATTAAACATGTATTGGTAATGACCTCCTTTATTAACAATATGCCAAAATTTTTCAGGCTGCATACCTCCCATATGCGTTTTTATGCGTTTATGATCTTCTGCAACCATATCAACAACCATAACATCTAAGTTTCCATCATTATCGTAATCTGCCACATCACTGCCCATACTAAAAAAGGAAATATGTTTTGTAGATGTGTGAATTTGATCTTTAAATGTTCCATTTTGCTGATTCATATACATATGATCAGGTACATCAAAATCATTAGTAACATAAATATCTTGCCAACCGTCGTTATTAAAATCGCCAACTGAAGCTGACAATCCAAATCCAAAGTTTCTTATATTTCCAGGTATTGTATGATCTATAAATTTGCCATTACCCATATTTCTATAAAGTCTATCACTAAACTTGATATCAGAAAAACGCTTAACATTCATTTTATCTCCCATATTTGGAATACTAGGTGGTTGATTTACAACATATACATCTAATAGTCCATCATTATCAAAATCAAAAAAGATAGCCTGTACAGAAAACCCTTTGTCTGCCAGACCAAATTCTGCAGCTTTTTCTGTAAAAGTTAAGTTTCCATTATTAATATATAATTGATTGGCACTTTTTTTATTTTCAAGATAAATGCTTCTACAAACATAAATGTCCTGATCTCCATCATTATCAATATCGACAAAAGTCACTCCAGTTGACCATTTGTTATCAAAACTAATTCCAGATTTATCAGTAATATCCTTAAATTCAAAATCTCCTTTATTTAAAAACAGCCTATCTCTTACTTGATTTCCAGTAAAAAAAACATCTTGTAATCCATCATTATTTATATCGCCAACAGCAACTCCTGCACCTGAAATAAACTCAGAATTAATCATATGATTATTTTCCCTGGTTTGCCTTACTGTATTCTCAAAAATTAAATTTGAATCTTCAGTAGAAATTAACGAAAAAAGGGTGTTGCTTTTTTTTATTTCTTTTTGACAACTAGAAGTTGCTAGCAATACAAAAAAGCATATAATTAATATTTTAAAAGTATCTGTCATTCTACTGAAATTTTGTTGATTAGGTATTTATTGGAGCATTCTTTTAACAAACTACTTACGTTGAAACCAAGAAAAACAACTTTATTTTATAAAGAAAAAACGCCTATAAAATATATACATATTCTAGAGACGTTTTAGCATTAAACTTAAAAAACTAACTTAACTATTTTTTGTCCCACCACAATTTTGTGCTGTTTTTGTCGCCACCAGAAAGTGTCGAAATAGCTGCATTTACTGCTTCGCCATTTGTATTAAACTCACTAGTTGTATAAATCATTCTCCTCATAATTTCATCTGCAGCCACATCTGGGTTTTCTGATTCTACTCTTGCATATTGTTTAGGATAACCTGTTCGCCTCAATTCTGCCCATGCTTCCCATCCATTTGGATATAGGGCTAACCATTTTTGTGTAATGATTTGCTCTAACTGTCTTTCCATAGTTCCTCCAGCATCATAAGCTATAGGAATATCGGCAACAGGAGTAGCAGCCGCTTCATAAGCAACAGGTACATTATTACTTGCAATGTAGGCATTGATAGCTGCAGCATCAGCTCCCGTTTTCTCCATCATAGAAGTTCTTATCCCTTCTTCATAAAGCTCCATAGCCGTGCCTCCCATAGCCCAACCTTCAAGAGCACCTTCTGCTCTTAGAAAATATACTTCTGCGGCAGACATTAATTCTATAGGTGGATTAACACCTCCTTTAGCCACATCAATAAATCGTGTAGCTAAATCTGAATGTCCTGCATTTTGGCTTGTTTCTAAAGTCACTTTGGCTTGACCATTAAGTAATCCTTCGTAAGGATTAGAATCACCATCCGAATCACCATCTGCGGCAGGAGCAAAATACTCACTGATACGAGGGTCATCATAACCTTTTAAAATACTTTCCATTGTAGCACTCATTCTAAACTCTCCCCAATCTGTAATCGTTTCTAAAGGGTTTCTGTTAGTATCATCAACAGATACTAAAGCATTATCATCATTGGTCATAAATACACCATCAGTCACCGCTTTTTCAGCTTCCGTTTTTGCTTTAGCTGCGTCTACATATTTGATTCTTAAGGCTAATCGTAAGCGTAAACTATTGGCAAATTTCAGCCATTTATCAGCATTACCACCATAAGTACGATCACCACCTGCATAAGAGGATCCTCCAGAGTTTGCTTTTAGTTTAGCAACCGCGTCATCTAAAGTTGTAAAGAAATCGTTATATATGTCTTCTTGAGAATCGTAAGGCACTGATAATTCCAAGTTCCCAAACTGAGAATAAGGTATTGGCCCCCAATAATCGGTAATTCTATGATAAGCATGTACTCTTACTATTTTTGCCATCGCATTACCTACATCATTGCCATTCGCAGCAGAAAGATCTTCTACCAACTTAATTTGTGGTGCAGCTTCACCATAAAATGACCCCCAAGCTAAATCTGCCCAACGTCCTACTTGCACATATCTATCAGAATCAAATCCTGAAGCTGTAGTGGCAAAATATTGACACCAGATGTCTGAAAATAAATTTTGAGATATCTGAAAACGCCAGTGTAATCCATTTACAGAAACATATTGTGCTTGTGCAAAAGCTTGTCCTTGTAATATTTGACTATTCTCTAAGGCATCTATATTTAAAGAAAGTGGATTTGTATTCAGTTCATTAAAATCTTTGTCACAGCCAATAAACAGTATTGACATAAATATACCAAAACTAATTTTTATTAATATTCTTTTCATGTTTTTATCTTTTAAGTTATTTTTTAGAATCCAATTTTTAAGTTCAAACCAATACTCCTTGTTGAAGGTGGCGCAAAAGATTCAAATCCATCTGCTCTTACCTCTTCGTTTGTGTTTGTACTAGTGTTTGAAGCTAGGTTAGCGCTATTAGGTGAAGTAATAACCTCTGGATCCACAGAAGCATTATTAGATATAAAGAAAAGGTTTCTCCCTACTAAAGAAATTTTAGCTTTTTTAAATGGTGTCTTATCTAACAAACTTTGTGGGAAACTATAACCTAAAGTAATTTCTCGCATTCTAATGTTGGAGGCATCTTCTGAAAAAGCCTCACCAACTGGTGAATTTCTCCCCCCTATTTTAGCCCAAAATTGTTCAGCATTCACCTGTATATCATTAGGCGTTCCATCTGCTTTAACTACTTCTAAACCAGAAAAAATATTACTACCAAAAACCAAACTACCATCTCTACCTACTAATGTTTTAGCTAGTGCTCCATCTGAAGACAATACAGCATTAGTAAAAGAACCTATTTCACCACCTTGACGAATATCTATAAGGAAACTTAAGTTAAAGTTTTTATAAGTAAAGCTATTGTAAATACCACCTAACCAATCTGGATTGAAATTAGCAACTAACACATCTTGACCTGATGTGACTTCTGGTGTACCATCGGCTGCAACTAATACTCTGCCTTGTGCATCTCTGGCAAACCCTCTAGAATACACATTACCCCACTCTTCTCCTACATTCAATTCAAATCTTCTAAAAAAATCACCTCCAAAACTTAGTGTTTCTAATCCGTCTGCCAATGCTAATATCTCACTATCGTTCTTAGAGAAGTTAACTGTTATATTCCAGTTAAAATCTGGTGTTCTAATTGGGTTTCCTGTTAAAATTAATTCAACCCCCGAGTTTTGTATATCAGCCCCATTTATAAATCGGGTAGAAACCCCTGACGCCTGTGAGACTTGCTGACCAAATAGCTGATCAATACTATTCGTTTTATAATAGGTAAAGTCTATACCTAAACGGCTATCTAAAAAACGTGCGTCAAAACCAACTTCAAAAGATTTAGTTCGTTCTGGTTTTAAATTTGGATTAGGTAGTGAGTTTGATAATTGTATAAAACCACCAGGTATTAAATTGGCTGTTCTACTTAAACCAAACGGATCTGTATCATTACCTACCTCTGCATAAGACGTTCTTAGTTTTAAATAAGAAAACGCTTCTGGTAGTTCTAATAAATCAGAAAGCACAGCACTTAGACCTACTGAGTAATAATCAAACCTTCTGTTTGCTTCTGGTAATGTAGAACTCCAATCGCTTCTATAGGTTAAATCTAAGAAAACAGCATCTTTAAATGCGAGTTGGCTAAATGCATATAAAGAATTCACTTCTCTACGCGACAATTCATGTTCAGCTGTTAAATTTTGAGCATTACTAATAGCAAAGATATTTGCAGCATTTAAACCTCCGTTGGTTGTTCTAACAAACTTAGCATTCGCTATCCTATGGTTTCCACCTAGGTTTGCATTAAAAGAAAAATCATCACTTAATTTTTTATTATAACTTAATAAAAAATCTGTATTCCACTCTAACTGACTGAAACTATACGTTAAAAATTCTCCATTATCAGCAATAATATAAGAATCATTATGATCTTTATCCTCTCTAAATGTATTGTTTTGATCTACCGCTGTACGTGCTAAAATACTTAAATCGTCTGTAATGTTATATGTCAAAGACCCGTACCCTATAACACGGTTAGTAACAATTTCATTAAGGTTTTTATTAATGGTCCAATATGGATTTGCACCACCATTATTCCCTGGGTCCCAATAATTTTGTCTAACATCACCTTGAGCATCTACATATTGAAATACACTAACATCTGATGTTCTAATATTTCTTGGTAACCTATAGGCATGTCTCCATGGATTTGCAAAACTCTCTCCTGTATCTAATTGATTATCTATTTTCGTTCTTATATAGTTAACCTTAGCACTTAATTTTAATTTATCATCAATTAATTTATTATCAATCTTCAAACTTACATTGTGTCTTTGCAGCTCATTCCCTGGAACAATACCTTTTTTATTTTCATTGGTATAACCAAAAAATGTTTGATTTTTTGCACTTCCTGAGCGTACCGAAATATTATTTGCAAAACTTACTCCTGTTTCATGAAAATCATCTACATTATTAGACTGAGCAGCATAAGGTATGTTCGCAGAATTATTAGGATCAGGTGACCAATTAGCAACAGAACTTCCATCTAAACTAGATCCCCATGATCCTAAAGAAGCAGGGTTATAAGTACCTCCACTACCTTGACCATATTGGTTTTGGTAGTCAAATAAAATATTTCCAGTTTCTGTAGTTATTGTAGAACTAAAATCTACACTTAGTCTATCTTCACTACCAGATTTTGTTGTTATAATTATGGCACCATTATTTGCTCTTGCTCCATAAAGTGCTGCTGCATTCGCTCCTTTTAACACATTAATAGATTGAACGTCATCAGGACTAAGATCTGATATATCTCCTCCCAAAGGCACACCATCTACAATATATAAAGCTTGGCTACTTCCCGCAATGGATCTATTACCCCTAAGTACGACCTTTGAAGACCCACTTACTCCGTTTCCAGAACGTTGAATAGAGACACCTGCAATCTTACCTGATAAACTATTTACCAAGTTTTGATTTGGTCTAGCCTCATCAATACCATCAACATCTACATTTTGAGTCGCATAGGTTAACGATTTCTTTTGCCTTTTAATACCTAGAGCCGTTACTACAACTTCGTCTAATTGACTGGCATCTTCTTCCATGGTTACATTAATAGTATTCGAATCACCAACAGTGATTGTTTGTGTTTTAAAACCTATATAAGAAAACTTTAAAACGGCACCATTATTGGCTTGAATACGATACTCACCATCAAAATTTGACTGTACCCCTGTTGAAGTTCCTTGAATAATAATATTCACACCAGCTAGAGGAATGCCTTTTTCATCTACTACTGTTCCTTTTATTTCATTTTGAAGAACATCTTTAATAATGGTTTCTATTTCCTTATCTAAATTCTCATTATTAATTAAGTCTTCAATGACTTTAACAACAGATTTGTCATTCTTAGGAAATAATATGATTTGATTTTTTAGAAACCTATAATCTATATTCGTTCTCTTAAACAAACTAGTAAGAACCTCGTTTAAATCTTGATTATCGGCACTTAAAGAAACCTTTTTAGTGACATCAACCAAACTATTATTATAGAAGAAATTAAATTTGGTTTTCTTCTCTATTTTATTAAAAACAGTTCTAAGTTCTTTATTATTGACATTAATAGTAACATTTTGCCCATTAGCATCAATCGCAAAGAGTTTAGCCATGGTGACAAAAAGTAAAAGGGTATAAATTTTCATAATTCGTAAAAGAATTTTTTTTGACAAAAATTTAGTGTCGTTTTTTTTCATAATTTTGCATAGTTTAAATAGTTATTACTTTCCGAAGTAATGATTTTAATCGAAAAGAGGATGTTACAGCATTCTCTTTTCTTGTTTATTATTCCAGAGTTTGTTTATTAATAGAGTTTTAAAAAGCCAAAGAGAAAAGAAATAATGGCTTTAGTAACTCTTTAATACCTTAAATTGTTTTTTTTGAGAAAAATTAAGAGTTGTTTTTTTTCATAGTTTGGTATAGTTTAAATAGTTATTAATATTAATTATTTTCGGAGTTATAATTTTTCGAAAAGAGAATAAGTTACAGCTACCTCTTATATTTATTATGGCTCCAGAATTATTTTTTGCCTTCTATAGTGTACTTAATTGGGGAAGAAGCATTATAATATTATAATAACCTAAGTACTTTATAGATATTTAAATTGCTTTTTTTGAAAAATTTAAAAGTCGTTTTTTCTCATGGTTTGGTATAGTTTAAATAGTTATTAATTATTTTCGGAGTTATAATTTTTCGAAAAGAGAATAGTTACAGCTACTTCTTATTATAAATTATGGTTCCAAAAATATTTCTTTGCCTTCTATAGTGTACTTAATTGGGGAAGATATGGTCAATAGTTTAAGTACTTCATAGATGCTTAAATTGTCAAATGTACCTGTATACTCATAGTTTAATAGTTTTAGTGAGTTAATATTAATTTCTATATTATATTTTCTTTCTAAATCAATGGCAACTTCACGCAATGGTGTTTTATTAAATATTAATGTTCCATCCTTCCACGCAACTACATCTAACGATTTTACCTCTTCAATTTCTAACTTATTTTCTTTTTTATGAAATACAGCCTTTTGAGAAGGCGCTAATACAATAGGTGTTTCTTCATCTTTTATTAATTCTACTTTTCCTGTTACCAAGGTGGTTTCAACTTTTGTATCTTTAGCATAAGACTTCACATTAAACGATGTCCCTAAAACTCGAATTTTAATACTATTTGTATTTACAATAAAAGGTTTGTTTTCATCTCTTTTAATATCGAAAAAAGCTTCTCCAATAAGAGTTACTTCTCTAATACTATCATTAAACTCCTTTGGGTAAGTTAATTCACTATCTGCGTTTAATACTATTTTAGACCCATCTGGAAGATATACTTCTTTTTTATCCCCTCTATTTGTAATAAAACTAAAATGACCGTTTGGAGCAGCTTGACTAATTTGAGTAGATTCTTGGGGAATTATATTATTCAAACTGATCACTTCTTTGAAATTAAATATTAATATGGTTATGATAGCTATCGAAACAGCAATGTAAGAAAATTTATCTAATTTTCTCTTTTTTATGCTATTTTTAAACCTTTGAAAAAAGAAATCACTATTAACATTAGGAACATCTTTAAAAGTAGAAGCAATATATTCAGCCTTTAAAACATTGTACACTTTTTGATTTTCAGGGCTTTTTCTTACCCACTCTATCGTTTTTCTTTTTTCGACAGAATTCAAATCGTTCTTAATGTATTTTAATAGTTGCTTTTTATTCATTATAATTGACCAGTTATATATATGACGTATTTAATTAAGGGTACCCCTTAGTTAAAAGTGACTTTATTAAAATTTATAGGAAAGGAAGGAATTCGCGAAGGGATACGCGCAGGTGCTTAAGAGCTTTAGTAATATGTGTTTCGATCGTTTTTTTAGAAATATCCATTTTTTCAGAAATTTCCTTATGATTTAGCCCCTCGATACGACTTTTCACAAATACATCCTTACATTTAGGAGGAAGTAACTCTATGGACTTTAGCACAGCTTCAAATAATTCTTTTTCAATTATCAAAGAGGTTGCATCATCAGAAAATGCCGTATAATTTATGGAAGCCTCTAATTGAGATAAATTGTTTTCAATATTCAATAACTGTTTTTTAGACCTTAAGTAATCTAAACAAGCATTTCGTGTGACCTTATATAAGTAACCATTAATATTCGATTGAATATTTTTTTTTGACCACACTTTAAGAAATACGTTTTGGATTATTTCCTCAGCGTCTTCTCTGTTTGAAACATATTGAGATGCTATGTATAATAGTTTTGAGCGATATAACTTGAATAAAATTTCAAAAGCAGCAACATTACCTTCATTTAATAAACTAATAAATTCTTCGTCGTTTATGCTTGTTGCCATATTCATTTAAGAACAAAATTAATACTTAATTTAGGAGTTGTTTATAAAAAAAACTTATCAAAGTTAGTAAATTTCATTAATTAATTAATGGTTTGTTTACAACTATTTTTAATTATCTCACATAAACCGGTTAAATATTATGGTACTGTAAAGACTGATAATCACTAATTGTTTGCTAGATTCAAGAAAAATAAAGGTATAAATATTTTAGCTTTATTAGATAAAAAGTAATGGAGTTATGAATGTAAAAAATGTAAAAGTAAAACGTATTTACACAGTGGAGTTAAACTAAAATACAGAAATACAGAGTTCGAAATTTATCATTTTTAATTTGATATAAAATCATATTTTTATTAGTAACAACAAAAAAGAGTTTTCGAGTGAAGAAATGTAATTCATCAATATTATTTGTTCGGAATATCCTTCAAAATCTCTAATACAAATTTCCAATATTTCTGAACTGAAGAGATTTGAGCACGTTCATCCGGTGAGTGTGCGCCTTTTATATTGGGTCCGAAACTAATCATATCCATATCTGGATAATTTGTTCCCAAAATACCACATTCTAATCCAGCATGACATGCTGCTACATGTGGTTTTTCTCCATTTAAATCTTCATACAATTTGGCCATTACTTTTAAAATAGCCGAATCCATATTTGGTGTCCACCCTGGATAATCTCCAGAGAGCTCAACTTCACAACCAGTCAGCTCAAATGTTGCACGCAATGTATTTGCCAGATCCATTTTAGAGCTTTCAACAGATGAGCGTGTTAAACAACCAATATGAATATTCCCATCTTTAACCAGAACTTTGGCAATATTGTTTGACGTTTCAACTAACTCTGGAATATCAGCACTCATTCTGTAAACACCATTGTAAGCGGCATATAAAGCTCTGGTCAATCCTTCCTGAACTCCTAAATCCATAATCTTTTTTGGTGTTTCCGACTTAGATATTATAATTTCTAAGTCTGGTTCCATCGTTTTAAATTCCTTCTTAATAGTATTAGAAATCAAAGCTATTTCTAATAAAAAAGCATCTTCATGTACAGCATCAATAGCAACGATGGCATTACTTTCTCGAGGAATAGCATTACGTAAGCTACCTCCATCAATCTCAGAAATCCGTAATCCGAAGTTTTCAAAACCATCGAACAACACACGGTTCATAAGTTTATTAGCATTCCCTAAACCTTCGTGAATTTGCATTCCTGAATGTCCGCCTTGTAAACCTTTTACAGTAACCTTATACCCTATTTTAAATTCTGGCGTTTCTTCTTCGTTATAAGTTCTTGTTGCTGTGACATCGACACCTCCTGCGCACCCTACACCAATTTCGTCATCTTCTTCCGTATCCAGATTCAAAAGAATACCACCAGAAAGCAATCCTCCTTTTAAGCCCATTGCTCCTGTCATACCAGTTTCTTCATCAATAGTAAATAAAGCTTCAATAGTCGGATGTTCAATCTCTGTACTTTCTAAAATAGCCATGATAGTAGCAACTCCTAAACCATTATCTGCTCCTAAAGTGGTCCCTTTTGCTCGTACCCAATCACCATCTACGTACATATCAATTCCTTGAGTATCAAAATCAAAATTAGTATCATTATTTTTCTGGTGAACCATATCTAAATGCGATTGCATGACTATGGTAGTTCTATTTTCCATTCCTGGTGTTGCTGGCTTTTTAATGATAACGTTTCCAACTTCATCTTCAATGGTTTCTAAGCCTAGATTTTTACCAAAATCTTTTATAAATGTAATAACGCGCTCTTCTTTTTTTGACCCTCTTGGTACTGCATTTAAATCTGCAAATCTATTCCAAAGTTGTTGTGGTTGAAGTTCTCTTATTTCTGTACTCATAGTATTGTTTATAAAGTTGTGCAAAGGTAGCAAAATTGCTTTGACATTGGCTATTGCCCCAAATGAAATAGCATCTCTTTTAAAATAGATTAGCAATGAATTTTGTTTTTGGTAAATAATTCATAGATAGCCACATTTCGACTCCGCTTAACGCAAGTCTACTCTCTCTACATTATAACATTTTAAAAAGGTATTTTGTAAAGCAAGAATACTCCTTGTATAAACAAACAACAACTATTTAGATGCTAATTTTTATTACTTTTGATACATGTTGAAAAAGAAAAAGACCTTATTGTCATTGTCGCTAATTCCTCAATATTTATTAATTACATGGCTATCTAATTATCCTGAATTTGTAGAGCAATTTTATAGCCATGGTATTTACCCGTTTATCTCGAGAATCTTTAGATATATCTTAGGTTGGATACCATTTTCGTTTGGAGATTTGGTTTATACGCTTTCTATTATTTATGTGGTTCGATGGTTTTATAAAAACAGAAAAGCACTTAGAAAAAACACGAAGCAATGGTTTATTGATATATTTTCTGCATTTGCGATTATGTACTTTGTATTTCACCTGTTTTGGGGATTTAACTATTATCGGTTACCATTACACAAGAGTTTAGATATCGCTAATGACTATACTACGGAACAATTAATTTCTGTGACTGAGAAATTGATTAAAAAATCGAATGCCCTTCATTTAAAAGTCACTAAAAATGATACCATTAAAACTGATTTACCTTATAGCAAAAGTGAGATACTAAAGATGACTCCTATAGGTTATGAAAATCTAAAACAAGTATTCCCTCATTTAGAATATCACCCAAAAAGTATAAAAAAGTCATTATATAGTTATCCGTTAACTTATATGGGTTTTAGTGGCTATTTGAATCCATTTACCAACGAAGCTCAGGTTGATGGATTAATCCCTGCTTATAAAGTCCCTACAACAGCTTCTCATGAAATTGCTCATCAATTAGGTTATGCCGCTGAAAATGAAGCTAACTTTATAGGGTGCATGGCTGCTATAAATCATGACGATATCTACTTTAGATACACGGGGTATACCTTTGGCTTGCGCTTTTGTCTGAATGAAATTTATAGACGAGACGAGTGCATCTATGAAGACATGGTTGCAGATGTTAACATAGGCATTTTAAAAAACTATAGAGAGGTTCGACAATTTTGGGAATCACATGAAAACCTTGCCGAACCTTTATTCAAATTATTCTACGGTAACTTTTTAAAAGTCAACAAACAAAATAAAGGTATGGAAAGCTATAGTTATGTGGTTGCTTTATTAGTTAACTATTTTAAGGCTAATCCCCTTTGAGTGTGTTAAATAAATCTTAATAAATCGCATCTGTCTTCAATATTCATATCTTTAAAGCTTTAATTTTTTAATTAACTACTCTATATGAATAAAATGTATCTGGCTATACTCGCTTTTTTGTGTAGCATATCTTTTTTTGCTCAAGATTATTTTCCAAAAAATAGCGGTGTAAGTACAAACAATACAAATTATACAGCCTTAACTAATGCCAAAATTTTTATTACTCCTACGCAAGTTATTGAAAATGGAACCTTATTAATAAAAGACGGTAAAGTTCTAAGTACAGGAACTTCAGTTGTAATTCCTAAAAACACAAATATTATTGATGTTTCAGGAAAAAGTATATATCCTTCTTTTATTGACATATATTCAGATTTTGGAGTTAAAAAGCCTCAACCGGCGCCAAGAAGTCAAACGCCGCAATACGAAGCTAGTAGAACAGGATATTATTGGAATGACCATATTATGCCTGAAAACAAAACTATAAGCAAGTTTAATTATGATTCTAAAAAAGCCAACGAACTTATTAAAGCAGGTTTTGGTGTTGTAAATACACATATTCATGATGGTATTGTTAGAGGGAGTGGAACTTTGGTTGCTTTAAATAATCATAGTGGTAACGAAACTAGGGTTATTGCCGAAAAATCTGGTCAATATCTATCAGGAAGAAAAAGTGTGACCTCTAGACAAGTTTACCCAACTTCTCCAATGGGAGCTTTAGCTTTACTTCGTCAAATGTACTTAGACGCAGATTGGTATGCACAAGGCCATAGCAAAACAAAAGACTTATCGCTTGAAGCATTAAACAACAACAAAGACCTTGTTCAGATTATAGAAGCTGGCAGTAGAGCAAATGTTTTAAGAGCTGATAAAATAGGTGATGAAAATGGTATTCAGTATGTCATTCTTGGAGGAGGTGATGAATATGAACGCATAAATGACATAAAGGCTACAAATGCATCACTAATTATTCCAATTAATTTCCCTAAGCCTTACAATGTTGAAAACACCTTTTTGGCATCCTCGCTTTCATTACAAGATATGAAAGCATGGAACCAAAAACCTACAAATCCAAAAGTACTAGCAGAACATGGCATCCCGTTTACATTGACAACGCATAGCTTAAAATCTCCGGCAGATTTTAAAGCTAATTTGTTAAGTGCTATCAAGCATGGTTTATCTAAAGAAAAAGCGTTAGAAGCCCTAACAACTATTCCAGCTCAACTTTTAGGAAAATCTGATGTTATTGGCTCTCTTAAAAATGGCGCTTATGCTAATTTTTTAATTACTTCCGGAGATATTTTTAATAAGAAAACAACACTCTTTGAAAACTGGGTTCAAGGTCAGCAAAATATTATTAAGGATATGAACACTATAGATATTAGAGGTGATTACCGTTTTTCTTTAGCTGGAAACTCCTTTCAAATGTCTTTAAAAGGTGAATTATCAAAATTAAAATCAGAAATTAAAACGAATACAGATACTTACGGGTCTAAAATATCGTATAACAAAGATTGGGTAAATATATCGTTAAAAACGAAAGACTCAACAAAACAAGAATTTATTAGAATTACTGCACATGTAAACCCTAATAAAGACCTTAAAGGTAAAGCTATTACGCCTGACGGGAGAGCGCTTCCATTTTCAGCAAAATATTCTAAAAAAGAGAGTGATAAGGAGGAGAAAAAGAAGAAAGAAGAAGATAAAAAAGTAGCAAAAATGTTCCCAATAACCTTTCCAAATAATGGTTATGGTTTTGCTGAATTACCAAAAGCTGAAACGCTTTTATTTAAGAACGCCACAGTTTGGACTAACGAAAAAGAAGGGGTTTTAGAAAACACCGACGTATTAATAAAAAATGGAAAAATTTCTAAAATCGGGCAAAACCTTTCAAGTAAAAATGCTAAGCTAATTGATGCAAAAGGTAAACACTTAACTGCGGGTATCATTGATGAACATTCACATATTGCGGCAGCTTCAATAAATGAAAGTGGGCAAAACTCCTCTGCCGAGGTAACTATAGAGGACGTTATTGACGAAACGGATATTAGTATTTACAGGAATTTGGCCGGTGGTGTAACATCCATTCAAATTTTACATGGATCAGCAAATCCTATTGGTGGGCGTTCTGCTATTATTAAATTAAAATGGGGAGAATCGGCAAACAACCTTATTTACAATAACAGTCCAAAATTTATAAAGTTTGCCCTAGGTGAAAACGTTAAACAATCGCGTTCTAACAATGGGGTTCGTTTTCCACAAACACGAATGGGTGTAGAACAAGTTTATATCGATTATTTTACTCGGGCAAAAGAATATGATGCCCTTAAGAAAAGTGGAAAACCATATCGTAAAGACATTGAATTAGAAACTTTAGCAGAAATTTTAAGTAAAGAGCGTTTCATTTCTTGTCACTCTTATGTTCAAAGTGAGATTAATATGCTTATGAAAGTTGCTGAAAATTTCAACTTTAACATCAATACATTTACCCATATCCTTGAAGGCTATAAGGTTGCCGATAAAATGAAAATGCATGGCGTGGGTGGTTCTACATTCAGTGATTGGTGGGCCTATAAATATGAAGTTAACGATGCTATTCCTTACAATGCTTCTATCATGCATAATGAAGGGGTTACTGTGGCCATTAATAGTGACGATGGCGAAATGTCCCGTAGACTAAACCAAGAAGCTGCTAAGTCAGTTAAATATGGTGACGTTAGTGAAGAAGATGCTTTAAAATTCGTAACTCTTAATCCTGCAAAATTATTGCATATTGATAATAGAGTTGGTAGCATTAAGGTTGGTAAAGATGCCGATGTTGTTTTATGGACCGATCACCCACTTTCGATTTATGCTAAAGCAGAAAAAACAATTATTGAAGGTGTTACTTATTTCGATTTAGAAGCCGATAAAAAAATACGTGCTAGAATAAAAGAAGAAAAAAGTGAGCTTATTAATATGATGATGCAAGCCAAAAACAAAGGTTTAAAAACGCAGCCAATAAAAAAGAAAGAGAAAGAATATCTACACTGTGATTCCATTGATAATGAACGTCATTAGTGTTCAGTAAGCAGTGTTAAGTGAGCAGTGTTCAGTTGAGGGTCTTAATTCCATATAATTTAAAAATAAATATTCGTGTATTCGTGGCGAAAAAAATAATCCAGATGAAAAATTTAAAAACAGCGTGTTTACTAATTATAATGTTGTGTGCTTCTATTGTTATTGCACAACAAACACCAGCTCCTAAACAAACAAATGATATCGCTATTATTGGTGCTACTGCTCATATTGGTAATGGAACTATAATTAACAATAGCATTATAGTTATTAAAAATGGAAAAATAGATTTAATTGGTGATGCTGAGGAATCTATAATAGATATGAAAGATTTTGAAACCATTGATGCTAAAGGAAAGCATATTTATCCAGGTTTTATAGTGCCCAATTCAACTTTAGGATTGGTAGAAATTGATGCCGTAAAAGCTTCGGATGATGATGCCGAAATTGGATCGCTAAATCCGCATATAAGAAGTTTAATTGCCTACAATGCTGAATCAAAAGTTATTGAGTCCATGCGGCCAAATGGTGTCTTGTTAGGTCAAATAACTCCAAGAGGTGGACGTCTTTCCGGGACTTCATCTGTAGTACAATTTGATGCGTGGAACTGGGAAGATGCTGTTATAAAAACAGATGAAGGTCTGCACTTAAACTGGCCTAGTAGTTTTTCCAGAGGTCGCCAGTGGTTAGGTGAAGATCCCGGATTGCAACCTAATAAAAATTATAACAAACAGATAAGCCAATTAAAAGATTATTTTAATGAATGTAAAGCTTACAATAATGGTAATAAAACAAAAATACATTTACCATTTGAAGCAACTAAGGGTCTTTTTGATGGCTCCAAAAAATTATATGTGCATGTTAATGACGAAAAAGGTATCACAGATGCTGTAAATTTTACCAATCAGAATGCTATTAAAAACATGGTAATAGTTGGCGGTCGTCAAGCTCATAAAGCAACCGGTGTGCTTAAGAAAAATAATATTCCTGTAGTTTTAAAAAGAGTACACTCTACACCAAGTCATGTTGACGACGACTACGATTTACCATATAAAGCAGCTAAACTATTGGTAGATAACGGTGTTTTAGTAGCTCTGGAAACTAGCGGGCAAATGGAACGTATGAACACCAGAAACCTTCCTTTCTATGCTGGTACTACAGTTGCTCACGGTTTAACAAAAGAACAAGCTTTACAACTTATTACTTTAAATCCGGCAAAAATTTTAGGCATTGATGATCTATATGGAAGTATAGAAAAAGGTAAAAGTGCTACACTGTTTATTAGTGAAGGGGATGCTTTAGATATGCGAACCAATAAACTAACTCATGCCTTTATAGATGGCCGAGAAATAAGTTTAGAAACTCACCAAACTAAACTCTGGAAACGATATTCTGATAAATATAAGAATCAATAATGATAAAAGGTTCTCTATAAAAACCAGAGAACCTTTTTATTTTACAATACAGACATGTATGTTATTCTATTATTTTGGCGCCTTCAGGGCTTTCAAATAAAATATTGTTAGGTTTCTCTTTTGAAAGCTTAATGTTTGTAAAATTCACATCACTACGCTTTTTTGTAGGTACATTGTTTTCATAGTTGTACCATGTTAAGGTTTTTGGTAATAATAACTCTTCTACCGTTTGCCAATTGCTATACTTTATAAATTTAAATTCTTTACTCTTTTCTTTTGAAAAATAAGTCACTGTATAACTTAACCAGGCCATTTGATTGGTCTCAGAATCATAGTATAAAACATATTCGTCTTCTGGAGACTCTCCTACCCCACTTTCATAAGAAATCTTAATACCAGGATATGATTTACCTTCAAATACCAAAGGTTCCACATCTTTATAAATAATGCCATCATCAGCCAATACAAAAGGCATCGCGTAAAAATAGAACATCAAATTATAATAAAACTTGGCATTGCCTTTATAGGCAGTTGTATCTTTAGAATGCAACCAAACATCTTTACCATTAAAACCAATAGTATGTTTTGGCATTTCAATAAGTGACCTTCTACTTTTTAAATCGGTTGTAGTCACTTCATCTCCGTTTGGTTTTGCCATCGTAAACGTTAAAGATTGCATACTGTTCCAGGTATCTAAGCCTCCATGTGCTTTAAATATTTTTGATATGTTTTCCGGATAGACACTTGTGGTAACATCTAAGTTTTTTTCAGAATAGTTTACAGTTTCTTTAGTATTGTTTTTACAGGAAACAAATAAAATGATGATTGCTAAAAAAAGGATATTCTTCATTTTTATATTTTGAATTGATTGATTCTTTTGGTCGGTTGGTAAGATACTACATTACAAAAAAAGCTTCAGATTAAATCTGAAGCTTTGATAGAATAAGACTGAATCTATATTTTATTCAATAATCAATTTTTGCGTCACATCATTTATACCATCATTTACATTCAAAAAATACATACCACTCTTTAAGGAGGATACATTTATTTGTGTTGTGTTTTTTTGTAAAACCCGCTTTGTGTTTAATATCAATTTTCCTTGAATATTATAAACGTTCAAGTTTATTTTATCACTAATATTTTTATCAAACTTTAAATCAACAATGGCTGTTGCTGGGTTGGGTGAAATTGATACATTAGATGATGCATTAAACTTTTTATTATTAAGTGTAGCAATAAATTCTGTATTGAATGTATTAGTTATAACAGCTGGATTAAAATCAAAGTAAATTTCAGCTGTATTTGGAATGATATCTCCAACCTTATAACCTCCTAATGGTTTTATTTTATAATACACATAGCCATGACTGTTAGGTTCATCCATATCCTCGCTTGGTAGATGGATATTATCAAACTTCCAGTTTAATTGATTATTAGTTCTTGTAAATACATTAGTGTGACTTGACGAGACCATTTGAATGGTTGACTTATCTAGTCGAGCATCTAAAGTATTATCTATTGATACGTTTATAGCATCTGCGGTTCCAACGTTTTGAAATCTTACGGTGTAATATAAATATTCATCACTTTTAAAATCATCATAAAGTATTTCTGGACCATGAGATTCTACAATGTCGTTTGGGTCGTAGGAGCCTATAACGGTTTGTACTAATGTAGATGTGTTATTTTCGGAATAATTATCATTAACAACGGTAATATAGGCTGCACTATTGGCAACCTCTTTTCCAAGCTCAATATCTGATGGGATTGTTAACGAAATTTGAATGTCCTCAATACCTCCAGGCCTTAAATTCACAAAATCTAAAGTAAATCCATTAGCATTATTTGTAACTAGATAATTCGGGTTATTACTATTTGCATAATTAAACATAATTAACGAATCTACAATAAATTCTATTTCACCCGAAGAAATGATAGAAGAACCTAAATTTTCTAAAACCAAATAATTTTGGCAAGTAAAACCGGGGCGTGGAGGAGCAGATGTATTTATAAGATATATACCAAGATCCTCACAATTTTCTACTTCTAATACAGGAAAATCAATTTTATAAGTATTACTCGGTGAAACACTTATGTTACTTAAAACGCTTTGGGAATTGTTAAAACAATTTTCCACTTCTTCGAACACTTCATAACTAACTTCATATATATCTGTTTCACTATCAACTACCACAGTTGCCTGACCAGTTGAAGACACAATTTCAGTAATTATTCCATCACCATTCTTTTCATAGCTAAAAACACCTTTTGGATAATATGGTTCATTTGCATCTATGTTTCCATTCCTATTACCATCTAAAAATGACGATAGTTTAAGAAGCCCAACATCACTAGAGCAATTAATATCAATATCGATAGATCGATAGATATCTGGATTTTGATTACATGTATTTAAAGCTGAATAAAACTCGAAAGTAATTGAATTTCCCGTTGATTGAAATACAAGTCCAGCCAAACTATTTAGACGATTAGTTGTGGTATGCGTACCATCTCCATTATAAAGTTCCGTACCATCTGAATCTCTAACTACAATGTAGCCTGAATCGAAACCAAAAGTATCAATTGTACCTTCGTTAATCTCTAATGTCAATGGCGAGCCTTCATTATTAAAAAACGTATAACTAACATCACCTCTAGTTTGACAAAAATTTAAGTTAAAAGTCTCTCCGCAATTAACTTCACATGGCCCTGTGAAATTAAAAAACACACTTGTGTAGCTATAGCAACCTGATTGATTATCATTTACTCTTACAAAAATTTCCTTCATCTCATAAGTAAATTCCATAATTGATGGGTTTTCAATTGCATTAATCTCGGCAAGCATGTCCACAAAACTATTATAATATGAGAAAGTAAGATTACTCATGTCGTTTACCAGTTGTGGTTCATAAGCTGTTAAATCGTAAATACCTATTTCAGTAGGACAATAAATTTGTGTTGGCAAATTATTAATTAGAGGAGGCTCGCTATTATTTATTCTAAGTTCTAATTCCTTTATGGTATAACACTTAAATCCTGATCTCATATAGATAGTTTGAGGATTAGATGTATTTTTATACACCAAAGGCAGAGTATTAGAATTATTTACAGCATCTTCCATAGTGTTGAAAAAGGAAACATAATCACCTGCTTCTTGTTGAATTTTATGACGTATCGATTCTAAATAAAAAGTAGCGATACCATCATAATCCGACTCACATATTTCATAAACTTCATCTTCAAAAACAGGAAATTGCTTAACTTCGAGATAAACAGTAGCTGTTTCATAGCAATCACTATGTTCTAACCGAGCATAAACTCTGTCATAATATGGGTCTAAGTTTAAAAAATTAGGCGGCAAAGCATTTATCCCCTGATTCGCATCAGATAATGTTCTATGCATAGAGTCAGGTGAATAATAGGAAATATCATTTTTTGAAAAACTCGTAATACCATCAGCTATATCATCATCACATTTAATTATTTCTGTATCAAATAAAATAGGGGATTCGCACTGAGCATAAAATTTAAACGAAAAGATAAGAGTAAAAAATAAAAGTAAAAGATGTTTCATATTTGTAGTAAATTTGCCTAAACAAAACTAGTTAATATATTGTCTACAAAGTTAATATCCAGTACGCAAAACCCAATTATTCGACAACTTACTCAATTAAAGGATAAGTCGCGAGAACGGAGGAAAACAGGGCTTTTTTTGATTGAAGGCGCACGTGAAATTTCGCTTGCCCAAAAAGGTAATTATGAGATTGAAATCATCTTATTTCATCCAGAATTATTTTCTAAAGAAAAACTAAACGATTTATCTACTGAACATGTAAACATTATAGAAATTTCCAAAGAGGTATATCAAAAGTTAGCTTATCGTGATACAACTGAAGGTATTCTAGCTGTTGCTAAAAGTAAAAATCATAACATAACTGATTTAAAATTCAATACGAAAAACCCTTTAGTTTTAGTTGCAGAGGCTCCGGAAAAACCCGGTAATATTGGCGCTATTTTAAGAACTGCCGATGCTGCTAATATAGATGCCGTTATTATTGCAAACCCAAAAACAGATTTTTATAACCCCAATATTATTCGTTCTAGTGTGGGTTGCGTATTTACAAATCAAATTGCTACAGGTAGTATTTCTGAAATTATTGGCTTCTTAAAAGAAAATAATATTAATATTTACTGCGCCGCTTTACAAGCATCTGTAAATTACCATACGCAAGATTTTAACAAATCGACAGCTATTGTTGTTGGCACTGAAGCAACTGGACTGAGTAATGAATGGCTAGAAAGTTCGACTCAAAATATTATTATCCCCATGCAAGGTGAAATTGATTCTATGAATGTGTCTGTTGCCGCTGGAATTCTTATTTTTGAGGCCAAAAGACAACGGGGGTTTTTATAAAACGTCATTAGGAGCAGAATACAATGGCATGAAGTAATCTTTTAAAAGAAGTTACCAATAAACAGATCACACAGTGCAGGCTAGCTTTGCTCCTCAGAATGACAACAAAAAGATAATATGACATCAACAACTTTATTTTACATCATCATCGCAATATTAATTATCAACTTTCTAGTCGATAAAATCTTAGATGCTTTAAATGCGAAACATTATAACGATGCCCTTCCTGAAGATTTACAGGATGTCTACGATGATACTGAATATAAAAAATCACAAAATTATAAAACGACTAATTACAAATTTGGAATCTTGACTTCAACATTCTCCATTCTTTTAACCTTAGGTTTTTTACTTTTTGATGGTTTTGAGTTTGTAGATAATATAGCGAGAGGTTATAGTGACCATCCAACTATTGTTGCGCTTATTTTCTTTGGAATTATTATGATTGGTAGTGATATTCTATCTACACCTTTCTCCTATTACAGCACCTTCGTCATTGAAGAAAAATTTGGGTTTAATAAAACAACCGTCAAAACATTTATTCTAGATAAAATAAAAGGCTGGTTGATGATGGCGATTGTTGGTGGTGGCATTTTAGCACTTATTATTTGGTTTTATCAAGTTACGGGGAATCATTTTTGGCTGTATGCCTGGGGCTTGGTTGCTGTATTTACTTTGTTCATGAATATGTTTTACTCAAAACTTATTGTGCCTTTATTTAATAAACAAACCCCTTTGGAAGCTGGAAGTTTAAGAGATAAAATTTCTGAATATGCACAAACTGTTGGTTTTAAACTTGATAAAATATTCGTGATAGATGGCTCTAAACGTAGTACAAAAGCCAATGCATATTTCTCTGGGTTTGGTAGTGAAAAACGTGTGACACTCTACGATACTTTAATTAATGATTTAGACGAGGAAGAAATCGTTGCTGTACTTGCACACGAAGTTGGTCACTATAAAAAGAAACATATTATTTTTAATTTGTTTACTTCTATTCTATTAACAGGGTTAACACTTTTTATTTTGTCGCTTTTCATTTCAAATCCATTGTTATCGCATGCTTTGGGTGTAGACATTCCTAGTTTTCATATTGGACTCATTGCTTTTGGGTTATTATACTCCCCTATTTCTGAAATTACAGGTTTAATTATGAATGTATTTTCCAGAAAGTTTGAATACCAAGCAGATGACTATGCAAAAAACACCTATAAAGGAGAGCCTTTAATTACATCGCTTAAAAAACTTTCTAAAAATAGTTTGAGTAATTTAACACCTCATCGTGCTTATGTATTTATGCATTACTCACATCCTACCTTGTTAGAGCGGATCAAAAATTTAAAAGCTTAAAAACAATGACATATCCATAATGTAACATATTTCCTTGGTACTGCACACATGGCTTTATAAGTAAATTTTCAAAATACATATTATTTTTTTACCAAAAAGGGTAACATTCACATGACGTGGTTGATATAAGTATGTAAAACATTTATTGATTCAGTCATGAAAACTCAAATTAAAAAATCCATAATACTGCTATTAGCAGTACTTTTTGCCAATTGCTCTAAAGATGATGATACTCATATAGATGAAGGCGTAACATTGTTCGAAACAACAGAAGAATGGAACTGTAATTTGTCTGAAACCTGTGAAGATATTTATCAATTCAAATTTAAAAAAGGCAGCAGAATATCTATAAGCATCGAAAATGTTACGGGTAAATCTGTTGTTTCATTAGATCTATCTGCTAACTTTGGAGAGTTTGGTGGTCCAAACTTACTTACCCAAGGCAAACTTACTTATTATGGATGTACTACCCAGGATGAGAGTGTGGCTATTGTTAATATTTATATCTCTGAAACTGGAACTTACAATCTAGCCATTGCCAGAGATTGGGGTTTAAGTGCTGGATTTGGTGGCACTTATAGATTAACAATAATATCAGACACCGCATTCACTGAAGGTGAAACACCGGTAAATGATATAGAAGCTACAAACTATGAAAGAGAATGTATTTAGTTTTATTTTTAATTCTTATTTTAACGTGAGTTCAACATAAGTAATCACGATTGTTACTGATAACCATATGATTATTTAGGTGTATGTCTCCTCGAGCATTATTGAAATATAAAATATATTTTATATTGAAGATACCTAGCGAAGCTTAACGAGAGATTCTTAAACAACTTCAAATTTTAATAAGTCTCGATTTTAGCCTGCCTTGAGTACTTCGGCTGCGCTCAGCATGAACTAAAGTCGAAGCACTCTGGATGACAAAATATATCACTTTTTAGACCTCTTTTATGTATAGACGATTTAATTATAAAAAGTCTTTTAAGAAAGCATGTTAAAATACCCACAAAAAGACTTAAAAACTTCAAGTAAATAAGATTCTTGCCTGCGCAGGAATGAAGTTAAAATTTAAAAAGATTCCCTCTTTCAAGGGAATAACAAATATTAACGTATATTTGCCGCTTGAAACTCAGAAAATGAGTTAAATTCCTCAGAGAGAGGGTGTGTTATTAGAAGTTTAAGGTTAAGTATGTCGATTCGCTTCTTTATGTAACACTGCATAACATAATCGCATACATGATACAGAATGAGCACATTCCAAGAATTAGGTCTTAATGACGACCTATTACACGCTATTACAGATTTAGGTTTTATTAAACCAAGTGAGGTACAAGAAAAAGCAATCCCTATTTTATTAGAATCTGAAACAGATTTAGTGGCATTGGCCCAAACAGGAACTGGTAAAACTGCCGCTTTTGGTTTTCCAATGCTTGAAAAAATTGATGTAGATAGCAGAACAACACAGGGCTTAATTTTATCGCCTACAAGAGAGCTTTGTTTGCAGATTACCAACGAAATGAAACAATACGGCAAGTACTGTAAAGGGCTTAACGTAGTTGCTATTTATGGTGGGTCTAGTATTACAGATCAAGCCAGAGAAGTTAAAAGAGGTGCACAAATTATTGTAGCGACTCCGGGGCGTATGAAGGATATGATAAGCAGACGTATGGTTGATATTTCTAAAATTCAATATTCAGTTTTAGATGAAGCCGATGAGATGCTGAATATGGGTTTTAAAGAAGATATTACGGACATACTTTCTCATACTCCTGAAGATAAAAATACCTGGTTGTTTTCTGCAACAATGCCAAGAGAGGTGGCTGCCATTGCTAAAAACTTTATGAGTAATCCCCAGGAAATTACTGTTGGAAATAAAAATGAAAGCACAAGTAATGTATCACATGAATACTATTTAGTAAATGCCAGAGATCGTTACCAAGCTTTAAGACGTTTATCGGATGCAAACCCTGATATTTTCTCGGTCGTATTTTGTAGAACCAAACGAGATACACAGAAAGTAGCTGAAAACCTTATTGAAGATGGTTATAGCGCTGGTGCACTGCATGGTGATTTAAGTCAGAATCAACGTGATTTGGTGATGAAATCGTTTAGGAATAAACAAATACAAACACTGGTAGCTACAGATGTTGCTGCTCGTGGTATTGATGTAGACGATATTACCCATGTTATAAATTATCAATTACCTGACGAAATTGAAACCTACACCCACCGTTCTGGACGAACTGGACGTGCTGGAAAAACAGGGGTTTCTATGGTGATTGTTTCGAAAAGCGAAGTGCGTAAAATAAAAAGTATTGAACGCATTATTAAACGTCAATTTGAGAAAAAAGATATTCCTGATGGATCAGAAATTTGCGAAGTACAATTGATGTCTCTTGCAAATAAAATACATAACACAGAGATTAACCATGAAATTGATAAGCATTTATCGAATATTAACGCCTTGTTTGAGGATACAGATAAAGATGAATTGATTAAAAAATTCTTTTCAGTTGAATTTACCCGTTTCTACAACTATTATCAAAAATCTAAAAACTTAAATGTTTCTGATGATGGTGGTCGCGATCGTGATGGCGGGCGTGATTTTGGAGGCAAGTCTGATTCTTCGCGTTACTTTATTAATGTTGGTAGCAAAGATGGTTTTGACTGGATGAAACTTAAAGATTTCTTAAAAGAACAGTTACAACTTGGAAGAGATGATGTTTTTAAAGTTGAAGTAAAAGATAGCTTCTCATTTTTTAATACTGAAAACGAATTAAAAGAGAAAGTATTAGCTTTCTTTACAGACTTTAAACATAACGGACGCTTTGTAAATGTTGAAGTATCTGAAAACCGCGGTGGTGGCAGACGTAACGACAGAAACCGAGGCAGAAGGCGTGACGATAGAAAAGGTGGTGGAAGACGTGATGACAGAAGATCTAGCTCTGGAAACAGAAGCGAAAGACGTCGTTCTGAAGGAGCTTCAAAACCAAGACGTTCAGATTCTGGTAGTTCTAGTTCTTTTAAGCCCAGACGCTCAAGACGCTAGTAATTGATCAGTATTATTTAAGAATCTACATATCATCTTATTTGTTATAATAAGAAGGGTTACAACCTATTGCTTTTTTGAATTAAATAGGTAGTATTGTTAGCATTTGTTGTTTTCTTTCAAATATTTTATGATTATTCCAAGTTGTCCTAAATGATAAATATCGTGATGTAGCATGCCGTTAATTACAAAACCATACTTATAATTGCCCTTAAAATCTGTATCATAATATAGTCCATTCAAGAATTCATCGTCTTTCGATTTCAATAAGTCAATCAATTCCGACAAAGTTCTATCATATTCTGATTTAATATTATCCCAGCCTACAATTTCGAGCTTATCATTAGTCAACCAATTTTCCTCACAATCGTCTGTCTTACTTCCTTTCCTAGTCTGGATTTTCAAAATGGTCTCTTTTCTCCATAGTGTCAAATGGGAAATTATTTCCGCAACACTGTGCAAATTTTCAATTGGTCTTAAAAAAACCGAATTTTCATCTACTTGATTCAATTTGCCATTAAAAGTACTACCTATCCATAATTTTCCTTTCTGGACTTCCTCTAGCTGCTGAATAATATTTTCGATAAGGTATTTCATTCTAATTGGCTAAGACAGTTTTGTATGACTAGTTCCATGTTTTAAGCAACTAATTTAGCAAATACAAACCGAATAGAAAATTCGCGAGGATTTTCGTAAATAAGCTTACACTAGCAATTAATTTTATAAGGCTTAGCCAAGGTTTTTATTTTTTCAGGGCTCTCATTTTCGTTATTAAATCATCTCCATATTTAGATAAATTCCAATAAGTATTTGTGTCATCAACTCGCCTTTTTTCCTCGTTTTTTTATAATCAGTTTTAATGCTCCTAATTAAATAATAATAGTGTAAAAATCGTCTGGTGCTATCTGGAAATTATAAATGACTGAATTATCAAAGTTTTCCTCGATATTAGAACTCTCTTTAATTTGAATAAGTTTATTAATTGAACTCATTAATTCAGATTCAATCGATTTATTAATCATTAATGGGCTTACTGAATAAAAAATGTCATTCCAAGATGATGCATTAGGATACAAAAACCAATAAAGTTCAAATTCTTATTACACTTTCAACCTTCATAAAAAACTTTAATTCATATTATAATTTAAACTTTTTTGTTAATTTTTAGTCAAATTGCGACTAAACCATAACTTTTGCCGTTTTGTTTAGTATTTTAGCTATTGAATTTTAATGACAATATACACAGATGAAAAACTACCTACTTTTTTTTGCTTTTATATGGACTTCCGCTATTTGTGTGGGACAAGAAGCTGATAAAGTTATTGGGGTTGTTATTAATTCATCAAATGATATACCTCTCGAGAATGTTAACATTGTTAACCTCAATCAAGTAATTGGTACGACTACCAATAAAAAAGGAGAATTTGAGATCTCTGCCAAAACAAACGATACACTACATTTTTCGTATTTAGGTTTTAAATCTATAAAAGTTAGAGTTACTAACGACTGGTTAAAGTTTGGAAGCTCTAATATTGAATTAACAGAATTGGCTTTAGCTCTTGAAGAAGTAGTTGTAAACCAACTAAAACTTACAGGGTATTTAGAAGTTGATATAAAACAACTACCTGTGGTCAATAATAATTATCGTTACAGTATTTCCGGGTTACCTAGTACAGGCTATGAAGCTGGTTCTAAAAGTGCTATAACCAAAATTATTGGATCTATTTTTAATCCTGCCGATTTTTTACATCGTATGTTTGGTAAAAAACCAAACGAATTACGAAAGTTAAAAAAGATGAAAGAGGATGATGAAATTAGAACATTACTAGCATCGCGTTTTGATAGGGAAATGCTCACTGTTTTATTACAAGTAGACCGTGTTGATTTAGATGAGATTGTAAGTCAATGTGATTATTCTAAAGGCTTTATACAAACTGCAAACGACTTACAAATACTTGATGCTATTAGCGAGTGTTATGAAGAATATAAAGTACTAAGCCGAAGCAGAAGTAAAAGAATATAAAAAACTCTAAAAAGATTAAGCCCTCAAAATTTTAATTTACACGCTTTATATGGGATAGTGTCTTACAAACCTTTCGACTGCGCTCAGGGAGACTGTAGAACTATCATTTTCGAGCATCTTCGATTACGTCGTCTATAGTTAGTTTTTTTATCGATGGACTCTGAATAACTCTTTTTGCTTCCTCTTTTTTATGCCCTGGAATGTAGCGCTATTCGATTCCCTTCACTATCAATAAAAATACCCATATAGCCAACATCTGGTGAAATTTGTGTTTTAGCTTGAATCACTTTTCCACCAGCATCTTCCACCCTATTCAATTCGTTGTTAACATCTTCTGAGTTGAAATAAATCAAAGCTCCCTTTTTATCACTTGGCTCATAGGCCTGATTTTGGACCAAAGAACCCGCAGCTCCTGGCTTTCCTTCTTCAAATGGAAACCATCCCATTAAAGTACCTCCAAAATCCTGTGCTTGTATTTTTATTTTGAATACTGCATTATAAAAAGCTATGGCGCGATCCATATTAATTACAGGAATCTCAAACCAACCTACCATATTATTTTCCATAATTTCTATTTTTCTAAAATTATTTTTAAACTCGCTAAACCTTCTTCAAAATCTTTTCCCACATGCTTATCAACATTATACAGCATCATAAAAATATTTGCAGGCACTTTATTAATTCCAGAAAAGCCCCAAGTTACTTTTGTATTTCCATCACCAATATCTTCAACACTTGTAATGGCATCAGACTCAGATTTCCAGGGTTTAAAAAACCGTAATCTGGCTTCCACACGATTATTTTCAACAATATTTGTAATTTCTTGCTCTCCCAGACCTACATCTTTATTACCATCCCATTTGGCTATAAATCCAATTTCACCATCATTACCAACAAATTCTTGTTTCATATCAGGATCTTTCTTTTTCCAGGGAGACCAGTCATCTTGATTTTTTATATGCTTTAAGTATTGAAATACTTCTGGAAGCGGTTTATTAATGATAATACTTCGATTTACTTGATACTTTTTAGGAGCTAAGAGGGCTAAAAGAATGAATAGACCAACAATTGAAAGGACAACATAAAGAGCTATATACATGATTACCAAATTATTAATTAATTGTTTTAAAATTACAAAAATTATTTCTGACCATAAAAACGGGCAACAATCTCATCATAACTTTTAATAGTTTTTGTAATCCAGTCCAACCGTTTATCTAACATCTCTTCTTCAGTTAATTGCCAATTAATGGTTGTTTGCCTTAGTTTGGTAGTGACATGCTGTAAAATGATTGCTGCAGATACCGAAATATTTAAACTTTCGGTAAAACCAACCATGGGTATTTTTAAATAACAATCGGCAGCATCCATAACTTCTTGAGATAATCCTTCGGTTTCTCTTCCAAAGAAAAAGCATGATTTTTTAGTGATATCAAACTCATGTAATTTACAATCATCTGTATGAGGTGTGGTAGCCACTATTTGATAGTTTTTTTCTTTTAAACCTAAAATACAATCGCTTACTGTGCTGTATCTATTTAAATCCACCCATTTTTGGGATCCCATTGCTATTTCTTTATCAATGTGTTTCGAGTTTTGTTCCTCAACAATATTAACCTCTTGTATGCCAAACACATCACAACTACGTATTACCGCACTTGTATTATGTAATTGATAAACATCCTCGGTTGCCACAGTAAAATGTTTAGTACGTTGAGATAGAACACTATCAAAACGTGTTTTACGGTTTTCTGTTAAGTAAGTTTCTAAATGCTCTAAAAGTTTTAAATCAATCATGTTTTAGTAAAATATCGAATTTAAGAAAAAAGTGTGGATTCCGGTCTTCACAGAAATGACAAATAATGACTATTTTTATAATTATGAAATATCCATAACTAAAAGTTCGATACCCAAGGACAATGATTATATGGATATTACATACTATAAAAAACAATAGACATACACACATGAAAAAACATTTAGTTGTACTAACTGGGGCCGGAATGAGTGCCGAAAGTGGTATTAAAACCTTTAGAGATGCTGATGGTTTGTGGGAAGGTCATGATGTTATGGAGGTTGCAACACCCGAAGGCTTTAAGGCAAACCCTGAATTGGTCTTAGACTTTTATAATCAACGTCGTAGACAACTTTTCGAAGTGGAACCTAATAAAGCTCATTATGATTTAGCTAGACTTGAAAACAACTTTAACGTTACCATTATAACACAAAACGTAGATGATTTGCATGAGCGCGCAGGAAGTAATAACGTCATTCATCTACACGGTGAACTTTTAAAAGTAAGAAGCACTGGTAATGAAAGTGATATACAAGCATGGCAAACGGATTTGGTTTTAGGAGACACATGTAAAAAAGGCTACCAATTACGGCCGCATATTGTTTGGTTTGGTGAAGATGTGCCTATGATTGAAAAAGCGGTTTCTATTTGTGAAACTGCAGATACTTTACTCATTATTGGCACGTCTATGCAAGTATATCCTGCTGCGGGTTTGATGCATTATGTCCCTCATAATACACCTACTTATTTTGTAGACCCCAAACCTAATATTAGCAGTAAAGAAAATTTAACTGTTATTACCGAACCTGCTACAGTTGGTGTCTCAAAAATTTCAAATATGCTAAATAAAGGTGATTGATAAAGGGTTCTTTAATGGCTTTAAAGGTTCATTTTAGGAAACACTTTAAAAATAATTAAACACTAATCTTTTTCAATAACTGTAATAGGTAAATCTTCCGTTCCTGCATAAAACACCACAATTTCGGCTGGTTTATTACCTTTATTTATGCCATAATGTATTTTGTTTACAAGTTCCACAATAACATCTCCCGCTTTAAGTTCTAAAACCTTTTTATCCTTATCTACAACAGTTAATTCTCCTTTTAACAGAATACCCGAATTGATAACAGGATGGTAATGTTTATGCAATTTCATTTTAGGCGGAATAGTTATTCTTAAAACCGTAATTTTTGGGTTTCCTTCTGGGTAATTTGGAAGCTTGTCTCCATTCCAACTTTTAGTTGTTTCGACTAACTTAACAACTTCAATTTTTTTTATTTTACTGGCTTTACAAGATGATAATACCAGTACAAAACTTAAAACAAAAAGTATTCTGTTCATTTTCTATTAATTATTTTATTTATTCTTTTCTTTAATCCATTTAACTATTTATATATTTTTAACAAAAAACCTAATATTTATTTATAATTTGGTTAATTTAAGCATTAATTATTTATAATTTAAAAGCGTAAAAGTTGAGAAAAGGAGAAAAATTAAGGCAATCCATCTTTTGGTCTTTAGATTTTATTAAAGGAGGGAAAATAAAAAAGCACTATGATGATATAAAAAATATGATCGAATTTCCCGAAAATTCAATGTCTTCAAAGAAAAGAAGCCGTTACCTAAAAAAAATAATGACACATGCTGCTAATTCTGTCCCTCTTTATAACAATATTAATCCTTCTAACATTCAAAACTTCCCTGTCATAAATAAAGAAATAATTAAGGAATCTTATAATAAATTTCAATCATACAAATACAAAAACAAAAAGAAAATAAGTGTCTCCACTAGTGGATCTACGGGGGCTTCTTTTACAGTATTTCAAGATTTAAACAAAAAAGCCAGAAACACTGCCGATATTGTTTATTTCTCTGAGTTAGCAGGGTATAAATTAGGATATAAACTATATTATTTAAGATTTTGGAGTATGTTTCAAGGTAATAACAAAGTTTTAAATTGGATGCAAAATGTCATTCCTATTGACGTCTTTAATTTATCTCCCCATTCTATAAAAAATTTAATCGACCAAATAAAAAATACCTCTGGTAATAAAAGTATGATTGGATATGCTTCAATCTTTCATAAAATATGCAATTATTTAGAGTCTGTAGAGTCTGATTCTGTAGATTGTAATCTTAAATCTGTGATAGGAATTTCGGAACGTTTGGATCCTTCTACAAAAAAATCAGTCAAAAAATATTTCAATGTTGATATGGTTTCCAGATATTCCAATGCCGAGAATGGCATGATAGCACAACAACCTAAGTGTAAAGAATATTTCGATATTAATTGGGCGAGTTACTATGTAGAAATTTTAAGTTTACACAATAATAAACAAGCTAAACCTGGAGAATTAGGTAGGGTTGTAATAACAGACTTATTTAACTATTACATGCCTATAATACGCTATGATACAGGAGACGTAGGAATTATGTCTGACTTAATTCATAATAATAAAACCCGAAAGGTTCTCGAAAAAATAGAAGGAAGGAAAATGGATATGATCCGAAATACATCCGGAGAAATATTATCTACTAGTATATTACTATTGATTAATAATTATAAAGAAATTACACAAAGACAAATTATACAAAAAACTAAAACCGAATACTTATTTAAACTTATAGTAAAAAATAAACCTTTTAAAAAGGAAGACGAATTTATTAATGAATTCAAAAACTATTTAGGACAGAACGCTAGTATTACATTAAAATTTGTTGATAATATTCCTCTACTACCTTCTGGAAAACAGCAATCTATAATTAATGAAGTTAAACCTTAACCTAAGATTTTTAGTTATAAAAATTAATAAAGGTATGTGTGTTTTCAGTTTTTATTCTTCTCTTCAATCCATTTACTCATAAACTTAGTACTCTGTAAACCGTGATGCTGCAACATTTGTCCCATAAAATTATTAAGTCGATGTTCCTTTAATTGTTTAACGATTTCTTCTATTCTTAAAAAGAATTTTTGTTGATGTTCTTGTCTATTAAAGCGTTCGTTAAAAACCTTATAACCTTTTTGTTGTTTCTCTCTCCATAATGACGCATCAACATATAATTGTATTGCTTTATTTGCAAATATTTCCGGGGAATCTTCTATAAACCCATTAGGTTTTAAATCTCCAAACATGCCTTCTGCTCCAACTATAGTGGTAACACAAGGCGTGCCATTTTGCATCGCATCAATCAATTTCCCTTTTAAACCCGCTCCAAATCTTACTGATGCTAAACAAACTCTCGCTTGCTGCATAACTTTATTAACATCATTAGCAAACCCTTTAATTAAAAATCGTTCTTTATCATTATGAAGCTGATTTACTTTTTGAGATGCATAGGCTCCATAGATATGCAGTTCTGCCTTTGGTAATTGTTTTTTTATTAATGGCCAAATAGTCTCTTTTAAATATAACATCGCATTGTAATTGGGTTCGTGCAAAAAATTACCAATGGTTATAAAATGTTGACGTGCTTGAAAATTTGGAAGCCTTTCAATAGTTTTTTCTGATACTTCGTCTAACATAAAGGGCAAATAATGTAATAAAGTATCATCCACCTTAAATTCATTTTTAAGAATGTCCATTTCTGCCTCAGAAATAATCAAACTTAAATCACTTCTATAAATACTCGCTATTTCCCGTTTTGCTATATCGTTGAATA
This sequence comes from Flavivirga spongiicola, assembly GCF_030540825.1. Lineage (NCBI taxonomy): Bacteria > Pseudomonadati > Bacteroidota > Flavobacteriia > Flavobacteriales > Flavobacteriaceae > Flavivirga > Flavivirga spongiicola. Next base: position 561,599 of record NZ_JAUOEO010000001.1, read on the forward strand.
AATAAGTTTTATCAAATTCTTTGCCGTCTTTAAAAGCTTGTTGTCTTCCTTTTCGTAAACAGTGTAAATCTTCTGTATCTATAATTCTTAACGCATTTGGGCATTGTTCTACAACACGCCAACCAAATTGTTCTTCCATCATAAAACGGTCAAACAAGATCATATCTGGTTGTAGCTCTTTTACAAAAACATCGAAACTAGTATTATTTAATTCAATAGCAATTTGGTCAATTCCTATAATAGTCAAATCAAAAGCATGATCACTTTTAGCACAGGGACTAGAAAATGTTATTTCATAATTCTGAGCTTGAAAAAACTGAATAAGCTGTATCATTCTACTACCAGCAGCAGAACTTTTAGGTTCTGGCCAAACAAAACCAATAATTAAAAGTTTTTTTGTCACTAATTCACGAATGTTTTTAATTAATTGTTGGTTAATGGTTGCTTGTTGTTGGTTCCTAGGCTTCTCACTCCTAATTCCTAATTCCTAATTCTTACTTCCTAATTTTTAACTCATAATTCCTAATTCCTCACTCTGGTTTAGGAACCAAACTATACTTAAAACGTACTTGTTTTGCCCAATCAATAATAGCAGTTACTTGCTCTTCTGTAAGTTTAGCCTCTGTATGTGTCCAGGTATATGAGTTAAGAGGCATGCTTTTATCTTCGACCATCTCTATAAGTTCTTCAAATTTATGATCTTTTCGTTTTACAGAATTCCCTTCCCAACTTGATACATTAAAATGTTTTTTTCCATGTTTTATATGGTCTGCCAACCAATAATTCACAGGCGTAATATAATTGTACCAAGGATATCTTGTAACATCACTATGGCAATCAAAGCAACTCTCCTTTAAAATAGTTTTAACGTCTTCTGGCGGGTTTGTTTCATTAAAAAAAGCCTCTATCGATACGATGTCGCCTTCATTCTTTTCTGGACCGAAAAATTGAGCGATGATAAATACGATCACTAACAACAGGAATATCTTTTTTATTATTTTCATACGTTTAAATTTTTGTAATTATTATGATAATAGATTAATTAAAAAATTGAGAACGTATGCAACCGCTTCGCTCTCTCATTAAAAATTTTAAACATATTCTTTTTTGAATATATTTTTAAAATTTATTAATGCTCGTTTCATATGGATATATTTATTATTTTTAATTGTTAGATACCCTACACATATAAAACATTTTTATTAATATTGAGTCATCTATAATGCTCATTTCATTATGGTATTTTAGATATCTAAAATAGATAAAATTATCTTATGTCTTTAGAAGAATTCTATAAAGAATTAAGCTATATAAATGCCTCTCGGGAAAATCGAATGAAATATGCCAATATGGTTTTAAACGATATGGGCTTATTCCCTAAACTAATAGACATTTTATTTATGGTTGATGATAAAGTATCGTCCCGTGCAGCTTGGGTCTTCGAGTTTGTTTGTGCGAAGTATATTTATGCTATTGTTCCATATTTAGAAACGTTTACTAAAAACATTAATAAAATTCATTTAGATTCGTCTGTACGTCCTGTATCCAAAGTCTGTGAATTTATTACTAAAGAATACTATTCTAAAAACCCTAATACAATAAAAAACACATTGAGTCCACAACATAAGGAACGAATTATTGAAGCCTGTTTTGATTGGATGATTAGTGACCAAAAAGTAGCACCAAAAGTATATGCTATGGAATCTTTATTTCTTTATGGAAGGGATAATGATTGGATTCATCCCGAATTAACACAGATTTTAGAGCAAGATTTCCAAAAACAAAGTGCTGCTTTTAAAGCACGGGCAAAACGTACGTTACTTAAAATAAAGAAAAGCAACGCAAGGTCGCTTAAAAAATCGTAAATCAAATACCAGAAAACGCAAATCAAAAACGTATCTTTGCAACTTCCAAAAAAACACATAAATAATGTCATTATCATCATTAAATGCCATCTCTCCTATTGATGGACGATATAGAAGTAAAGTTAACGAATTAGCCCCCTATTTTTCTGAAGAAGCACTTATAAGATATCGGGTTTTAGTAGAAATTGAATATTTTATTGCGCTTTGTGAAATTCCGTTACCACAGCTTAAAAATATTGATATTACCATTTTTGATGATTTAAGAAACATTTATAAAGATTTCTCTGAAGATGATGCTTTAGCGATCAAAAAAATTGAAAGTGTTACAAATCATGATGTTAAAGCTGTTGAATATTTTATAAAAGAAAAATTTGAGGCTTTAAATCTATCACAATATAAAGAATTTATCCACTTCGGATTAACTTCGCAAGACATTAATAATACAGCTATTCCTTTAAGTATTAAGGAAGCGATGAACGATGTATATGTTCCTGAATATTTTAATGTCTTAAATAGATTAAAAGAATTAACCAATGATTGGGCATCTGTTTCTATGCTTGCCAGAACACATGGGCAACCAGCTTCTCCTACCCGTTTGGGAAAAGAAATTGAGGTTTTCGTAAAACGTTTAGAAGAACAATTTAATTTATTAAATGATATTCCTAGTGCAGCTAAATTTGGTGGTGCTACTGGTAATTTTAACGCACACCATGTAGCATATCCTACTATTGATTGGAAAGCATTTGGTTCTAAATTTGTGCAAGAAAAACTAGGTTTACAACATTCATTTCCAACAACTCAAATTGAACATTACGACCATATGGCTGCATTGTTTGATACTTTAAAACGTATAAACACTATTTTAATTGATTTAGATCGAGATATTTGGACTTATGTTTCCATGGACTATTTCAAGCAAAAAATTAAAGCAGGTGAAGTTGGAAGTTCTGCAATGCCACATAAAGTAAACCCGATTGATTTTGAAAATAGTGAAGGGAATTTAGGCATTGCCAATGCCCTTTTCGAACATTTATCGGCAAAACTTCCTATTTCCAGATTACAACGTGATTTAACAGACAGTACTGTTCTACGTAATGTAGGAGTCCCTTTTGGACATACACTTATCGGGTTTAAATCCACTTTAAAAGGTCTTGATAAATTACTTTTAAATGAATCTAAATTTGCTGAAGACTTAGAGAATAATTGGGCTGTGGTTGCTGAAGCCATTCAAACCATTCTACGTCGTGAAGCATACCCAAATCCATACGAAGCTTTAAAGGGCTTAACGAGAACCAATACTAAAATTAATCAAGATTCTATTTCTAATTTTATTGATACTTTAGAGGTCTCAAATACAATAAAAGAAGAATTAAAACGTATTACACCTAGTAATTATACAGGAATCTAAAAATCAGGTATATGTTAAACGATAAGCAATCTTTATTACTTTGTGGTCTAATGGCTTGTGGTATTTTTGTTGCTGGAATTTTAGACATCTTGAAAAATTTTATTGTTTTAACGCTTCTTACCATCATATTTTTAACAATTATTGCTAATCTTTTTTATTCAAAATTGAATCAGAAAGAGGATACAGAAAATCAAAATGATGACTCAAAATAAAAAGGCTTGCCGAAATATTGGCAAACCTTTTTTGTTCCTCGCTTAGCGAGGATGAAAATCTTTAAAAGGAACCCCTAGACCTAAGTCTTTAAGAGTTTAATTAATTAACATTACTATAAATTATTTAAAGAAATTCATGATATCTTGTACTTGATTTTCATCAACATTAGCCTTTTGCAAAGCAGTAATTAGAGTGACCATTTTATCTGGACTCATATCATCACCCAATACACGAACAATAGCAAAACCAAGCTCTTTAGCGTGTCCAAAAACAACCACTTCATCAGCTTCATCATCAGTACCAATATACTTTACACTAATTTTTCTTCCTTTATCGTTAAATTCCATTAAATCCTTATACTTAGAATCTTTTAAAATAGCTTTTATTATTTTTATCTCTGCTTTTAATGCTTCGGCATTATTTTCATTAGCCTTATATCCTAAGAAATTTAATTTATTTACTGAGTTATAGGCCTCTTTTTGTTCCTCTGAAAAAGTAGTTTGGTCTAATTTAACCATTGATAAGGGAAGGTCTTGTGAAATAAAATTTGATGCTTCTTGATTATCTACAAAATAGCTTTGTAAACTTGCATTACTAGCACAGCTCACTAAAATAATTGCTGTAAATAAAGTGTATAAAACATGTTTGATTGTTCGTTTCATCTGTGTATATTTTTTTGTTGTATGATTATGATGGTCAGATATAATTTGCATATCTAAAAATCTCCATAATTATTGAGATTTTTAGATATGCTATTATTATGATTGATGATTTTTTTTTAATTCTTTTTTTCCAAATGTTTACCTCCCGGAATATTCATTTTATCAGTAAGTTTAGAGATTTCATTTAGATCTATATCTCCTGTAAGCGCTACTATTACCGTTTCTATTTTTCTGGTTTCGCCATTAATTTCAACACCTTGCCCTTTCATAGCCTTATCGATACCATTTACAAAAATTAAAAGTTCTTTTACATGATCTGCATCTTTACCTTCTTTTACATAAAATTTCACTTCGGTACCATCATCTTTAACTTCCATTAATTCTTCTAAAGAACTTGAACGAGATTTTACCCATTTTTTGATGTCTCCAGAAATAGCCTTATTATCTGTTACAATTGTTTTAAAACTAGTGATACTTTTTACCATATCCACATAAGCTTTAGCTTCAGCATCTTCTACATTGATTCCCATTTTTGCTATCATTTGAAACATTTTAGGCTTTATGGATACATAAGTAACATCGGAATTATCGCTGTATTTATCAAAAATATTTTGCGCCATTCCTGTTAATGGTAATAACATCAATGCCAGTATAAATACAATTATTTTTTTATTCATCTTTTCCTTATTAAAATTTATTATTGTTTTCATTTCTTCGTTTTTTACTTGTTAATTTTTAAAAATTATACTTGTGGTATTTTCAATTTCATTAAGATAACCCAGTGTAGCAGTACCTTTATTTACTTCGTTTAGGTAATTTACAGTAGAGACTCCTTTATTAAAATTGCTTGAAATCATTTCCAAAGCTTTTGATACTTCGTTAAAAGCAAGCTGTGGATCTTCAATTGTACCAACATCATTAGGTTGATTAAAATAAAACCCTAACATAAGAACAGCAACTGCAGCGACAGAAATCCATTTGTAATTAAAAGTACGTTTAGTTTTTAACGGGACGTCTTTAGTAAATTGTTCTTGTTGGTTTACCAAAAAATATGCAAACATGGGCTTATACATTTCTAAATGTGGCTCTACAGTTTCTTGCGAAAAATAGTGTTTTAACTGCTGCTCTTCCTTTAGCGTTGTTTCACCGTTTTCATACTTTTCTAGTAATTTTTCTATATTATTTAATACCATAATTATGTGTATTAGTTAATTTCTCTCTTATTGTTTTTCTTGCTCTCGATAAATTTACACGTACCGCTGTATTATTCATATCCAGCATTTTTGCAATCTCATCAAAATCATATTCTTCTATATCTCGTAATTGAATGATGACTCTTTGTTGTTCGGGTAACTCCTCAATAATTTTTGAAACCCAATCTACACTATCATTTAATTCAACTTGTTTTTGTAATGGTGTGTTTCCATCTTCATAATTACTATGTACAATTTTTAAATTTTGAGCTTGTTTAGATTTTAATTTATCAAAACAAAAATTCTTAGTCATTGTCATAGAAAAAGCTTCTACATTCTTATATTCCTGAATCTTCTTTTTATTATTCCACAATTTCAACAAAACCTCTTGTGTTGCATCTTCAGCTTCCTCGGTAGATACAAGCAATCGCTTTGCTAAACGAAAGACTTTATCTTTAAAAGGCATTACAATATTTAAAAACTCTACTTGAGTCATTGATGGTTTGGTTTAGTTAAATCAGCTTTATTATTGCTATTTGATATTACGACGACCTATATTCTATTTTGTTACAAAATATTTTTAATTATATAATAATGTAAGTAAATTTAGAGTTTTAAAGACTAAACGTTTATAAAAAAAAAGCTATGAAATATTTTAAAGCCCTAATTCTATTACTTGCACTTACCTTTTTAACAACAAGTTGTTTTGAAGATGATGATGACATTGCCATTACTGCAAGTGAAATAAATGATTTTGTTTGGAAAGGCATGAACGCATTTTACCTCTATAAAGAGAACATTCCTAATCTTGCTAATGATAGATTTTCCAATAACCAAGATTATGCTGATTATCTAAATAGTTTTTCTAAGCCTGAAGAGTTATTTGAAAGTTTAATATATCAAAGAGAAACAATAGATAGGTTTAGCTGGATTGTTGACGATTATATTGCATTAGAACAGTTATTTAGTGGTATATCGACAAGCAATGGCATGGAGTTTAAAATATTTCAATTTTCTTCAACAGATACTAATATTTATGGTTTTGTAACGCACGTGTTGCCTAATACTGATGCTGATTCTAAAGGTGTTACGCGAGGTGATATTTTTTATGGAATTGATGGTACACAACTTACGACTAACAACTACAGATCTCTTTTAAATCAGAGTAATTACACAGTTAATCTGGGTAGCTATAATGATAATGATACTCCAGATAATTCTGATGATTCCATAGATCAAAGCTCCGAAAGTGTCTCATTATCAAAATCTCAATACACAGAAAATCCAATTTTTATTAATTCTGTGTTGGATATAGCCGGAACTAAAGTTGCTTATTTAATGTATAATGGTTTTACAGGAACCGAACAATTTAATGCTGAATTAAATGATACCTTCGGAACATTTAAAAACGCTAATACTACAGAGCTAGTTCTCGATTTACGTTACAATCCTGGCGGATCTGTTAATACAGCTATCATGTTATCTAGTTTAGTTACTGGACAATTTAATGGTGATGTTTTTAGTACAGAACAATGGAATAGTGAATTACAACAAGCTTTTCAAAATGATAATCCAGAGTCATTAATCAATCGATTCGTAAATAATAATGAGGGTACACCTTTAAATAGTTTAAATCTAAATAAGGTCTACGTATTAACTAGCCGTAGTAGTGCTTCTGCTAGTGAATTGGTTATTAATTCATTAAAGCCGTACATTGATGTTGTACAAATTGGAACAGCAACAGCTGGTAAATATCAAGCATCAACAACATTATACGATTCTGAGAACTTTAGACGTAGCGGAGCTAACCCTGGCCATACATATGCCATGCAACCATTAATATTTAAATCGTTAAATATCGATGGTGTAACCGATTATTTTGATGGACTTTCTCCTGAAACCGGAAATGTATTATCTGAAAGCATAAATAATCTAGGCGTTTTAGGCGATATAAATGAACCGCTTCTTGCCGCTGCAATTGCTAAAATAACAGGCACAGGGCGATCTATCACTGAAAAGGCTACATCTGTACATTTTATAGGAGATAGCAAAGATTTACTTCCTTTTTCTAAAGGTATGTACACAAACAAAAAACTACCAACAGGATTATAATTTGAATAAAACCAAAACCTATTTCAATTGGAGTTCTGGAAAAGACTCTGCATTGGCACTTCATCATTTATTGCAAAACAAACGCTATGCTGTTGAAGAGCTCATTACCACAGTAAATAGTCATTACAATCGGGTGTCTATGCATGGACTTCGAAAAGAGTTATTACTTGCGCAGACCAGCGCCCTGAATATAAAATCGAGTCTTATTGAATTGCCCGAAATGCCAAGTATGGAAATCTACGAGCAAAAAATGACAGACATTGTTACTCGGTTAAAAGGTGATGGTTTTACACACAGTGCATTTGGTGATATTTTCCTTGAAGATTTAAAAACTTATCGTGAAAACCAATTAGCTGAAGTCGGCTTAAAAGCAGTTTTTCCTATTTGGAAACGAGACACTAAAGAACTGATTTATGAATTTTTAGATTTAGGTTTTAAAACGATTATTGTGTGCGCCAATTCTAAATATTTTAATGAAGATTTTGTTGGTACCATTATAGATAAAAATTTTATTGACAACTTACCTGAAGGTGTAGATCCGTGTGGTGAAAATGGTGAATTTCATACCTTTTGTTTTGATGGCCCCATCTTTAACAAACCCATTCCGTTTACCATAGGCGAAAAAGTATATCGAGAATACAACGCCCCAAAAACAGATGATTCTATTTGTAAAACTGATAAATATGGGGTTTGGTATTGTGATTTAATACCAAAAAACTCATAATTATATTATAGTTAGTAATCTATTGAAACTTTTATTCCTTTAATAAAACAGGTGTCTAAATAAAAAATGCCGCTTTTAGCGGCATTTAATAAAGTAGTTAAGAATTTTGGTAGAAAATACTAATTCTTAATTAAAATAAATTTTAGAAGCTCCTAAAGCTATAGCCTTAGTAGTTATTTTATTTTTAGTTGATAAATCATAAATATTTAGCTCGCTTAAATCTGTAAAATCCGCATCCAATAAATATATTTTGTCATCTTTCACTTCCATTCCATATAAATACCCTTGTGATTCTACTATTGATGTAGAAGATAATGCTGTTGCATCTTCATCAATTGAATATACTTTTCCTCCTAATTCATAATATAGCATACCATTATCTAATACCATTAAAGATGGATGTTCACCATCCGCAAAGGTTAAAGCTGACACCTCTGTATTTGTAGACATATTTATATTAACAATTGATGCTATAGTTTCATTTCCTGTCCAGGATTCATTTCCTCCACATAAAACAACTAACTCGCCCTTAGTATTTACAAAAATCTCATCCGGTTTATAACCAACAGTTATAGTTTCTACACTATTATCTGATAAATCAATTACAGATATGATATTATTAGTACCAAACCCTCCTTTATGAGACACATATAATTTGCCGTTACTTTCTATAATTCTTTCAGGTCCGTTCCCTACTGCTATCGTTCCGTCTACAGCATATGTATTTAAATCAACAATAGCAATGAAATCATCTGTTTCATCTGCCGTAGACCCCCAGTTAGTTACATACCCTTTATTATCTACAGTTTCCATATATCTGGGTTTATTTAAGCCTGTAGTTATTGTAGCCTTATCTTCAAAAGTATACCTATCTACAACTGTAACTGAATTTGTATTATCTACAACAATAAATGCTCTATCATTATCAAAAGTTATTGATTGCAAATAAACACCCAATTCATTAGTATTTACTTTTTTATAAATAAGATTTTCTGTTGTGGTCAAATCATTTGAAATAAAAGAGATAGAGCCTGTTCCTGCTCCACTACCTTCTCCGCTAATTAGAATTCCGTTTTCGTAGTCCCCTTTTGGTAGTTGCGGTGAATCATCATCACTACAAGATGCTAAAAATAACGCACTTAAAATAAAGGCTTTTGATATTAATTTATTGATTTTCATTGATTAGAATTTATAGTTTATATTAAAGTTTAAATTTCTATTAGGCATAGGTCTTCTAGGTTGTACCTCATAATATTTATTAAATATGTTGTTTACCTTAAGACCAATTGTTAATTGTTTATTTTGAAGATTTAAAAGTTTATAGTCCAATCCTGTATTGGCCACAAAGTAATGAGGTATTACAAAGTCGTTAGAATTGCTTTCTGTCGTATACACTTTACCATTGATTAACTGCTGATAAAAAAAACTAAATCGTTTATGAGTATACCCTAGATTGCCATTAAGTAAATGCTTAGGCACAAAAATTAGTTGATTGTCTGTAGCCTTATTAGTTGCCACAGTATAACTATAGTTCATATTAAGCTTTACAATATGTTTATTAAAAGTTCTATTAAATGACAAAGATACTTCCATACCTTTATTATTAACTTCTGATAGATTTATTGGTACCCAAACTCCAGGTTTGTCAGGATCCCCTCCGGGTGTCCAAACTATTTTATCTTTAGCATTTATGTAAAATACTCCGATATCAATTAAAAATTGATTGTTCTTATAACCAATTCCAAATTCTCCCTGTAAAGCTGTTTCGGGTATTAAATCCAAATTCCCTTGTCCCGGCCAAAACAAATCATTGTAAGTTGGTACCCGAAAGTTTTTAGAACCATTGGCTCTAAAAAACAAATTCCTGAATGGTTTTACTTTTATCCCTAAAGCATAAGTAAATGGGACGTCATAATCTGAATTAAAATCTTTTCTAAGTTTAGCGTCGAAAGACACCAAGCTATTGATATTCTGATTATAAATTAAAGATTGAGAAAATTGTTTTCTATTTCTTTCCGTGATTTGATCTGTTTTTCCAAAAGCAGATTCATACTCTGAATAAGAGGTTATACTAGCTTTTAATTCAGGGAAACTGTAAGAAACATTATAATTAACAAGATAACGTTTGGACTTTCCAAAATTAAATGTGCTTAAAGTTCTATCTTCAAAATATCGATACTCCTGAGTTAAAAAAGCAAATTTAGCCTCGTGACTTAGCCTTGGTTTTTCAAGTGTGTAAACCAATAAGTTTCTATGGCTAAAATCTTGATACTTATCATTAGCAGATAATGGGTTTGGCAATTCGCCAGAAAAAAATCTTTCTCCTAAGTAATTAGCACTATAGAATTTTAATTTAGAAGACTTTGTTAACGAATAAGCAACACTTGCATTTAATCCAAAATTCTCGTAAGCACCATTTGTATTCTTAAAATCTGTATTTAAAAACTTATAATCGTTTTCAGATTGGTTATAAGAAACACCAGAGTTAATAGCAAGCTTAGAATTTGAGAATTTAAATTTATACAAGCCTCTGTAAGTTTCAAAACTTCCAAGAGAAGCCTTTAATTGGTTTTTAATTTGCTTGGTATTGGTAAACTGTAAATGGTCACTTAAATGGATGGTACCTCCTACTGCTCCAGATCCATATTCCAAACTCCCTCCTCCACTCCTTACATCTATCGCATCAAACAAGCTCACTGTTAACGAGTTAAACCCGGTTTGACCGTTATTAATAGAATTGATATTAATACCATTCCAAATTACAGCAGTGTTTGACGCACTGGTACCTCTAAAACTAGCAGAACTCGTTCCTCCCGATCCATACTCTCTTAAGTATAAAGGCGAATTAAAACGTAATAAAGAAGTAAACGATTCTGTATTTCTCAATATAACAGAATCACTTAAAGTAATAACTTTATATCCTACAGAATGTTTTTTCAATTTCTTGTCGGCCTGAATGACAACCTCCTCTAAACGATTCACCAGACTATCATTTTGAGCCGTGCCATTAAAGCAAACTATATAAAATATCGATACAATTAGAATTCTCCTCATAATTAACTTTTATCCCGAAAGTTTAGCTTATTTTGTTTTGAAAATGGCAGGTCTCCTGACTTGCGTCTTCATGTTCGTCTTCCCAGAAAAAATCCAGTGACTAGAAGTTTAACATGAAGCTTACAGCTTACAGTTGCGGGAACAGTTCAGGACTCGAGATTTTAGATTTTAGATTTAGATTTTAGAATTCAAAAATTCGTAAGCCATCTATCTACAATCGGCAATCACTTCACCTGATTCCCTTTTAATCCGTTCAATTTAAAACTGAACAGAACCAAAATTCGCTGCAAATATACTAATCAATTTTAGAATTAAGAGTACACTTCTCGCTTTATTCATATAAAATATTTAATCTTTGCAAATACAATAAATAATTTTCTGGATATGATTTTTTACATAACAGGAGGCGAACGCTCAGGAAAAAGTCGCTACGCACAAGACTTAGCGTTATCTCTTTCAAAAACTCCTAAATATATTGCTACATCACGTGTTTGGGATGATGATCATAGAAAACGAATTGATAGACATATTGCCGATAGAGATGAAAGATGGACGTCTGTTGAAGAAGAAAAAGTTCTTTCTAAAATGATAAACCCGAAAGATGTGGTCGTTATTGATTGTGTAACACTGTGGCTTACTAATTTCTTTGTAGACACCAAAAATGATATTGAAAAAAGCTTAGAATTAGCTAAATCTGAATTTGAAAAATTACTTGATATAGATGCGACCATCATTATAATTTCCAATGAAATTGGCATGGGTGTACATGCCCAAACAGAAATAGGTAGAAAATTTACAGAACTTCAAGGTTGGATGAATCAACATATTGCTAAACATGCAAATAAGGCAACTATGATGGTATCAGGAATCCCTTTAACTCTAAAATAATGACGCACACCATAACATCTATAAACAATTCTAAATTAAAACTTGAGCTTCAAAAAAAGATTGACCTTAAAACAAAACCTTTAGGTGCTTTAGGGCTCTTGGAGCATTTAGCTTTAAAAATTGGTTGTATCCAAAATACTTTAAACCCAGAGATATCTAGTCCCTCTATTGTTGTATTTGCAGGCGACCATGGTATTGCAACTAAGGGAGAAGTAAATCCTTTTCCGCAAGAAGTAACGGCTCAAATGGTTTATAATTTTGTAAATGGTGGTGCCGCCATAAATATTTTCAGCAATACCAATAACCTAAACTTAAAGATAGTTGACGCCGGAGTAAACCATAAGTTCCCTGAAGCACTTGATATTATTAATGCTAAAATTGATTTTGGCACTAATAACTATCAGGAAGAACCCGCTATGACATTAGAACAATGCGAAAAGGCTATTAATAAAAGTGGTAACATTATTTCTAAACTTAAAAACGAAGGCACAAACACCATTGGTTTTGGAGAAATGGGAATTAGCAACACCTCTTCTGCAGCGTTACTTATGTCATATTTTACAAAAATGCCTATTTCTGAATGTGTAGGTGCAGGCACAGGATTAAATAAAGAAGGCATCAGTAAAAAACAACAAATCTTATCTGAAGTTTTAAAAAAACACAATCCCAAAAATGCTTTAGAAGCTGTATCAATTTTTGGTGGTTTTGAAATAGCCATGCTTTGTGGTGCTATTTTAAAAGCAGCAGAACTAAAAATGATCATAGTTGTTGACGGATTTATTGTAACTGCCGCCTTATTGGCCGCGCAGGCAATAAATAAAAATGTTTTAGACTATTGTGTATTTGCTCATAATTCAAATGAAAAAGGACACATAAAAATGTTAGCCTTTTTAAATGCAAAACCGCTATTATCTTTAGGCTTAAGACTAGGTGAAGGTACAGGAGCTGCATTAGCAATACCACTATTACAAGCATCGGTGAATTTTTTAAATAATATGGCGAGTTTTGATACGGCCGGGGTAAGCGAGGAAACTGTAGCTAATTAGAAATGAGTATGGTTAAAAATTAATTAATACAAACAGATGAAAAAGGAACTCCAAATTTTCTTAACAGCCGTCATGTTTTTTACAAGAATTCCTTGCCCGAGGTGGGTAGATCACAATCCCGAATATCTTTCAAAAAGTGCTAAGTATTTTTCGCTAGTCGGTGTTATTGTTGGTAGTATAGGCGCTTTAGTTTTTTATGGTTTTTCTTTTATTCTTTCTACAGAAATAGCACTTTTACTTAGCATGGTTGCTACCATATACATAACAGGAGCATTTCATGAGGATGGTTTCGCAGATGTTTGTGACGGATTTGGAGGTGGATGGACTAAAGAAAAAATTCTTCTTATTATGAAGGATTCCCGCTTAGGAACCTATGGTGTCACTGGGCTGATGTTAATGCTTGCCATTAAATTTTCAGCACTAAGAGAGGTTCCTATTCATTTTATTCCAATAACGATCATTGCAGGACATAGTTTAAGTAGGTTTATAGCAACTACATTAATTTACACACATCCTTATGTTAGAGATGCTGAGGATAGTAAAGCAAAACCAGCCGCAAAAAATATCACTATAAATATGCTCCTTATTAGTGCTATGTTTGGGGTAACGCCATTATTATTTTTCAATAAACCTTTAATTTTCATAGCTATTATTCCATGTTATTTAGCAAAAATCTATCTAGGCACTAAATTTAAGAAATGGTTAGGTGGACAAACAGGAGATTGCGCAGGAGCTGTCCAGCAGTTATGTGAAATTGTATTTTATTTAAGTGTCGTAGCCTTATGGAAATTTATATAATTAGACATACAACTCCCAACATTGAAAAAGGAGTTTGTTACGGACAAACCGATCTAAACTTAGTTGACACTTATCTTGAAGAATTTAAAACTATAAAACAACAAATCCCTAATAGCAAAAAATGTACTATAAAAAGTAGCCCGTTAAAACGATGTGCGTTGTTAGCAAATCATTTAGGATCTCCTGTCCTTTTTGATGATCGTTTAAAAGAACTTGATTTTGGAGATTGGGAAATGAAACCATGGAATGATATTTCTGAAGAAATATTAAACCCCTGGATGGAAGATTTTGTATATACCAGAGTTCCTAATGGAGAATCCTATATTGATTTGGCATCAAGAATAAATAGTTTCTTTGAAGACATTATAAAATCACATGATAAACAGCCTCTAATAATAGTAAGCCATGCTGGCCCTATACGAGCATTTCTTTCATCTGTTTTAAACATTTCTTTAGAGAAATCATTTCGTATTAAAATTCAATACGGTGATGTTTTTCATCTTAAAAAAGAAGATAATTCGTTAAAGCTTATTTCTGAAATTAAAATATAACCCGTTTTTAATAAATACTAATTCAGTAAAATTATAATTATCGGAAGACTATAGTTTTTCAAAAAAAATAAAGACCTTTAGACCTTAATTACTTTTCCATGCGTTTTTTAATTCTTTTAGTAACATGTTCTGTACTTCTTACATCCTGTAAAAAGGAGAATCGACAAACAGCGGTTTCTATAAATAAATCAGAGGGAACTGAAGAAATTATTAGTTACGCTAAAGGCTTCTCCATTACTAATTATGAAGATTATAAAAAAGTGGTTGTTAATTCCGCATGGCCAAATAGCAATAAAATCTTTACTTATTTATTAGTAAATAAAGGCAAAAAACGACCAAAGCATGATAACAATACTAAAATAATAGAAATACCAATAAAAACCCTTGTTGCTGTTTCTACAACCAATATTTCTATTTTGGATTATTTGGGAGTGGGCAACAGTTTAATTGGTTTTCCCAATACAAAATACATTTGCTCTGAAAAAGCAAGGAAACGTGTAGATAATGGAGACATTAAAGAATTAGGTAACGATTTAGAGCTCAACATTGAATTACTTTTAGAGTTAAATCCAGAAATGGTACTCGGTTTTTCGGTTAATGGGGTTAATAAAAAATTAGATCAAATAGAGAAATTAGGCATTCCAGTAGTCCTCGATGGTGCTTGGACTGAGCAACACCCTTTAGGAAGATCTGAATGGATTAAATTTGTAGCGGCATTTTATAATAAAGAAAAAGAAGCCGATTCCATTTTTAAAACTATAGAAGCCAATTATTTAAAAGCAAAAGAAGCAGCAAAAAATATCGTTAGAAAACCAACAGTGATGTCTGGTTCTACTTTTAAAGATATATGGAGTGTTCCTGGAGGTAAAAGTTTTATTGCTAAATATTTAGAAGATGCCAATACCGATTATCTTTGGAAAGAAAATGATAGTAACGGAAGTATACAACTGAACTTTGAAAATGTATTAGAGAAAGCTCAAAATGCAGAATTATGGATAGGGTCCGGAAACTTTGACACGAAAAAAGAAATGTTATATGAACATAAAGGTTATGCCTTTTTTGATGCTTATAAAAACAACAATGTATATACTTATACTGAAAAAAAAGGTGCAAAAGGAGGGTTGTTTTATTACGAATTGGGGACTTTACGGCCTGATTTAATTTTAAAAGATTTTATAAAAATTGCACATCCAGAATTATTAAATGATTATGAACTTTTCTTTTTTAAACGTTTAAAATAGTTGCCAGAGACTAAAACATATAAACTATCATTTACAGTATTAATTTTAGTACTTCTTCTGTGTTTCTGCGCAAATATTAGCTTAGGCTCGGTTTTCATTCCTTTTCAAGATGTTTTTAACGGTTTAATTGGAAACCCAACAGGAAATGCATCCTGGCAACATATTATTCACGAATACAGATTACCAAAAGCTTTAACAGCTATTATCGTTGGGTCAGGTTTGGGAATCTCTGGATTGCTCATGCAAACCCTATTCAGAAATCCGCTGGCGGGCCCTTTCGTTTTAGGAATTACATCTGGTTCCAGTTTAGGCGTGGCTTTAGTTATTATGGGAGCCTCTCTTTTTGGTGGTGCATTTGCTGGAATATTTGTTTCCAAATGGAGTATTGTAATTGCAGCCAGTTTAGGTAGCTTTACGGTACTTTTATTTGTTCTAATCATATCTAATAAAGTTAGAGACACCATGGCCATATTAATTATAGGCTTAATGTTTGGTAGTATTACTACTGCTACGGTTAGCGTTCTCTCCTATTTTAGTTCTGCTGAAGAATTACAACAATATATTTTTTGGGGCTTTGGTAGCATAGGGAATCTTACATGGCACGAATTATTTATTTTCTTTATAATTTATGTCATAGGTATATTAATGAGTTTAGTCTCCATTAAGGCATTAAACACATTATTATTAGGAGAAAATTATGCAAAAAGCTTAGGGTTAAATATAAGAACAAGTCGATTATTTATAATCATTGCTACCAGCTTATTAGCAGGGACCATTACTGCTTTTGCAGGTCCTATCGTATTTATTGGATTAGCTATCCCACATATGACACGACAAATTTTTAACACCTCCAACCATAAGATATTATTACCTGCAGTTTTTTTATTTGGCGCTATTGTCATGCTTATTTGTGATAGTATTGCACAATTACCCTCAAGCGACCTTACCTTACCAATTAATGCTATAACTTCTTTAATTGGAGCACCTGTTATAATTTGGTTACTAGTTAGAAAACGAAAAATGGTATTTTAATGACAAATAACAATCAACATATCGTTTTAAAAACCCAGGATTTAGCCATTGGTTATACTTCTAAAAAAGTAAAAACGATTATAGCTTCTAACATAAATATTGAATTACATAAAGGAGAACTTGTTGGACTTATTGGAGCAAACGGTATTGGAAAGTCTACATTATTACGAACACTTACTAATGTTCAGCATAAACTAGGTGGGAGCATTACAATTAATAATACATCTTTAGAAAACTATTCAAATATTAATTTAGCTAAAGCATTAAGCTTAGTCCTTACAGAATCTCTGGGATCAAAAAACTTAACTGTTTTTGAGTTGGTGGCTCTAGGTCGTCAACCTTATACTAATTGGGTTGGAAATTTAACTAGCGAAGATTTTCAAATTATAAAGCAATGTTTACTTCAAACAAATATTGATAGTCTAAAACATAAAAAATGTTACGAACTAAGCGATGGTCAACTACAAAAAGTTATGATTGCACGTGCTTTGGTTCAAGATACCGATTTAATTATTCTGGATGAACCCACCACACATCTAGATATGTACCACAAAGCTTATATTTTAAAACTACTTCAAAAACTAGCTAAAGAAACCAACAAAACTATTCTATTTTCTTCTCATGAAATAGATTTAGCTATTCAATTATGCGATACTTTAATTGTAATGAATAAAGATGCTGTTATTACAGATCTGCCGTGTAACCTTATAGAAAAAGGGGTTTTTAATGATTTATTCCCAAAAGATTTAATAATTTTTGATAATAAAACAGGGAGCTTTCGAGTGAAGAAATAAAGGCTTTTCAATTTTTATTTAAATATGAACATTTTTACTTCATTGAAAATAAATCATTTAGAAACTCTCCCCAAATTTACCGTCATTTTTAGTATATAATTTCTAAAATCTATTCTAATGAATTCATTAAAGATTTTTTTGTCTTTATATTAATGAATCTGTGATTTCATGGGAATGATAATTTCAACGGAAACCCAAGGCAAATCCTCAAGGAATTCTTTTCGATTAAACTTACCTGTTGTTCATTTTTGTATTCTCCCAACAAAAATGAACAACAGGTTAAGAAAGTATGCCTTAATTCAAGTCGTTTATCGTTAATAATTAATGTTCTACTTATACCAATTATAATTGGTATTACTGAACAATACCAAGTGGTTTGGTTGTTTTCCAACTTCCTTTGGTGAAATCCGGGAACTCTTGCGAACTACCATGTTCAGCAACAGAAGCTTCACTTAGTGGTCCTACAGCACTCCAAAAACAACCTTCATAAACATTTTGATCTAATGGTTGTCCATTTCTTAGACATTCAATTATACGATATGACATCATATAATCCATACCACCATGACCGCCATTTTTCTTAGATATTTCACCTAAGCGTTTATATAGTGGATGTTCATACTTTTCGTAGATAGCATCTAATTGTTCTCCTTGAGCCCAGGAATGATGATTTTTAGTCGCTCCTTCTACTCCCCCTTCAAATGCTATTCTAGTAGGAAATCCAGTTAAAATTCCTTTAGTACCTTGAATTAAATTATGCCTTGAGTAAGGTCTTGGACTTGTTTCATCCCATTGTACCATTACTGTACGTCCCATAGTCGTTTTAATAATAGAAGTATTTATATCTCCGCCTTTAAAATCCATTTGATTCCATTTATGACTTGCATCGAAATTCTTCTTAGCATAGAGGTTACGTCCTTTTCCAGGTGAGGACATCGATACAATACGTTCAAAATTATCTTCACCCCTAGCAAGGTTCATATATTGAGCTACCGGTCCTAAACCATGAGTCGGATAAAGGTTTCCATCTCTTTTTGCGTAATGATAGGTTCTCCATGATCCAGTTCCTCTTTCTACAGAATTCATTTGTCCTCTTAATTCATGAATATAGGATGCTTCGCCATGAAGTAATTCGCCAATAACACCTTGACGACACATGTTTAAATATAACAATTCATCACGTCCATAATTAACGTTTTCCATCATCATACAATGTTTCCCCGTTTTTTCGGAAGTTTCAACAATCTCCCACATTTCTTTAATGGTTAAAGCTATAGGAACTTCAACAAAAGCATGAGCACCTTGCTTCATGGCTTCAATAGCCATTGGTGCATGGTCTTTCCATGGTGTAGCAATAAAAACGGCATCTGGCTTAACCTCCTTCAACATTTTCTTCCATTCATTCTTACCGCCAGTATATAGGGCAATATCTTTATGACGTACACCTGCACCTTTTTCAACACATCTACTAGCTACTTTAGTGGCCAAGTCTTTATATAAATCACAAATAGCAACAACTTCTGTTCCTTCAATAGAAGCTGTTCGAGTTGCATGCCCCGATCCTCTTGCTCCAACACCAATAAAGGCACAACGAACCGTGTCCAATTTTGGAGCAGCATAATCGCCCATATATTTTGGCCTAAAAGCCATAGATGATGTATTAAAAGTACTGGCACTTAAAAAATTAGGCAAAAGAGCCAAGCCAGCTCCTGCAATGGATGATTTTTTTAAAAAATCTCTTCTATTGGAATTCATACTCTATAATTGTTTTAGTATTAAATAAAAGCTAAAGATATATAGAAAGGAAGTCTAAACAGGTGAACGTTTGGGTGAACAAAGTAATTTTTAAAATTAAAATTAAGTTAAAATATCATTTTTACATGATTTATTTTTTTGTAAAACTTTGATATTCTATTCTAAAAGGTTCTGCATAAAGTATTTCATAATTTTTTGAAAACGTAGTATAAGCGCTTTGTGCCAACCCATGTTTTCCTGAAGAAACAAGTTCACTAATCAGTATTTTAAGGGCATTTTCATTAAGACTATCAAACAAAAGAATCGTTTTAGCTATTTTTATATTCAATTCTGCGTACAGATGTTTATTTTGATCATTATAAATTTTTGATAATAGATTTTCAACCTCATTGGATATCTTATTCTTAAAATAATCGACCCATTCTGTTTGTATATTTTGTAAAATATTGCCTCTTTTCAATAGTTCGATAAAAGCTTCCAAATCCTTTAAAGTTAGTTTTCCCAATCTCAATTCGTGTTCAATAGACTTCTTAAGTTTTATATATTGAAAAATATCGATTTCAAAATTTGTAGTATTTATAATACGCCATTTTTTTTCTGTAAAAACAACCTCTAAGCCTTCTATTTTTGATAAGGCCTTTCTCAACTTTCTAATGTTACCATTTCTATTTTCTTTAGCTTTCATTTTTGAAACTCCAGGCCAAAATGTTTCTGTAAGCTTATTAGTACTGACCCCATCTTTTTCTTCTAAAGTAGATAAAATCAAAAAAGACAATAATTGTTTGTGAAGTGGTGAAAAAGAAAGAGGTAATGCTTTTTCCGAAACTAAATCGATACGAAAATTACCGAAAAGATAAAGTGTATTTTGTTTTGGTCGTGACTGTTTTAAGTATTCTGAATCTTGTTGTGGTTTTATATGCGGTTTAACGGATGATTTTTTTCTTTTATAAAGAAATACAAAGATGCTCCCAAAGAAAACAAAGGCACCAATTATCACATAAGCCATAAGATTACTTCTTTTAAATGGTTCATGCTGAAACAAGGTAGTAATTTCTTTTTGTGAAAGTCCTCTATTCCATATTTTCAAGTCATCAATTGATCCATGAAATTGTTCTCCCCAAATATTATTACCAATGACTAAAGATTGTTTAGAAGGTATAATATTATGAGCATCTGCTTCTCCTATCCTTTCCCCATCAAGATAAAATTCCACAGTGGCTTTAGGATTATAAACGACAACTAAATGTTGCCATTCATTTATTTTAAGTGGCTGTTCAATAATATGATCTTTTACAGTAGCCATAGTAAAATCTGGATTCCCATCTCTTAATTTAAGGGAAAACGCCATACCGAAACCCAAAATCCCCATATAATGGGGGATACTATCCGGCTTTACCCAAGCAGCAATACTAATAGGAGTTTCAAAATTGAGCGTGTTCTCTTTTGAATAATCAATAAAAGAATCATCAGAATTGAAGTACAAAACACGTCCTCTCTCAGAATCATTTACAATTGAAACATTTTTAGAAATAAACCTATCCCAAGTGCGTTCCACAGTATTCTCAATCCTATTTTCAAAAGAAAAGTCATAAATAAGTTTATCTTTTATATCAATGTTATAAGCACTAAAAATTCTAGGTGCATCGTTTTGACCAACATGATGAATAACTTCTGCTGGAGTAATTCTATATCCATTCTTATATGGAGAGAGTACTTGTTCTGTTTCGGTTAACGGAAAAGAGAACTTAGCAGGGGTAATACTTTTAGGAGATTTCACCCAAGAAATGGCATTTAAAAGTTTACCGTTATATTCAGCAACCCCTCTAAAACGTCTTTTGCTATTTAATGAATCTGCAATCTTTTTCACCGCTTCAATTTGAATTTCTGAGGCAAGAATAAAGTTAGGTGGCTTTCCTGTACATTTCCATAATTCTAAAGTATTGTTTAAAAGTATAGTGTCCATTCTAGCTGAAGAATTATAAAGAACTAACTTATCTAAAGGATCTGAAGAAAACCTATTTTCATATTTATTCTCGCTCCTAATCCGTTGAATTGATGTTGATGCTATTTGAGATTCCAAAACAGCAAAAACCTGAATCCCTTTGTCTTGCAAAAATTTTATTTTAGGCCATTCGTTTTTTTTATGGAATAAACATTTTTCAAAAAAAATGTTATTTAAAAAATGCTGTAACTTCTGTTCATCCAACTCTCCTTTAAACACTAACGATATTATAGTCTGAGTGTCATTTTTTAAAAACTTTTTTATATTGTTTAATACTTGTCCAAGGTTTCTTTGGGGTTTTGCATTTTTAATAATATATGTTGTTTCTGTTTCTTCTATTTTCAGAAAAAAAGCATTAATACCAGAGCGAAGTTTGTTTTCAATAGATTCTATTTTGTCTTCACAAACAAAGACAAAATCATCAATAGATAAATCGTTTTGAGAATATATTAAACGAGGTAATAAGAAGCATAAAAAATAAAATAAGTACTTTTTTTTTAACACGATCCATTTATCCATTACCATTCTTGATTTTTTTAAAATAATAGTAATGTTTTTATAAAGTTAAAACACAGGAAACCTCTAATGAATTATACACAAGCTTTCCTTCTTATAATCTATTGTATCAAAAATATATAAAATTATCAAAAGCAAAAAGGGATACCTCTAAAGACTCAAATAAACATGCCCCCAAATGTTAAGAAAGATTATTATAAAGATAAAATTCAAAACTTATAATTTACTATTTTTACCGTATTACATATTTAATTTATGAACGACAATCTTATTCTCATTCTTACTATCGTTATTTCTGCTGTTATTGGTGCTTATTTAGGTATTCTTTTTATAAAACTTAAAACTAAAAGTGAAAAAAGCACGCTTGAAGAACGCCAAAAGCAAATGAGCTTAATTATTGATGATTTAAAGCAAAACTTAAATAAAGTTGAAAGTGAGCGCGAAGATATTCGTCGCGAAAAAGATTTTTTAAACACAGAATTAACTCGAAAAAATACCGAATACGAAAATCTTCAACAACAAAATATAAAACGCGATAAAGAACTAGAAGAACGCCAAGAACAATTACGTAAAGATTTTGAACTTTTAGCCACTAAAATTCTTGATGAAAAATCAGAAAAATTCACACTTCAGAATAAAGAAAACATAAAGAATATTTTAAATCCGCTTCAAGAAAAAATTAAAACTTTCGAAGAAAAAGTAGATTTAACTCAAAAGGAAAGTATTAGTATGCATTCTGCTTTAAAAGAGCAATTACTAGGTTTAAAAGATCTTAATCAACAAATGACCAAAGAAGCTACCAACCTTACACGAGCCTTAAAAGGAGATAGTAAAATGCAAGGGAATTGGGGAGAATTGGTTTTAGAACGTGTTCTTGAAAAATCTGGATTAGAAAAAGACAGAGAATATTTTGTACAACAGAGTTTCACCTTAGATGATGGATCCAGAGTGCTACCCGATGTTGTTTTGCATCTTCCTGATAGCAAAAAGATGATTATCGATTCTAAAGTATCATTAACAGATTACGAACGTTTGGTAAATGCCGATGATGACGATAAAATACCATTTTTAAAAGCACATGTTAATTCTATTAGAAAACATGTCGATCAACTTTCGGAAAAAAATTATCAAGATTTATATGATATAGAATCGCCAGATTTTGTGCTCATGTTTATCCCTATAGAGCCTGCTTTTGCTGTAGTTGTAAACGAAGACAATGCTATATACAACAAAGCTTTTGAGAAAAATATTGTCATTGTAACACCATCCACTTTACTAGCCACGCTTCGTACTATCGATACCATGTGGAATAATGAAAAACAACAGCGAAATGCTATAGAAATTGCTAGACAAGCCGGTGCCTTATACGATAAGTTTGAAGGCCTGGTGAAAGATTTAACTGGTGTCGGCAAAAAAATTGATGCGGCAAAAACGGATTATTCTGCAGCTATGAACAAGTTGGTTGATGGCAAAGGTAATCTGGTTACAAGCGTTGAAAAACTAAAAAAAATGGGTGCTAAAGCTAAAAAAGCACTACCAGAAGCCATTATAAAACGTGCAGAAGAAGACCATTAACAATGTTTTTTATCACACAATAACGTGATATATCAAATTATCACATAAAAATGCGATATTATTGTTTATCACACAAAAATGTGATACATTTGTTTATCACACAAAAACGTGATGTATGATATCAAACACAATAACAAGTGTCATAACGGGAGACATTATCAAGTCCAGAGCTCAGGTAAATCCAGAAGTATGGATAACGGTGCTAAAGAGAGCTTTATCTTATTTAAGTAATGATAAGGCCTACTGGGAAATATATCGCGGTGACAGTTTTCAAATAGAAATTAAAGATATTTACTCTAGCTTTATAGCTGCATTATATATAAAAGCCTGTATAAAATCCATTCATGGTTTAGATGTGCGTTTAGCTATAGGCATTGGCAATAAAACCTACGAAGGCGAAAACGTAACAGAATCTAATGGAGAAGCCTTTGTGTTTTCGGGAGAAACACTGGAAACCTTGAAAAAAGAGAAACAAAATTTACGCATAAAAACCAATAGTCATGAAATTGACGAAACATTAAATTTATATTTTAAGTTAGCCCTTATATCCATGGATAGCTGGACAGTGAATCTAGCAGAAATTGTTAAGTTAAGTATAGAAAAGCCTGATGCATTACAAAGCGAACTAGGAAAACTTATAGGTATAAATCAAAATGCAATAAGTACCAGGCAAAAAAGGGCTCATTTAGATGAAATCAAGGAGTTAGACCTTATGTACAGACAAAAAATAAATGCTTTAACATGATACTACTAAAACTTTTATTAGCGCACTTAATTGGTGATTTTTTTCTGCAACCTCAAAAGTGGGTAAAAGAAAAAGAAAAGAAAAAATTAAAATCGCCAAAACTATATTTACACATACTAATTCATGTTTTGCTATTAATAGTATTACTATGGGATATATCGCTATGGCCATTTGTGCTAACAATAGGCGTTTCACATCTTTTAATTGATGGTTTTAAGCTTATTATTCAAAAGAAAAAAACAAAACGATTACTGTTTTTTATAGATCAGTTACTTCATATTTTAGTGATTATTGGGTGTTATTTTTTCTATTTAGACAATACATTTCATTTAGAGTCTTTTATAACCGAAGACAATCTTTTACTACTAACTTGTTTATTGTTTTTAACAATTCCCGTCTCTATAATTATGAAAACCATTTTTTTAAAATGGAATATTTCAGAACTTACTAAAAATAACGAGTCACTTAAGGATGCAGGCAAAATTATTGGTATTTTAGAACGTATTTTAGTGTTTATATTTATAATTGTAAATCACTGGGAAGCTGTTGGGTTTTTAATTACCGCTAAATCAGTTTTTAGATTTGGAGATTTAAAAGAATCCAAGGACAGACAGCTTACAGAGTATATTTTAATAGGTACTTTAATCAGTTTTGGAATAGCAATAATTATAGGTATTATATATACCGTGTTAACTTAGAGTACATGTTTAAAACTATAAAAGAATCTCAAATTATCATCTCGGAATTAATGTTACCATCGCACTCAAACTTTAGTGGAAAAATTCACGGTGGGTATATTTTAAACTTAATGGATCAAATAGCTTTTGCCTGTGCGTCAAAGCATTCCAGAAACTATTGTGTTACGGCATCTGTAAATAAAGTAGATTTTTTAAACTCTATAGATGTTGGCGAGTTGGTAACATTAAAAGCATCTGTTAATTATACAGGTAGAACTTCTATGGTTATTGGTGTTCGTGTTGAATCGGAAAATATTCAAACTGGCCATACAAAACATTGCAATTCTTCTTATTTCACCATGGTAGCTAAAGATGAAAACGGAAAAAATGCTTCAGTACCTGGTATTATACTAGATTCAGAACAAAGTATCCGTCGTTTTTCAAGAAGTATTGCAAGACAAGAACAAGCAAAGGAAAGATCTAATAGTTTTAAAGCTTCCGAATTTAAAATAGATGATTACATAGAACTTTTAAAAGACCATAACACAAAAGTAGCACTTTAAAAGGCGTAAAAAATAGTATTCATGTTATTTAATACGCCCCTATTTTTTTAACTAATCTGTCGATAGCTTATATAAAGTATAAGCACCAATTGCCATAACCAAATCTCTAACAGCCACATCTAGATAGTGTCCACTAAAAATTAACACTAATGCTATAAGGGTTAACCAGGCAGCAACTATTATGGCTCCAATTTTAGTTTTAACTAACACTAAAACTCCAGCAATAATTTCAATAATACCAATAATCATCATAAAAGTCGAAGCTTCAAATGGTAGAGTGTCTTGTAAACCTGCTCCCAGATACTGAGACCAATCGGTTAAAATATTGGTAAACTTGTCTAATCCTGCTACGATAGGTACTAAACCATACGTATACTTAAGCAAATCTTTTACATCCATAATTCTTATTTTTAGTTAATTACACGCTTTAGATGTTGAAACAAAAAAAAAGTTACAAAATGTTGTAACTTTTTACCAATATATTTATCTAAAGGAAAAATAAATATGGAAGCAATAAAAATTGGTGATTATAAAAACCCTAAGGTTCATGATTTTGATGTTATTAAAAAAGTGCTGAGCGGAGAGAAAGGCTTATATGAGATTTTAATGCGTAGAAATAATCAAAAATTATATAGAGTTATAAAAAGCTATGTAAATGATGAAGCGCTAATTAAAGATGTCATGCAAAACACATATATAAAAGCCTATGAGAAGCTTCACCAATTTAGAGAAAAATCTCAGTTCTCTACATGGTTAATTAGAATAGGCATTAATGAAGCACTTTACGAATTAAAATCAAATCAAATTAAAAAAACTACTAAACCTTTTATTGAAGCCCCAAAAGATATGAACCCTGAAAAAGCTATTATACAAAGAGAAGCAACATGGGTCTTAGAAAAAGTTATTAGCGAGCTTCCCGAAAAGTATAGAATCATTTATATGCTGAGTGAAGTTGAAAACATGAAAATTAAAGACATTAGTGATTGTTTAAATGTTTCAGTAAGCAATGTTAAAGTAAGGATTCATCGTGCCAAACATATGCTCAAAGATAAGTTATATGAATTATCTCAAAAACCCAATGTTTTTGAATTTGGTTTTGAAAAATGCGACCGCTTAGTCAATAATGTAATGAAAATTCTTTAACTTCGACTATATCAATTTACTTTAAAAATGGCTATAAACAAAAAATCCCGTATTGGTATTAGTGTTATAATATTGATATTCATTACGCTTGTTGTTGTTTTTGGATATAATTATATATATCAAGATCATCGTAATATTGAAACAGAACAGGCAACTTTCTCTTTATCAGCTAATGAAATTAGTGCCGAATTTTCAAAAAACCTTGAAGCATCAGAGAAAAAATATTTGAATAAAACAGTTGAAATTTACGGACTCATTACAGAATTAAATACTATGGATCTAACCTTAAATGACAATGTATATTGTGCTTTTAGTACACCATTTAACACATCATATAATATTGATTCAGAAATAAAAATAAAAGGACGATGCATCGGTTATGACGATTTACTAGAGCAAGTTAAACTAGACCAATGTTCTATTGTAAATTAAATTTAAAAACATACTTGGCTCTTATATAATTAAAAAACAATAATTTATCTCGTTTAATCTTTACTTATATGAAATACTTACTAATCTTTATTTTTTGTTTTCCTTTGCTAACCTATTCCCAGAATGACTTACTTGATGAGATTGATTCAGATCCTACAGGAAAAGAGTATGTCACTGCTGCTTTTAAAGGTTTAAAAATAGTAAACTTTGAATCTACTAAACTCGTTGCCAAAAAAGAGCTTAAACTTGTTGTATCCCATCGATTCGGTAGCATTGAAAATGGTATTGATTCTTTTTTTGGATTAGATGATGCTGTTACGCGTCTAAATTTTGTTTATGGAATTTCGGACGGGTTTAATATTGGAATCTCAAGAAGTTCATTTCAAAAAATTTATCAAGTATCTGTAAAATATAGACTTTTAAGACAAGAAAAAAATGGATTTCCATTTACTATTGTAGGTTTTAATGACTTTTTAATTAATACCGGTTTGGATAAAGATAATTTACCCCTCATTGAATTTAAACACCGACTTAGTTACACAGCTCAATTACTAATATCAAGAAAAATAAACACCAATTTATCAATAGAATTAGCACCTACATTCTTTCATGATAATTATGTTCAAATCGATGGGCAAGATAATTCTCAGTTTGCACTTGGCTTAGGAGGTCGACATAAACTATCTAAACGCTGGTCTGTTAATATAGATTATGGCTGGCATTTAAATAGGGCCAGTAATTCTCCTTTTAAAAACCCATTATCAATTGGTTTTGATCTAGAAACCGGAGGGCATGTATTTCAGTTGCATTTTACCAATACACAAGGTATGAATACCAATACTTTTTTAGGTCAAGGATCTGGAGATTGGGCTGATGGAAATATTTATTTTGGATTTAACTTAAGCAGAGTTTTTTAATACCCTAATGTTATGAAAAACATACTTTTATTACTCACCTTTATTCTTATCGTTTTTTCTAGTTGCACTAATGTTAGCGAAGATGATTTAATAATTAAAACACCTCAACCGGTATTAACGACCTATAATGATGGTGTTAAAACAATTATTGATAATAATTGTATTGCTTGTCATGCAAATCCTCCAATAAATGGCGCTCCAATATCTTTAACTACTTTTAGTGATGTAAAAAACGCTGTGATGAATAGTAATTTAATTGATCGAATTTCCCGTCAAGCCGGAGAAAGTGGAGCTATGCCCTTTGGAGGTCCACGATTACCTCAAAATTTGATTGATCTAATAAAAAAGTGGGAAGACGATGGGTTGTTGGAAGAATAGACCCTTTTTTTCGACTAATTTTTTACCTTATTAATTTTAAAATAACTTATGATATGAAAAAGATTTTTCTTTTAATGACGTTTTTTATTGGCTTAGGGCTATCTGCACAAAGCAAATATTTAACAAAAAAAGGTTCCGTTGCATTTGAAGCCTCAGTACCCTCTTTTGAAGAAGTAAAAGCATCTCATAATTCTGTAACTGCCATAGTAAATTCTGAAAACGGCGAGTTTGCAGCATTAGTTCTGATAAAAGGTTTTCGCTTTAAAAATGCACTTATGGAAGAACATTTTAATGAAAATTATGCAGAGTCCGACACCTATCCTAAAGCAACATTTAAAGGACAAATATTAGATTTTTCTTTAAATAAGTTAAATGCACAAAAGCAATCTTTTTTAATTAATGGGCAATTAACTTTTCATGGAAAGACTAAACAGCTAGATAGTACTAATATAGATATTACCCAAAATGAGGGTCTTATTACAATATCTGGAGCCTTTTTGGCTAATGCGTCAGATTTTGACATTAAAATACCAAAAGTTGTTAAAAATAAAATTGCAAATGATATAAACGTATCTTTCAATTTTAGTCTTAAAAAAAAGTAGCTGTTTTTATTAAGCCTCCCCATGAATCTATAAAACAACAAAAACTTGGACACTCTAAAAACATTACTTTATTTCTCTATTTTTAAATATCCACTTACTGAAGAGGAAATTTATAAATTTTCGCGGTTAACCTCAAAAGAACTAATGCATGAGGAAATTGACTTTTTACTACAAAAAAGCATTATTTATAAATTTGATGGTTTTTATTCAACCATAAACGATATTGCTACGGTACATAGAAGAACTGAAGGGAATCGAATGGCAAAAAATATCATGCCAAAAGCTTTTAGAGTGGCTAAACTTATCACTCAATTCCCATATGTAGAAGGTGTTTCTTTATCTGGAGCTCTATCTAAAGGCTATTATGATAATGACGGGGATATCGATTTTTTTATCATTACTAAACCCAACAGATTATGGATAGCGAGAACACTACTCATTCTATATAAGAAAATATTTTTGTTGAATTCAAAAAAATATTTTTGTGTTAATTATTTTATTAGCAGTAGCAACTTAGAAATTTTTGAGCAAAACAGATTCACTGCTACAGAAGCTATAACGCTTATTCCTGTTTCCGGAAAAGCAGTCTATACATCATTTATTAAAGAAAACCCTTGGACAAAAGATTATTTTCCTAATATAGGCCCTTTTGATTCTTCAACAATAAATGATTATAAAAAAGCATGGTTATCCCTACTCCTGCAAAGGATCTTAAACACTAAAATTGGTGATTTCTTAGATAACTTTTTCAGAAAAATCACTTTAAAAAAATGGCATTCTAAATTTGGACATTTAGAAAAAGATGATTTCGAAATTGCCATGAAGTCTACTAAAAATATTTCCAAGCACCACCCTCAAAACTTTCAAAAAAAGGTTATTGATTTGTTAAACGAAAAATACGATACTATAAGAAAACTGTATAACTTAGACTTACACTCAGAACATGCTTGATATAGTCTTTTCTCATTCTTATTATTATAAATTCGATCAAAAACAATGGAAGAATAAAACACCTTATCCGCCATTAGGCACTATATATGCTGCATCTTACCTTAGAGAACATGGATATACTGTTGATCTTTTTGATGCAAACCTCTTAGATGATCCTAAAACAATTAAACCGTATTTGGAAATACATAAACCGAAAACATTTGTTCTTTACGATGATGGTTTTAATTATCTAACAAAAATGTGCTTAACAACCATGCGTGAAGCCGCCTTTGAGATGATAAAAATTGCCAAAGAAATACATTGCAACGTTATAGTCTGTAGCTCTGATTCTACAGATCATTATGAAAAGTATTTAGATTATGGTGCCGATTTTGTGATTCAGGGAGAAGGAGAAATAACCCTTAAAGAACTAGTCACGGCTCTTGAAAACAATAAAGATACCTCTCTAATACAAGGGATTGTCTTCAAAAATGATGATGGAATTATTAAAAATCCATCCAGAGCAGTCCTAAAGGAATTAGATACACTCCCTTTACCCGCCTGGGATCTGGTTGATATTGAAGCCTATCGGACCATTTGGGAGTCTCATGGAAATAAATTTACTTTAAATATAGCAACAACACGTGGTTGTCCCTATAAATGCAATTGGTGTGCGAAGCCTATTTATGGTAACCGTTACAATTCGCATAGCCCTGAATATATCATAAAACACATAAAATACTTGGTTGAAAAATATCATGTAAACAGCTTTTGGATGTGTGACGATATCTTTGGATTAAAACCAAATTGGGTTCAACAATTTAATAGTAACTTAAAAACCGAAAAGCTTTCTATTTCCTATTATATTCAAAGCAGAGTCGATTTACTTTTAAAAGAAGATACTATTGAGGCTTTAGCCGAGAGTGGACTTCGCGAGGTTTGGGTTGGAGCGGAAAGTGGTTCTCAAGCAATCCTAGACGGCATGGATAAAGGTATTACCGTTTCCCAAATCTATGAAGCGACCCGTCTGCTAAAAGAAAAAAATGTTCGTGTCGCATTTTTTATTCAGTTTGGTTACCTAAAAGAAACTAAAGAAGATATTTATAAAACCATTCGGATGATAAAAACCTTAGTTCCTGATAATCTTGGAATTTCTGTTTCGTATCCTCTACCAGGAACCAAGTTTTATGAAAAGGTTAAAGATGATTTAAAATTAAAAACTAATTGGACGGATTCTGATGATTTGGCTATGTTATTCAAAGGAACATTTAACTCCAGGTTTTATAAAAAACTACATCGCTATGTGCATAAAGAATATCGTAAAAGCCAAGGGGAAGCAAATTTAAAAAAGGTTTTAAAAAACCCTTTTTCTATCACTAAATCTGAATTAAGATCTATACTTTTATATGGTTATTATGTACCATCAGCTTTATTAGATAAAATTATCTTAAAAAACATGGAGCATAATTATGCCTAATGATTTTGATATAGCTGCGAAGAACTATGATAATGTGTTTACATTTTCTAAGATTGGCAGCGCACAACGGCAGCGCGTTTTTAACTATTTAAATCCAATAATTAATACCACTAAAAAGCTTTCTGTACTTGAATTGAACTGTGGTACTGGAGTAGATGCTATAAAACTAGCAAATCTTGGACATCATGTCTTAGCTACAGATGTATCTAAAAGTATGATCGATATAGCAAAGACTAAAGAAACTCCCAAAAATTTAGATTTTAAAATTCAAGATATTAATACCATTTCGAACCAAACTTTTCAAAAACAATTTGACTTGGTTTTTTCAAATTTTGGAGGGTTAAACTGTCTTTCTAAAGTAGAACTGGAAACTTTCATAAAAAAAACTAAAAACCTTCTAACTCCTAATGGAAAGCTAATTTTGGTTATAATGCCTAAATTTTGTCTTTGGGAACGTCTATATTTTTATTTAAAAGGAGACTTAAAAAATGCCAAAAGAAGGCATACTCAAAAAAGTGTTCTAGCTAATGTAGATGGTGCAAAGGTTCCAACATGGTATTACAATCCAAAAGATGTTATATCTTTAGCAAAAACGCAATATAAATCTGAAAGATTAAAACCTATAGGAATAAGTATTCCTCCTTCGTACCTTGAAGGGTCTTTTTTATCTAAAAAGCCTTTTTTAGATATATTGATTGGTATTGAAAAGATCATCGGTTTTTCTTTTATGGCAAAATATGCAGATCACTATTTAATTGAATTGACAAAAAAGTGAGTTTAGTATTAACACATGCTTATTACTTAAATGAAGACCCGAAAGAGTTGCTCATTATGAAACCGTATACGCCTTTAGGGTTATTATATATTTCGTCTTACTTAAATGAAAAAAATGTTGAAAACCATGTTTTTGATTCTACCTTTTATTCTCAGGAAGAACAATTAGCGTTTATTCAAAATAAACAACCTAAAGCTGTAGCTATTTATACCAATTTGATGACCAAAATCAATGTCATTAAACTTATTAAACTGTTAAAAAATGATTCTAAATATGGTTTTCCTAAAATAATTTTAGGTGGACCGGATATTACTTACAATTGCGAAAATTATTTGAACACTGGTGCTCATTTTTTAGTTATAGGAGAAGGAGAACAAACAACTTTGGAATTATATCATGCCATTTTAAACGACAGCAATTATCAAAACATTCCCGGAATTGCTTTTTTAGAAAACACTAGTATCAAGAAAACAGCACCTAGAACTAAAATTAAGGACCTTTCGGAGTTACCCTTACCGAATAGAGAAGCCATTCCTATTGACAAGTATTTAGATACTTGGAAAACCTACCATGGTAAAAGCTCAATGACCGTTAGTACGCAACGAGGTTGTCCTTATACGTGTAAATGGTGTAGTACTGCCGTTTACGGACAAAGCTATAGAAGACGCCCTGCAGATATGGTTGCTGCAGAATTACGGATGCTAAAAGACACTTACAAACCAGATGCTATCTGGTTTGTAGATGATGTCTTCACTGTAAGTCATAAATGGATACAAAGCTTTCATCAAGAAGTAATAAAACAAAATGCTGTTATTCCTTTTGAATGCATTACAAGAGCAGAACGCTTAAATGATGAGATTTTACAGTTATTAAAAGAAGCCGGTTGTTTTCGAATTTGGATCGGTGCTGAAAGCGGATCTCAAAAAATTATTGATGCCATGGATAGACGTGTAGATGTTGATGTTGTAAAAGAAGCTATTCAAAAAACGAATGCTTTAGGTATAGAAACAGGTACATTTATCATGGTTGGCTACCCAGGTGAAGATGAAACGGATATTAATAAAACTATTAGCTATTTAAAAGCAGCTAATCCAACTCATTTCACAATTACAGTGGCGTATCCAATTAAGGGGACTTCTTTATACAATGAGATCAAAGATAAAATAACGGTGCAACCAAATTGGGAAACTTCGACAGATCGCGATATTGATTTTACTAGAACTTATTCTAGAAAATTTTATGATTATGCGGTGAAACGTATTGTAAATGAAGTTAATTCCCATAAAGAGATATCGAAAGGGGAAAATAAAAATTTATTGTTTTTTTTAAAGTTAAAAATAAAATCTGTTTTGGCAAATTTGTTGATGAAAGCTTATGCATAAAAAACAATGTTATATACTTGGATTAACAATAGTTTATTTTATCATAAGCTTAATAGGCATATTACATCATGAAATATGGTTGGATGAAGCTCATCATTGGTTATTAGCAAGAGATAGTTTTAGTTTTAAAGAGTTAATTTATAATACTCGATATGAAGGACATCCTATTCTCTGGAATATCTTACTCTTTTATATTTCAAGGTTAACACTGAATCCTTTTTGGATGCAATTGCTTCATATTTTAATATCGACTGCAGCTATCTTTATTTTTCTAAAAAAAGCTCCATTTTCATGGCTCTTTAAAACCCTTTTCATTTTTGGTTATTTTATCATTTTTGAATATAATATAATTAGTAGAAATTATATGCTAGGAGTTTTATTTCTCTTTTTAGCGTGTAGCCTTTTTAAAGAAAAGGATAGTCGTTTTTCATTTTTATGCTTTTTCCTAGCTATGGCTGCAAATACCCATGCTATATTCGGTATTATTAGTTTTGCTTTTTTTCTAACACTGTTGTATGAAAATTGGCAAAGAAAAATACTTTTTGTAAATAGAACGCATGTTTATGGTTATCTCATTTTTATTATTGGATTTACAATAGCACTTATACAGATAGTTCCGCCTACAGACACCACTTTTTTCGATCATGCAATAACATCTTCATTTAAAGAACGAATGACTCCTGGTTTGGTCTCCTTTTTCAAAGGTCTAATGCCTATTCCAGATTTTAGAACCATTCATTTTTGGAATTCGAATTTACTAGTAAACCTTAACAAGAGTATAAGTGCCATTTTATCAATTGCAGTCTATATCATTCCACTAATATTATTTTATAAGAAAAAAACAGCTTTAGTTTTTATTTATACAGGATTATTTGGAATTCAATTATTCTTCTTTTTTACTAATCTGTCTGCAACGAGATATTTTGGAATAACCTATATATTGTTTATAATAACATTATGGATAAGTAAGGAATATTACCCAAGGTCATCTCAAAATGGTTTTAAAAATATTAGAAATCTTAAAAAAACAATTATTTATAGTATTCTTTTTGTTCAATTTATAGGAGGAATTATAGCCTTTTCAATGGATTTGACGCACTCTTTTTCAAACGGAAAAGACGTTTTTTTAGTTTTAAAAGAAAAAAAAGCGTCCAACTATATGGTCGTTACTACTTTTTGTCAAGGCACTATTATAAGTCCCTATTTAAGAAAAAAAGTGTATTTTTTATGTAGTGAAAGCTATCAAAGTCATTGCCCATGGAATCGAAATAATCAGTTTAGTTTAAACTTATCTAATGAAGAAGTAATGTATAAGCTTTCAAAGCTACTTGATGACAAACCTATTATATTTATTGGAGCTTATAATTTTATAGGTAGTAAAAAAGAACATATTAATATAAAATTATTGAAAAAACTCAACAACTATGTTGTAAGGGGCCTAGACTATCATATTTATGAAATATCAAAAAAATAGTTATATCGATGAAAAATTTAAATATTTTATTTTTTTTACTACTAGCTTCATGTGCAACCGACTCGTATCAAGATTTAGTTAAAGTAGATACTATAATAAATTTAAAGTGGAATAAGGCATATCCTGACGATACAATTAACAAATCTGTAATAGGTTTACAATGGGCTTTATCTTATATTGGAGCAAAGCTTCCTAATTATAATTCCAATCTTACTTTGAATGGAAATATTATTAAAATTGATACTGATAAGTTAGGATTGACTGATAATGCTAAACAAAAATTAACTATTTTAAATAATAATATTAAAAATTCAAATGAATATAAAATAACTTCTTCCGTTGATTTAGGTCGTTATGTTACATTACTCATTGGAGTTTCACAGCATTATTATGAAATTGTAGATGTTCCAAATGAATTAAGCTCTCTATTAGATAAATACACATTAAAACCAGAAAAGGGTTATATTAATAATTCTAATATATCTTTAGAACATAGAATTATTAATTTCTCAGAACAAAGTGAATTTAATCAGCTTTTTATTTCAACAGAAGTAGATCCTGAAAATCAAACTATATTTGAATATGAAACTATAGAAATCTTACCCAATGGACAATTACGTTTTGGTATATTTGACGAAAATGGTTTCCGCAAAAACAATGCTTCCCCATTACACACTAATGCTGGCAAACCTGCAAAGTGTATATGGTGCCACGAATCGGGCATTCAACCATTATTCTCCTTACAAAATGATTTCACAGGGTATTTAACATATTTAGAATTTAGAGATACTTTATTAAATTACAGAAGTTCGCATAATACTAACAAAAATGCCTTATTAGATGGCGTAGGTTTTTCTAATACACAAGAACATACCCTAACCGAGTTATTATATATTTCTTTTATGGAAGCGTCTGCTGAACGATTAAGTTTAGAATGGAATTTACCAATTGAAGAAGTTAAAAATAGGCTTTCTGGAATATCAACACATACTTATGATGAATTTCCTTTTTTAGGGGATTTGTATTATAGAAATGAGATTAGGCCATTTGCTCCCTTTAAAGGACTAGAGGTCTCCTCATCTGTAAGAGAAAAATCCGAAACAGAAGTTAACCATATAAATTAATATGCTTAATAATAAAAAAATAATTGTTGTGTTACCAGCATATAATGCTGAAAAAACTCTTAAAAAAACATATTATGATATTCCATTTGATATTGTTGATGATGTTATTTTAACAGATGACTTTAGTGATGACAAAACCATTAAAATTGCACAAGACATAGGAATAAAACACGTTATAAAGCATGCTAAAAATAAAGGATATGGTGCCAACCAAAAAAGTTGTTATAAAAAAGCTTTTGATTTAAATGCAGATATCATTGTAATGCTACACCCAGATTACCAATACAATCCCAAATTAATTCCGGCTATGTGCACATTAATTGCAAATGACACTTATAA
Source organism: Flavivirga spongiicola (assembly GCF_030540825.1). Lineage (NCBI taxonomy): Bacteria > Pseudomonadati > Bacteroidota > Flavobacteriia > Flavobacteriales > Flavobacteriaceae > Flavivirga > Flavivirga spongiicola. The sequence goes on from NZ_JAUOEO010000001.1 coordinate 597,986, forward strand.
TGTCGTTTTCGGATCTCGCATTTTAAATGGGAGTGCCATAAAAAACGGAATGCCAATATATAAGTACACCTTTAATAGATTACTTACTTTTTTTCAAAATATACTAATGAATCAAAAGTTCTCTGAATTCCATACAGGATACCGTTGCTTTAAAGCATCCGTTTTACAACAAGTTCCTTTTGAAAAAAATTCAGATGATTTCATTTTCGATAATCAAATTATAGCACAATTATGCTACATAAATGCATCATTTGGTGAAGTTTCCTGCCCTGCAAAATATGAAAAAGATTCTTCTTCAATAAATTTTATACGAAGTTCTAAATACGGACTTGGAGTACTTAGTGTATCAATAAAATATTTACTACAAAAATTAAAAATTTTCAATTTTAGCATTTTTAAAGGATTATGAAAAATGCAATTAATAATACATACATTGGACTAACTTTTATTTTTATAATATGTAGCCTTTTTATTTACAAGGCATTTTATTTTCCTATACACGATTTTGCTAACTATTACTTTTCTGCCTTTTTTTTAAAAGGCGGTGATTTTACATCTAACATCTATTTCCCTCATTACTTTAATTTAAAAATTGCCGATTTAGACTATCATAATATTTTTGTTAGTTATGCTCCAAATACCCCATTCCTTGCATTATTATTTGTTCCTTTTACTTTATGTACCGTGACCGTTTCCAAACTAATGTTTAATATTTTAGGGCTAATATTATTTCTATACAGTTTAAAAAAACTCTTTGAGGTTTATAAAATTAAAGCACATTATCTGTATATCATCCCATTAGTTTTCTTTATTCCGTTAAAAAACAATTTTCTTTTTGGTCAAACATACTTAATTCTTTTCTTTTTACTTTCTGAAGGTTTTTTAGCTTATAAAAATGAACGTTTTTTTAAAATGAGTTTATTTTGGGGTTTTGCTATTTTACTTAAAGTATTTCCTATAATTCTATTTGGCTTGTTGCTTTTTAAAAAGAAGTATAAAGCGTTTATCTATCTTGGTTTATCATGTGCTCTTTTACTAGGAGCTTCCTTGATTGCAAATGGCTCAGAAGTTTGGGAGTTTTATTTCACATCTGTTTTACCTAAATTCAATAATGGCGAAATTGCAAAAGAATTTGCCCTGAATTATCAATCTATGTTTATGCTATTAAAAGGCATATTTATGTCAAACACTCTAGCATTCTCAATAACGCTCTTACTTTTCAAACTAATAATTATAGTAATTAGTTATTTTTTCACAAGACAAGAAACCTCAGAAATAAAAACCTTTTCTTTTTGGATATTTCTAACCATTTTACTGTCTCCCTATGGAAGCTCGTATTCAAACATTTTGCTACTATTTCTTTTTGTATTTTATTTGAATCACCTAACTTTCGATTATAAAAATATAGTCATCATTTCATTGTTTTTCTTAATTGCGAATATTCCTATTCATTTTTTTGCAAAATTCCCATTGCCTTTTTCTTTTCCAAAATTAGTGTTGTCAATATTGCTTTTTGCTTTTTTGATAGAAAAGAGTTTTAAATACATTCGATGGAAACTAAGTGTGTGTTTTATAAGTTCAATAGTACTTATTGCTATACTATTAAATAATTGGAAAAATCAGAACCAAGATAATTACCCATTGGTAGAGAGCCAACCTATATTAACTTATGACTATACTGTTATTGATGGTCTATTAAACTATATTTATTGGAATCAAAACGGTAAAAATACGCAATCAACTGAAATACGAACAAAAGATATAGATACAAGTCAAGTTTATCTAAAGAGTAATCAAGTGTTTTATAAAAACAAACAACTAACATTTAATAATGATAATAAATTAAAACCAGCTGTCATTAACGATACGACCTTAATTTATCTTTCTGATTTTAAAAGAGGGATTGGTTTTTATCAATTGAGGTACATATCACTTTAACCTAACTAATTATATGGTATTAAAGAATAGTAAAATACTTTCCAGGCTTAAGACTATTTCTCTTTATAGCTTAAGTCAAATTCTAACCGTTTTTTCTGTTCTTTTACTATCATTTATTATTATTAAATATCACAGTACAGAGTTATGGGGTCAATATGCAGAAATATTGATTTGGAGTAATTTTTTTATTCTTTTTCTAGGTTTTGGCAGTCAAGATTTTCTTTTAAAATCTTTTAGTAACTCACCTTCAACAATAAATCAAGATTGGAGTACTAACATTAGTACAAGAAGTTTATTACTAATTCCTAGCATTATTATCATTTATTTTATTCCTATTTTTAAAGGATTAGAAGTTCTAATTTTTGCTTTAATAGGAATACAATTTATTAATCAATCATTTAAAGTCTTAATTTTATTTAATAAAGACTTTAAATTTAGTATTTGGGTAGAATTCGTATACAACCTAATCATACTCTTTACTTGTTTATCCATTATAAATACCTTAGATATAAAAAGCCTACTACTTATTATAAGTAGCTGTCAAATTATTAAACTTATATGCTATTTTTTTTATTACCATAAAGAGTTTACTAGTATTTCATATCGAGTTAAATTTAATATCATTAAGCAATCTCTTCCTTTTTTTATTCCATTGGCAGTTGGTACTATTCGTGTAAAAGTCGATGCCTATTACGGCACCTATTTTTTTAATTTTAGTACATTAAGTAAATATCAGGTGTTTATAAGTTTTCTTGCACTTGCGCAAATGGGAAGTTCTTTTTTTTTAAATCCTTTTTTAAAAAATTTTTACCGATCTAAAGATTCATTAATATTAAAATTAAAAAAACGTTTATTTTGGTATGGATGGCCATTCGCCTTAATGATTACTCTAGGAATGTATATCGTTATTGAGTATATATATGAATTACATTTTACTAACTTACAATACTTTCTTGCTTTTATTTATATAATCCCAGTTCTTATACACGTTTTAATTGTTAATGAATATTATAAAAAAAATATGCAATCCAGTATTGCTATTATTGCTTCTATTTTAGCTATTTTTCAAATTATTTCTGGGTATTATTTAATAAAACTATGGGGAATAAACGGTGCTCTTATTCTAAAAACTTTGGGACAATGGGCTATTATACTTACCCTTTGGTTTTGGATTAAAAAAAAACCGATAATGATTAATAATGGATAAAAAAATACTTGGGATATCTGCATTTTACCACGATTCTGCGGCTACACTTATTATGGGTGGAAACATTATAGCTGCAGCGCAAGAAGAGAGATTTACTAGAGAAAAACACACCCCAGATTTCCCAATTAATGCTATAAAGTATTGTTTGGAAGAAGCAGGATTAAGTATTAACGAGCTTGACGCCATCATTTTTTATGATAAGCCATTACTTAAGTTCGAACGATTATTACAAACATATTATGCATTTGCACCAAAAGGTCTTATTTCATTCTTAAAAGCTATACCCATATGGCTTAATGAAAAAATGTTTCTTAAAAAATTAATATATAATGGTTTAAAAGAAATTGATGAATATGACAAGAAAAAAGTAAACTTACTATTTTCTGAACATCATTTATCTCACGCAGCAAGTGCATTCTTCCCTTCCCCATATAAAAATGCGGCTATTTTAACTATTGACGGAGTTGGTGAATGGTGTACTGCATCTATTGGTATTGGTGAAGGGAATAATATTAAAATACTAAAAGAAATGGAGTTCCCACACTCTGTGGGCTTATTATATAGTGCTTGTACTTACTATCTAGGATTTACCGTTAACTCAGGCGAATATAAAGTAATGGGTTTGGCTCCTTACGGCAACCCAAAATCCAACGAGTTTACCAAATTTGTTGAACTTATTAAAACGGTTCTTATTGATATCAAACAAGATGGTTCGATATGGTTAAATCAGTCATATTTTAATTATGCTACTGGTCTAAGAATGGCAAAAGACAAAAAATGGGAAAGTCTATTTGGTTTTACAAAAAGAGACCCGGAAACAAAATTGTATCAGCATCATTGTAATTTCGCGTTGGCAATACAGAGGGTAACCGAAGAAATTGTTTTAAAAATGGCTAGAGAAGCAAAAAAAGTTACGAGGTCAGATTACTTATGTTTGGCGGGTGGTGTAGCACTAAACTGTGTTGCGAATGGAAAATTACTAAAAGAAAATATTTTTAAAAATATCTATATTCAACCTGCATCAGGAGATGCTGGAGGCTCACTAGGAGCAGCATTTACAGCTTATTTTAAGTACTTTGATGGAAAACGAGGTATAATTCATAATGAAGACAAAATGCTTGGGTCATATCTAGGTCCAGAATTTTCTGAAAAAGAAATAGAGCTAATGAATCGTAAAGTTAAAGCAGTCTATAAAAAAAAGAAAGACTTCTCTCAACTTACCGATTTAGTGGCACAAAAAATAGCAAATGGTAATGTAATAGGGTGGTTTCAGGGTAGAATGGAGTTTGGTCCCAGAGCTTTAGGTAATAGGAGTATTATAGCTGACCCTACTAACCCTGAAATGCAGAAAAAATTAAACCTTAAAATTAAATATAGAGAAGGCTTTCGTCCGTTTGCGCCATCCGTATTAGCCGAAGATGCGACTAAGTATTTTGACATTCTTAATGATGCTCGGTATATGCTCACTACAACATCAATAAAAGACGAGTTGAGAAGTAATCTTCCTGTTGATTACCATAATATGCCTTTATTAGATAAATTATATTACAAAAGGAGTATTGTTCAATCCATAACACATTTAGACTTTTCTGCTAGAGTACAAACCGTTCATAAAGAAACTAATTATCGATATTGGCAACTAATACAAGCTTTTAAAAAGCATACTGGATTTGGACTTGTAATAAATACTAGTTTTAATGTGAGAGGAGAACCAATTGTTTGTAATCCTTATGACGCATATAGATGTTTTATGAGTACTGAAATGGATTATTTGGTAATTGGTAATTTCGTTTATAGTAAAACCGAACAACCCAATTGGCAAAATAAAGAGAAATGGCGTGTTAGATTTAAAAAAGATTAAAATTAAAACATTAATTTTACTTATAGCATAATATAAAAATTATGGAATTTTTAAAAGATTTATGGCTCTTTATGAAGGAGCGAAAAAAATTCTGGTTGGCTCCTATAATTATAGTGCTTTTATTTCTTGGAATACTAATAATATTTGGTGGCAGTAGTGCTGTTGCTCCATTTGTTTATTCTCTATTTTAAAAAAGGAAATATGAAAAAGTACACACCAGAACCTTTTAGAACTATACTTATTATAACGATAGGCTTCCTAATCGTGCATTTAATCACCAAATTAGCATGGATTCTTTTTGTAGCTTTAACTATAGGATTTCTAGGAGCTATATCTAAAACTCTGGCAAAAAAGATAGACTATTTATGGATTAAACTTACCTGGGTTTTGAGTATGATTGTTCCAAACATTTTATTGACAATTATTTTCTATATGCTATTATTCCCAATTGCTTTATTATCAAGATTTTTTGGCAATAGTGATCCTTTAAAGTTAAAAAACAATCATTCTAGCTTATTTATCGATGTTAATAAGAAATTTGATAAATCTTCATTTAAAAAAACCTGGTAAAAATTTAAAACAACTCGTTTTTTCTATTCTATAAGATGTTTATCCTTTAAATATTTTAATAATAAATGTGAAACGACATGATTACCCTCAACAGTCCAATGTTGCTCTAAAGGGTTATAGAGTTTTTTCCCTTTCCTTGTTTCAGAAAGCAATTCTGGTAGTAAATCAATCATATACCAATTATTTTTTTTTGCAAACGCCATCAATTTATCGTTTGGTAATGTTCTTATATATGTTACTTTGCTTCCATCAGCATTCTCCATAACAGAAGACCATAGTTCATCTTCGACCTGAACAATCGAAGGTGCTATAGCAAAAACTATTGGAACTCTTTTTTCTTTAATAAAATTAGATATATTAAATAACATGCGTTCCATAGTCTTATACATGACTTCTGTTTCTGTGGAGGGTTCAGAGCGACATAAATACAATTCTGGTGGTGTATAAGAATAAGCTTTAGATTCATCTTTCTTAAAAAACCTATCTCGTATTGTATATATTCTTGTTCTAATGAAATGATATATATGTAATTTATGATAAAATCTATCTGAAGGCTTTGATATTATTTCTTTAATTGGAGGAGGTACAGGTTGTAATTTAACCTCCTGATTTTCTTCATTCCATAAAGCCAATGGTCGAGTATATATTGAATTTGAAGAAGGCCAATTAGTATCTTTAACATTATCTGTAAAATCATTCCGAATATAGATAACCGAAATTATAAGATCTGGATTGATTACGTTAAACCATTTTTGTAATTGTAGATATTCCTGAACTTGCCCATAACCATTAACCCCAAAATTTAATACTGATGTATTCACTAAATTCTGTTCCATGATTTCTGTAAAAACATCATCATCTTTAACGGATATATTGCTAACAAAAGAATCTCCTAACACCAAAATTTTTTCGCCTCGGTCGTCAGATAATGGATTATCTCGAAAACCCATACTATTTATTTTGATAGAATGGTGTGCTTCTCCTGGATAAACTATAGTTCCTTTTTTATTTGGTATAAATTTCCAACCTAAAACCTCATCATGCTCATACATATTATCATGTTGAGTTATTTGAGGATAAAAAAAACGGAAACAAATTTCTACTACTAAAAAAATAAAAACACTAAATACTATTAATAAAAGTATATTTTTTTTCATATTCTAAAGACAGATTATCATTGTTACTTCGCATATCTCTATAGGAGTATTAATAAATACCTCTTAAAATTATCTTTACCAATATGTTCCTTAGTTTTTTCCTATCATTATTATATGGTGAAATAAAAGCTACTAAAACTATAATACCCGCATCTAAGAAGAGTTTAGCTATTTCTTAACCCTTCTGATGTTTTCGGATCTATCCTTTTTTTGTAAATGATAAATCAGTATTAACTCTACTCCTAATAGCATCTCCATCTAATATGTAGGTAAGAAAACCTGAATCTAATAGCCTTTTTTCTAAAGCATTTGCCAATGTAGACTTACCAGAACCAGATAAACCAGTAAACCAAATTACACATGAGTTTTGATTTTTTAGATTCACTTTGGTCAATCGAGTATCATAATAGTCTTCTTTGTTTATACTATTAGTCATTAACTTTTCTTTTCAAAATGTATACCCATTTTAGAAAATATCAATATCAACTAAATATAATAGATTATTCAGAAATATTGTAACCCAAACTGCTTAATCTTAATTTGTATATTTGATTTACAAAAATCAAATAACAAAGATGTCTATAAAAAATGTAATTGTTGTTGGGTTTCCAAAAAGTGGTACGACATGGGCTAGTAGATTGATAGCTGAATTAATACAATGCCCTTTACGTGGTGATTGGGGTTATAAGGACATTGACTGTCCATATAAGGAGGGGTTAGAAAGAGATTCTCAATTTCAATGTTATAAATCTCATCATACATATGACGAGATTAACACAGTATCCCCTTTAACGATTTATAAAATCATTTATATTATAAGAGACCCTCGTGATATAGTGCTCTCTGGAATTAATTATTTTAGCTTTTCAATACCTCAGCTTGCTTTTCTCAAGAATAAGAAAACTCAAACAATTGAACGGTTTACAAGAAAAATAATTAATAGATTTTTGCCAAAAAAAGAAAAAAAAAAGCAGATGATTAATACTGTTTTACAAGGAGATGAAAGTATAAATTATTGGTTTAAAGTTTCTTGGGAAAAACATCATAAAAACTATTTAAGCAAAGATATTCTTTTTGTTAGATATGAAGATTTATTAGACTTTGGAGAAACAGAATGTACCAAAATAATGAGCTACTTAGATATAGAGACTACTCAAGAGCACATATATAATAGTATTAAAAAACAATCATTTAAAAAACGAAAACAAGAAATACTAAATCAACGTAATCATCCACTTAAAAAACTAATTAGAAAAGGTTCTTATGGATATTGGAAAGAAGAATTTACAAAAGATGAAACATATTTATTTAAAAAAAATATTAAAGATTCCAACCATTTTTATGAATTCTAAAAATATTATTCTAATCATTAAGTTTTTGAATAAAAAAACACTGTTTATAATTTTAACTTAAACTAAAAGCCTAAATTTATCATAAAAAGTTTAAAACTTCTCGGGCTAATTACGAAATTAATCAAGCAAATTGTTTTTCTAAACAAAATATTTCATTATGGTTAATTATTTAGAACAAATCAATAAGCTAATGCTTCCAGGTAATTATCTGTTTCCTCCAAAATGGATAGTACTGGGTGTAAATAATGTATGCAACCTACATTGCAAAATGTGTGATGTAGGCACAAAAAATTTAGAAAGCAATTTTGCTCAAAATTTAGTAGGTACACACCCTATTAATATGCCCAAAGAGCTCATTGAAAGAATTATTGATCAAGTGGCATTATTTTATCCTAAAACAAAATTAGGCTATGGTTTTACTGAGCCATTGGTATATCCTTTATTAATAGAATCTCTTAGATATGCTAATACTAAAAATTTATTTACTTCAATTACAACAAATGCCTTAACTCTTAAATATAAGGCAAAAGAGCTTGTCGATACTAATTTAAATGAGCTATACATATCACTTGATGGTCCTCAAGATATACACAACGAAATACGGGGTCATAAAAAATCTTTTCAAAAAGCTATTGAAGGTATTGAAGAATTATTAAAATACGGAAAACCTCCAACTATTTCTGTTTTTTGTGTTATTACAGAGTGGAATATTGGTTACTTAAATGAGTTCGCTAACTTTTTTAAAGAATACCCATTGAAACAATTAGGTTTTATGCACACCAACTTTACTCCTCCTGAAATAGCGAGTTTGCATAATCAAAAATGGAAAGATTCATACCCAGCAACCGACTCTAATGTTGATGAAATTAATATAGATAATATGGATTTAGAGCTGCTGTGGGATGAAATAAATGATATTAAATCCAGCTCTTTTAATTTTCCTATTAATTTTTCTCCAAGCATAAATTCAAAAGAACAATTGTTAACTTTTTATAAAAACCCTGAAAAACAAATAGGAAAAAAATGTAATGATATTTTCAATAATATTATGATAAAATCTGATGGTAGTGTTATTCCTGCTCATGGCAGGTGTTATAATTTAGATATTGGAAATATTTACGACAAAAACATAAAAGATATATGGCATTCTTCTATTTTAAGCAAATTTAGAACTGATTTGCAGAAAGCTGGAGGGTTATTCCCAGCTTGTAGCAGATGCTGTAGTATCGCATAATCACTATGAAAAATAAAATTATAATTTTCAATCCAAGAAGTGCAAATGCAAAACACCGCATTCCAAATTCCATTTTACAAATCGGTGCTTCTATACATGGAAAGTATGACTACGTTTTTGTAGATGGTAATTTAGAACGTGATCCCCTAAAAAAAATTAAAAATTATTTTGATTCAGGAGAATTCAAATATTTTTGTTCTACGGTTATGCCTGGACCACAATTAAAACAGGCTATACCGTTTACTAAAAAAATAAAAGAATTATTTCCAGAATGTATTACTATTTGGGGAGGCTATTTTGCTTCCAATCAATTTAAAGTTTGCATAGAAGCTAACTTTGTAGATTATATTGTGAATGGCCCTGGAGATGTAGCCTTTCCATCTCTTTTAGAAGCATTAGAAAGTGACAATTTTAATACCATAAAAAATATAAAAAACGTTATTTATTTAGATAATGATAACCATATAATTCAAACTCCAAAGGAGAAGTTACTTGACCAAGACACCTTAGCACCTCTTCCTTATCTTCACCTTAACAAATTCTACGACCTTAAGCATTATTTGAGTAAAACCTTTCTTGGTACAAAAACATTTTCTTATCATTCCAGTTTAGGCTGCCCATTTACCTGTTCATTTTGTGCCGTTGTGCCAATCTATAATGGTAGATGGAAAGCTAAATCTGCACAAACCGTATATAATGATGTCAAATATTTTAAAGATAAATATGGTATAAATGCCATAGAATTTCATGACAACAATTTCTTCACCTCTAAAAAACGTGTCATTGAATTTTCCAACCTAGTCATGAATGACAATATTATATGGTGGGGAGAAGGAAGAATAGATACTATTAATAAATATAGTGATGATGATCTTATAACCATGAAAAAAGCAGGTTGCAAAATGATATTTTTAGGGGCAGAAACGGGCAATGATGAAATCTTAAAACAAATGAACAAAGGTGGAACGCAAACTGGTCAAAGTATTAAAGACTTTGCTAAACGTTTAGCTCCTATTGGAATAATCCCCGAATTTTCATTCGTTTTAGGAATGCCTGCTGATTCGCCAAAGCAAGTTATGGACCAAATTAATTGGGATATTGAGTTTATTAAAGAAATAAAAAAAATCAATCCGAATTCAGAAATAATAATCTATCTCTATAGCCCTGTTGCCACAGAAGGTTCAGAATTATATGAACAAATTCAAAGTGCTGGGTTTAACTTTCCTAAAAAATTAGAAGACTGGCTCAATCCTGAATGGGAGAAATTCGACCTTCGTAAAAACCCTTTAACACCATGGTTAACACCAGAAATGGTTGATAAAATAAAAAATTTTGAAACCGTTCTTAACGGGTATTACCCCACTGCCTCAGATTTTAGAATAAAAGGTTATAAAAAACGCTTATTAAAATTAGTTTCTGGGTATCGATTTAAATATGGTTGGTATAAATTTCCATATGAAATAAAAGTTTTACATAAAATATGGAAATACCGCCAACCAGAAATTCAGGGCTTTTATTCAGAATAATGATATCTTTAAGAAATCTAATAAAACGAATTACAAACCCTTTATTAAAAACTGGTTTAAGGTTCTATTATCGTAAACCCAGAAAATATAATTACGACGGGATTAGCGTCATGGTTCACCCTGATGTTTTCCCACCTCATTTAACTTTTAGTACAAAAATTTTACTAGATTATATATCTAATATAGACTTAAAAGGAAAAAGTATACTAGAATTAGGTTGTGGAAGTGGCATTATATCCTTACTTGCAAGCAAAAAAGGTGGCAACGTAATTGCAACTGATATTAACAAAACAGCCCTAGAATATCTTCAAAAAGCTTCAATTGAAAACAATTTAACTGTAAACTGTATTTATTCTAACCTTTTTGACAACCTAAATTCATACACCTTTGATTATATAATTATTAATCCTCCTTACTATCCAAAACACCCAAAATCTATCGAGGAACAAGCTTGGTTCTGTGGGACAGATTTCAATTACTTTAAGAATTTATTTAAGCAATTATCTAATCGATTAAACGATAAAAATATTTTAATGATTTTGTCTATTGATTGCGATTTAAAAAGTATTAAAAATATAGCAAAAAGAAATAATTTAAAACTAACATCTATTTTTGAAAAGAAAATTTTTGGTGAACATAACTTTATTTTTAAAATTACACCAATCATATAAAATACTAAAAGGGTACTCCCTCTAAGTTGTTAAATAATTTTAGTAAAAATGTTTATCCTTTTTCTATTATTTTTTTACTAAAAATTTTAATTCTTTGATTTCTTCTGATTGCTTTTTCAATTCCAAACCTTGTTTTATTATTAATTTTATTTTGTTCAATAAACCTTTAACAAGAAATGATAATTGTGATACAAAAAGCCATACTTAAACCAAACGCCTATTGTAAATCGTATATTTGTTTAAAAAGGATATTATATAATTTTAAATCCCAAAATGCTATGAACCTTAAAAACTTTATTTATTTATGTACTGTTGTATTAGTATTTAATTGCTCTAACGGGAGTGACGATACAGTATCTCAACCAGATCCAAATGCAAAAATCACTTACAATGCGAATGTAAAAAGCATTATAGCCAGTAATTGCTTACAATGTCATGGAAATCCAACAGCAAATGGCGCTCCTTTTTCTTTAGTGACTTATACGCAAGTAAAGAGTAAAATAGATGACATATTACCCCGGATTAACAGTGCTTCTAGCCCTATGCCTCCTACAGGACAAATGTTATTTAAAAATATAGAGCTTATTCAAAAATGGAAAGACGATGGTCTTTTAGAAAATTAATTTTATGTGCATTTTCTACTAATACCAATTGAAAAAAAAGAAGATGTCCAAAAAGTCTTTAGACATCCGTTCGAGTACGATCGCTAATTATTTAACATCATAATTTTTAAGACATCTCGACTTTGAGCCTGTCTTGAACGAAGTTGAAAGGCTCGATGGGACAACTTTTAGTTTCAAATATTTTTATATACCTTCTATTAATATTGAAACTACTTGAATTTCTACTTTTTAATAAATTTACTTGTCATTTCTTTAGTATCTGTCTTTATTTTAAGAAAATAAAAACCATTAGAAAGTCCAGAAACTTCAATACTATTTTTAGTCATTTTTAAATTAGACATGATTTCCTTACCACTAATATCATAAATCTGATAAGCTCTTATAGCCTCATTATTATCTAAAGAAATATTTAAATAATCTTGTACTGGGTTGGGAATAATCTTGAATCTATTATCAGATTTGGATAAGTCGGTAGTACTCAAAATACCATTGCTTACATAAACACCATAATCATCTGCACGTTGTGCCCGGCCGTTTCCACACATAACAGGAGATTTATCATATTCTGAAATAACGCGCATTCTTAATATGGTATTACGAACAGCAGTATCAGGAGGCGTCACACTAACCGATGGTTGCCCACTACTATTTTCTGCAATATTATCCGCTAGAACTTTTTCATTAATACCGTTGCTATTAGATGTATCAAAACTCCCACTATTGTCCCAATCAATCCAAACCTCTAAATATTGCCCCCCACCGGGTCTAGACTTATAATTAACATTTAAATCATAAGTAGTACCTACATTAACCGCTGTACTTTTAATACAAATAAAGTCCTGCAAAGCATTATCAGGAATAAAAGTAGTTGTCATATTATTTAAAGTATTAAAAGAAATATTGGTAACTCCATTATTAAAATTACCATCATTATTAGTGCTAGAAATAGTGCATGCCCCTGTAACAGTCGCCGAACTAACAATAATATGATCCGCTTTAGTTAAACTTTTTCTTCCCTGTGGATTTGTTACTGAAAGTGTAACACCATACGTACCTAAATTATTAAAAGTAATGGTTGGGTTTTGGTCTGTAGAAGTATAGGGAGTGTCTACACCATTATCAAAAGTCCAGAGAAATGTCACATCATCATATCCTTCATTAGTATAAGAGTTTGGAGTACAAGTAGATACATCAGTAAATGCTAATGTACTTCCCAAGCATATACTTGTTCCTTCAGAAATAAAATCAACAGTAGCCGTTGCAGGTGGTGTTAATGCAGGACTTGTTAGAAAAGAAGCTCGACGCCCATTCAACGCATCTCTAGCCACCGCTCTTTGTCCACCGGTAAATTCTGTAGCGCAACCGGTATAATCCATATAATTGTGCATATGATCTTGGTGCGTTCCTGTATTTCTTCTAAATCCTGTATCAGGATTTGTCACCTGATTAAATGTAGGATCACAGGTATTAGCATCGTTATTATCACAATCACGGTAAATGGATGGGTCTATTCCAGAAGTCCTAACATGCTCTGGTGTATCAGTAATGCCATCATCACCACATGTATTAGTATCTGGATCATCCCCATTAAAAGTATGCGGTAAATTAAACGCATGCCCCATTTCATGTGCCCATGTAGAAGAAGATTCATTTAAATAAGAACAAATTAAAACAACCGAACCGTCATAAGGTCTTCCATGAGCAGACGCAAAATAAGCATAGCCACCAGTATATGAACCTCCGCTATAACAATTATTATTATCGATTTCATCAACTATCCAAACATTATAGTATTTTGTAGGGTTCCAGATACTATATTCTTTAAGGGAATTTACGCCTCCTCCAGATGAATAATCGTCTATACCTCCAGATTCTTCACTGTTAACACCATCACTAACATAAGCAGGAACGCCGCTCATATCTACACGGTCTATCCCATTTGTACAGTTTCCACTTTCATCCTGTATAGCTAAAGCAAATTCAATTTTCATATCCACACCGTCTCCATTGCCTTTCGAATCTGCTATTTTTCTCCAATAATTATTTAAATATTTAATACCTCTTCTTACATCTTCATCAGAAATATTAGTACCCGTCCCTACTGCTTCTCCTTTATGCATAACATGGACAACTACCGGTACTTGCATAATACCATTAACTGATCTTTTCTGTTGATTACCAACCCTTTGTATAGATTGAATGGTTTGTTTATGACGCGCTTTATATTGCGCATCATTTTTCATTTTTTTATTATGAAAGAAATCCGTTCCACAAAAATCAGGATTAATTGCATTGTCTTTAACTTCAGGAATTTCTTTTTCTGAATTATTAGACGAGCTTAAAGGTTTAAGTGTTTGTCCACTAACGCTGAAACTAAAAAAAAGAATAGTGAAAACTATTAACAAAAAGCAATAGTTTGTTCTCATACGATTTGGGTTTTATTGAATTAGGCTTAACGAATATATTAGATTATTACATTTAAAATATATGAAATAACTGTAAAATCGATGAAATACATTTTTATATTTCAATTTATAGAGTTAACAGGCATATTCATCAAATCTCAGATTCTTTACATTAAAAATTTGATAAAACCAAAGTTCGCTTTAATTACAATGAAATATCATTATAGAACTTTCGTAAATGAGACCATTCCTAAATAAAAAAATGCCGCTTAAAGCGGCATTTTTTTATTATTTACTTAAATACATTTTCCGTCTGGAATACAAATCGTAGAATTCATCATCCTTTAAACTGTCAATGAACAAGATGCTTTCTCCGGTGCTTTTCATTTCCGGTCCTAATTTCTTATTAACATTAGGAAATTTATTAAATGAGAACACGGGTTGCTTAATAGCATAACCATCTAATTCAGGTTTAAAATCAAAATCTTTGATTTTCTTTTCACCTAACATCACTTTAGTTGCATAATTCACATAGGGTTCACCGTATGCTTTTGCTATAAAAGGAACTGTTCTAGAAGCTCTAGGGTTGGCTTCAATGATGTAAACCGTATCATCTTTAATTGCAAATTGGATATTTATGAGTCCTACAGTGTTTAATGCTAAAGCAATTTTTTTAGTATGATCTATTATTTGTTGCATTACCAAATCCCCTAAGTTAAAAGGTGGTAATAATGAATTACTATCTCCAGAATGAATTCCACATGGTTCAATATGTTCCATGATACCAATAATATAAACATTTTCTCCATCACAAATCGCATCGGCTTCAGCTTCAATAGCACCATCTAAATAATGATCTAGCAGTAACTGATTCCCAGGCATTCTACTTAACAGGTCAACCACATGTTTTTCTAATTCTTCTTTGTTGATAACAATCTTCATACCTTGGCCTCCAAGTACGTATGAAGGACGTACTAAAATTGGAAAGTCTAATACATCTGCAATAGCCGACGCTTCGTCTGCTGTCGTAGCAATATCAAACTGTGGATAAGGAATATTATTCTCTTTTAATAGATTAGAGAACAACCCTCTATCTTCTGCTAAATCAAGAGATTCAAAACTAGTTCCTAATATCTTAACACCATATCTCGATAGTTTTTCTGCAAGTTTTAGAGCAGTTTGCCCTCCTAATTGCACAATAACCCCTTCTGGTTTCTCATGCTTGATGATATCGTAAATATGTTCCCAAAAAACAGGTTCAAAATATAATTTATCGGCGGTATCAAAATCTGTTGAAACGGTTTCAGGGTTGCAGTTAATCATGATTGTTTCGTATCCACATTCTGCAGCTGCCAAAACACCATGTACACAACAATAATCAAACTCAATACCCTGTCCTATTCTATTTGGGCCAGACCCTAAAACAATAATTTTCTTTTTATCAGAAACGATACTTTCATTATCAGCATATCGTTTACCGTCTGCTGTTTCCATATCGCTTTCAAACGTTGAATAGTAATATGGTGTTTTAGCTTTAAACTCAGCAGCACAAGTATCAACTAATTTGTAAACACGATTAATACCTAATGCTTCACGCTTATTATAGACCTGACTTTCTAAACAACCCAACATGTGAGCTATTTGTCTGTCACCATAGCCTTTTTGTTTTGCTTCTAATAATAAATCTTTCTCTATAGTATCAATATTGAAGGTAGAAATTTCATTATTAAGGAAATGTAATTCTTCGTATTGCTTCAAGAACCACATATCAATTTTTGTGATTTCATGAATTCGACTTAATGGAATACCCATTCTAATAGCATCATAAATAATAAAAACACGATCCCAAGACGCATAAGTAAGCTTCTCTATAATTTGGTCGTAATTCTTATTTTCTTTTCCGTCGGCACCAAGTCCATTACGTTTAATTTCTAATGACTGAGTTGCTTTATGAAGTGCTTCCTGGAACGACCGACCGATTCCCATGACTTCTCCTACAGATTTCATTTGAAGACCTAAAGTTCTATCCGATCCTTCAAATTTATCAAAATTCCAACGTGGTATTTTTACAATCACATAATCTAAAGTAGGTTCAAATAAAGCCGATGTAGATTTTGTAATTTGATTTTCTAATTCATCTAAATGATAACCAATAGCTAGTTTAGCAGCAACCTTGGCAATTGGATATCCCGTAGCTTTACTTGCCAATGCTGAAGAACGTGACACACGAGGATTAATTTCAATAGCAATAATATCCTCTTTTTCGTCCGGACTTACGGCAAATTGTACATTACAACCACCTGCAAAATCTCCAATACTACGCATCATATGGATGGCCATATCACGCATTCTCTGGTAGGTTCTATCACTTAATGTCATAGCTGGAGCTACTGTAATAGAATCTCCTGTATGAATCCCCATAGGATCCATGTTCTCGATAGAACATATAATGACTACATTATCATTAGCATCCCTAAGTAACTCTAATTCATACTCTTTCCAGCCAATCAATGCCTTATCTATCATAACCTCATGAATTGGAGAAATTTCCAAACCACGGGTTAACAACTCATCAAAATCTTCTTGTTTATGTACAAAAGATGCGCCTGCACCTCCTAAGGTATATGATGCTCTAATAACTAAAGGAAAACCAAATTCCTGAGCAATTTCTTTTCCTTTTAAATAAGATGTCGCGGTTGCTTGGGGTGCCATCGGAATACCTATTTTAAGCATCAATTCTCTAAATTGCTCCCTATCTTCCGTAATATTTATAGCATCAATATCAACTCCTATAATTTCAACATCAAAATCTTTCCAAATACCCTTTTCGTCAGCTTCTATACATAAATTTAAAGCTGTTTGACCTCCCATTGTTGGTAAAACGGCATCAATTTGTGGATGATCTTTTAAAATTTTAATAATCGATTTTGTATTAAGTGGAAGCAAATAAACATGATCTGCCATAGAAGGGTCAGTCATAATTGTTGCTGGATTAGAATTGATAAGAATGGTTTCAATTCCATCTTCTCTAAGTGATCTTAAAGCTTGTGTTCCCGAATAATCAAATTCACATGCTTGTCCAATAACGATAGGACCTGATCCAATAATTAGTATCGATTTTAGATTTGAATTTTTTGGCATTTTTTACTAGTTATGTCGTGTAATATAATTTGTTACAAAAATAATATTCATTAGATATAAAAAAAGGCGTTACACTTAAGTAACACCTTTAAATTATCAACAATTGTTAATCATTATTTTTTATGTCTTGTTTCAGATGACACAGATATTTTTTTTCTTCCTTTAGCTCTTCTACGAGCTAATACCTTTCTACCATTGACAGAAGCCATTCTTTCTCTGAAACCGTGTTTGTTTCTTCTCTTTCTTTTAGAAGGCTGAAATGTTCTTTTACTCATTATCTTGTATCTTTAAATCTGAATTGTATTTTTCTATAGTTTGGGCATCCTCCAAAACCGAGGGCAAATATACAAAGCCTTTATTACTTTGCAAACCATTTTTAAAAAAATATTTTTTAATTATTTTTTTGATTAAAATATTCCGGCCACACCTTTGTTTCTTTGGGCTAATCACTCCCTTTTTGTTAAATATCTATGAGTTACTTTTAATAAAAATTTAGTTTCTTTGCAATCTAAAACATAAAAGACCTTATTTACATATAAAAATAGCGTCTATTCACATTGTAAACTTATTAAAATGTACAATAAAATTATAAAACTAATTATAGCAGCTGGCATCATTGCTTATGCTGTATATCAATTTACTGAAGGTTACATAGGCAATGGTATAATGCTTATACTCCTCTCTTTAATTTTTGTATTCCTTTATTTTAAAAATGAGTTTATTTTATTAGCTTTTTTAAGATTACGTAAACAAGATTTTGACGGCGCAAAAAAATGGCTTAACAAAATTAAAAATCCTGAATCTGCTCTTGTAAAAAAACAGCAAGGGTATTATAATTATTTGCATGGTATTATGGTATCCCAAAGTAATATGAATGACGCCGAAAAATATTTTAAAAAGGCTATTTCTTTAGGATTATCTATGGATCATGATTTGGCCATGGCAAAATTAAATTTATCTGGTATTGCCTTTTCTAAACGTAGAAAGCAGGAAGCTCAAAAACTACTATCTGAAGCTCAAAAACTAGATAAACAGGGTATGCTGACTGATCAGATAAAAATGATGAAACAAAATATGAAACGTTCACAAATGCCTAATCAACATTATGGTAGTGGTGGTTCTTTAAGATCACAGAAAAGAAGAGGGTAATATTATTGGTTTCAAATTTAGTTAAAACTGTGTACTTTAGTCTATTTCGCTTTCAGTTTCTAAAAAATTTTCTGCCACTAATTACAAATTCATTATAGTGAATTCTCAAATGATATTCCTCATTTCACGAAGCAGACTTTCAGTCTGTCTGCCAAACAAACCTATGAACAGTCCATGGCTTAGTAGTTATTGTACATCATAATACCCCTTTTTAGGTATATCAATTGTATATAACTTTTTTGTTTTATTATTTAAATGTGATTCTCGTAACCAAGGGTTATGAAGTTTTAATATTTTGTAATTAATATCAAATCCTTCTGCAAATTTAGAAAAATCGGTTACCGCTGTATCTACCGTAACTTTATACGTAGGAACATTATTATATAAATCCTTTTCTCTAAAATTAAAACCATATTTAGCAGGGTTTGATAAAATTTCTTTTAATGCCACTATTCTAAATATATAACGCCCCGTTTCCTCAATAAGTAGTAAATCATAGTAACTAGAAACATTTTGCTCTTTTAATTTTCTAGAAACACCTGCATTACCAGCATTATATGCTGCTGCTGCTAATGTCCATGAACCTAATCTCTTTTTAGATTTTAATAAATATTTGCATGCGACCTCGGTCGCTTTTTCTAAATGATAGCGTTCGTCAACATTTGCATTAACTTCTAAACCATTTTCTTTACCTGTAACTTTCATAATTTGCCAAACACCTCTAGCTCCGGCCGGAGACACTGCATTTGTTAAACCACTTTCTATAACTGCTAAATATTTAAAATCGTCAGGAATACCGTGTTTTTTTAAAATAGGTTCTATAATTGGGAAATACTTTTTGGCACGTTTAAACATCAACAATCCGTTAGATTGCCAATACGTATTAACTAATAATTCTCTATCCATTCGCTCTAAAATATCAGGATTTTTAAGCGGCACTGGTTCACCAGCAAAATTTAAATCATCTGGGACTTGTAATGCATAAACGTTATAATCATTAATTAATTTTTTTTCAAAATTTTCATCCGTTGGAGCGTCTTGTAAGGCATAAATAAATAGGGCTGACAAACTTAATAATCCCACAAACGCTAATAGTTTCTGTGCTATCTTCATTTTTAATAAGTTTTGCTTAAAGGTAAAATTTTTTATTTAGTTTTCTAAAATTATATGTGGTAAATTCTCATTAAACCATTTATATTTATTTATAATCATAATATGTGTCCCATTTTTTATGGTGATACAATTTGTTATATTCTTAATAGGAAACACGGCGTCCTTATCTCCGTGAATATGTACAATATTTGATAGATTTTCGTTTTGATTCCAACAAACCATTTGTTTAATAGCCCAACTTAAATATTTACTATCATTAACAGATAAATATCTTTTATATAAATCTATACGTTTTTTTATACTGCTACCAAAAACATACTTTGCAAGTAAATCAATATTACTAGCCAATTGTGTTGGCACTAAGGTATAGGCCTTAGTTTTTTTGGCTAGCGCCATATGCTTAGGTAATTCGTGCTTTGATTTAACACTAGATACTATAATGAGTTTTCTAACGTGTATATGTTTACTTATTTCCTGAACCAAAACACCTCCAAATGACACACCAAGCAGCACAATATTTTCATGCTTTATATTATTGATCATTCGTAATGCATAATCACTAATAGACTCATCATTAATTGGTAACACCCACTCAAGCCAATGAATCTTAAATTGATTTTCTGGTAATTTTATATACTCAAAAATTATGGGACTCGCTGCCATTCCTGGCATTAAATAAACATGTATTATTTCTTCATCCATTTCTATTATAATAGAATTTAATAAAATTGTTCTCTAAATTTAAATAAAACTTATTCTAACGGTTTATTTTATAAGGCATTAACCTTGTTTTATCTTTAGATTGATAAATATTTTTTGTACTTTTGCAAAACAAAGTTATAATAAATAGTACTCAACTATTTAAGATTCCTAAGAAATAAAACAAAAACTACTATGGTTGAAGCTGCAGAACTAATTGATAACGATTTTTTACGTCAGTTTGAAATAAAAATTGATGACCATTTAGCTAAAATTGAATACTCTTTACAAGAAAGAAAGATTTTTCTAACAAAGCTAATTATACCTGAAGGCATTAAAGATCAGGAATTTAGCAAAGAATTCCTAGTAGCTGTTTTCGAACAAATTGAAGAACGCAATTTAAGTGTAGTACCTACAAGCCCTGAAATAGCTAAGTTTGTAAGAAGCAATAGAAAATACAAACGTATGCTTCCTGTTGGAGTAAGAATTTAATTTTTGAAACACAAAAAAACAAATAATAAAAAATCCGAAGCTAATGGCTGCGGATTTTTTATTTTCTGAATTTATCTTTTAAGGGATAATGGATACCTTTTGTATTAAATCGCATATTTATTTATACGATCGCTGTATGATTAATTACTTATTGCTTGGTATAAACTAATGTTAAATCTTTAGTAGTCAATACTTCCGTAAAATCTTCGTTATGTACAGTTATCGACTCTTTAACCACTCTAAATAATTGATTTCCTATTATAATAGACTCTCTATCATTAAATATAACTGTATCAATATTTTGAGAATATGTTGTTGCAAAACCAATAATACCTTGCTGATCGCATGTTACGCTAAACGCATATTCATCTGTAGTTCCCTCCAATAAAGCAATATCAATATCTGGATTAAAGGTTTTATTTAAAGACACAACACCATTAGGTTCGAAAATTAAAGTTTCATTATTAGCACATTCAATTTCATCTAAAATGTTAGTGCTAACCGTGCCATCCTTATTGATATCAAATCCGCCTGCTACATCCCAAGCTGTGAGCTTCCATGTGCCTACAATTGACAGATCATCATTATCCTCACTGGAACAACTTGTAAGCAATAATGATACAAAACATAAAATAAAAAGTAATTTACTCATATTTGGGGCATGATTAATCCCTGTAAATGTATAGTGTGCAGTTTTATTTGCACAATAAATAAGTTAAAGTGAGTAAAACTCTGGCTAATATGTAAGACAATTATGGTTTTCTAACTTGAAAACACTTTTACAAATTCAAACCTTACTAAACCATCTGTATCAATTTTGGTAAGACCCACCTGGTGTAATGTATTAATTAATTCAGGATTCCAAGGTGTTTTTACTTTTACGTAGTTTTCGGTAAACCCATGAATGTACCCTTCTTTATTTTCACTTTCAAATAATACCGTTCTAGTAGTACCTATTTGACTTTCATAAAAAGCTCGACGTTTTTTAACCGATAAACCTCGCAGCATTTTACTTCGCTTACCTCTTACATTGTTAGGCACTACCCCATTCATTTCTACAGCTTCTGTATTATCACGCTCAGAGTATGTAAATACATGTAAATATGAAATATCTAATGCATTCAAAAAATTATAAGTCTCCAAAAAGTGTTCATCTGTTTCTCCAGGAAAACCTACAATAACATCTACACCTATGCAAGCATGAGGCATTACTTCTTTTATTTTAGAAACGCGATCTACATACAGTTCGCGCATATAGCGACGTTTCATTTTTTTAAGTATCTCGTTATTACCAGATTGTAATGGGATATGAAAATGAGGTACGAAAGCTCTTGACTTAGATACTAAATCAATCGTTTCATTTTTTAAAAGGTTAGGTTCGATAGACGAAATTCTTAATCGTTCAATACCTTCAACATGATCTAATTTGGTAACTAAATCCAAAAAAGTATGTTCGTGCTTTTTGTTACCAAACTCCCCTTTACCATAATCGCCAATATTAACACCAGTGAGCACAATTTCCTTTATATTTTGCTTAGAAATTTCTTGAGCATTTTTTAAGACATTTCCCATCGTATCACTTCGTGAAATACCACGAGCTAACGGTATAGTACAATAGGTACATTTATAGTCACATCCATCTTGAACTTTTAAAAAAGCGCGCGTTCTATCTCCAATAGAATAACTCCCTACATAAAAATCGGCTTCTTCTATCTCACAAGAATGTACTTCTCCAAAATCATTTTTAGAAAGATCATTCAGATAGTCTGTTATTTTGAATTTTTCAGTAGCTCCTAAAACCAAATCAACACCATCTATATCGGCCAATTCTTGAGGTTTTAATTGTGCATAACATCCTACTGCTGCAACAAAAGCATCTGAATTTGACTTCTGAGCTTGTTTCACAATCGTTTTAAAACGTTTGTCTGCATTCTCGGTAACCGAACAGGTATTAATCACATAAATATCCGCTTTTTCAGAAAAATCCACACGGTCAAAACCTTCATCTGTAAAATTTCTGGCAATAGTTGATGTCTCTGAAAAGTTCAGTTTACAACCTAAAGTATAAAATGCGACTTTTTTATTCATTTATTCTTTTTCATTTCCTTTACGATGGAAATGTATTTATATTTACTTGTTTTCTAACTTAAAAGCCTGCAAATTTACATAATTGCTACAAGTAATACAATCTAAGTGCGAAGACTTGAACTAATCTACAATAACAAATGACAAGAGCAGAAGCGAGAATTAAAGAAGTGGTTACTTTTTTTGAAAACAAAGACACTTTTTTAGGGTATCGAAAACTTATGGACTGTGCTATAGATACTCAAAACTTAGATATTTACAATGAGGTTATAGAACTCACCGATTGGAAAGAAAAATTCCCGGATGAAGAAGATGAACTCATAAAAAGAAGTCTTCAGACTCTAAATAAAATTGCTAAAATCTCCATTGAAGATTATAACACTAAAAAAACCGTTGTAACTGGTTCAAATATTATTAAAAGTTATGGCAATAATCGCTTTACATTGGGCCCTGTTTCTATTAATATTCATAAAGGTGATGTTTATGGATTAGTTGGAGAAAATGGAAATGGCAAAACAACATTATTAAGAATTCTAGCTAAAGAACTGAAACACAACGAAGGGAGTTTAGAATTTAATTTTGATAAGGGATTTAATAATGACTATGATTTACGTTCGAATTTGGTATATATTCCACAACGAACTCAAAAATGGTACGGTAGTCTTAAAGATAATTTAAAATTCGTTTTATCAAATTATGGTATGAGTCCCAAGGAAAATGAAACGAGAGTTTTAATGATGATTGCTCGTTTTGGCTTATGGAATTATAAACATTTAAAATGGAACGAATTATCTTCCGGATATAAAATGCGTTTTGAATTAGCTAGAACGTTATTAAGACAACCTGAATTATTACTTTTAGATGAACCACTAGCTAATCTGGATGTACTAGCCCAGCAGGTTATTTTAGAAGATTTAAAATCTATTTGTAATTCTATAAATAACCCTATCGCATTAATATTGAGTTCCCAGCAATTGTATGAAGTAGAAAAAGTATCTGATAAGGTCATATATCTTAAAAACGGCAGACATAAAGAGCATGAAGATAAAGAAGCCATTACAAATACTAAAAGTCATTTAATAGTAGAAATTGATTGTCATTGTGAAAGAGATAAACTCAAACAAATTTTTGCTGATTTAAGCCTTGAAAAGTTAATCTATAATGGAGGTGTCTTTGTTGCTTATTTCCCTAATGAGATAGCTTTCCCATTAGTTCTTGAAACTTTAGGAAAGCACAAAATAGATGTTATATATACGCGTAACATAACAAAATCCACAAGACGTTTCTTTGTTTCTTAAAGCCAAATCAATGAAAAAATTCATATATAAAACCAATCAATATTTACTAGAAAATCACCCAATAATTTGGAATACAAAATTATTTTGGGTCGCATCAGCCTCACTAATTTTACATATTTTATTCTTTATTTTTGGGCTCTTAGCCATCACTA
This sequence comes from Flavivirga spongiicola, assembly GCF_030540825.1. Classification (NCBI taxonomy): domain Bacteria; kingdom Pseudomonadati; phylum Bacteroidota; class Flavobacteriia; order Flavobacteriales; family Flavobacteriaceae; genus Flavivirga; species Flavivirga spongiicola. Next base: position 622,659 of record NZ_JAUOEO010000001.1, read on the forward strand.
ATCCTGAAATCTTACATGAATATGGAGCTAAATCTATTTTCTTTGAGAATGGCACCATCTTTATAAGTATTATTTTATCGATCTTAATACTTGTTATCTGGCTTATTTTTCTATTTAAGAATAATGCTTTTAAAAACTTTTATCCAACATCAAAACTAAAATTATTTAAACAATTTTTAATTTATTTAATAATAACTTTCTTATCTACAACATTTTATATTTCATATAACTTTGGGGTTAAGTCTTATATCTCATTCAAATATGATGATAAGAGCATAGAAAAAGAAATTGCAGTATCCAATGCTGCTGCATTATTTTTTTCAAAAAGCATTGAGGATTATACAATTAATCAGCGGAGATACCCACATCCATTCAACACATTGTATTGTGAAACTTATGAAGGATCAGATAGGGACAACGATCGTTTATACTTAAGTTTCTTAGATTATAAATATAGATTTTACACACTCTACAAAAAGGAAGGAGCATTATATCAAGAATTATCAGATTCAACCTATAGAGGGTTTGTATTTTACAAAACAAAAGATACGATTAGGACTTACTTTTATAAAGATTCTATTTTTGATGCTTCAAGTTTTGTACAAACTACCAATCCCAACTATTTCAATTATTCAAAAATATTCTATCTATCAAAAAAGGAGAGGTTGAAATATGATAATATCCAATATGGTCACAACGAATATAATGAATATGAATACTATAATTATCAGCAGGATTTTACTAAAAACAATGCCCTTTGGAATAAGGCGGGTTACGACCTCTTGAATCGAAATAACTCTGATGAAATTAAACAAATACTGGCTGATTTTTTAATGATTAGTGATGCATATGAAATTGAACATAACCTAACCACGGGTGACTGGTTTAACATGGTTTATCATCCAAATGACAACTTCGAATTGAAAAAACTAATTAGGGATAAACCTAAAGGAGAAATACAATTTGAAGCTGTTGAGCCTAAAACTGCAATGGCTGATTTTTATAAAAAGCATATTACAGATTATTATTTAGACACTGATTCCCTATACAAAGTCTTTGATAATATTGAAGATATAAAAGAAAGTAATCCCTTTTCAGAAAGTATACATTTTTTTATATGGTTTGCTTTCTTTTTTTCTGCTTTAGTATTTATGTTTAGAAGCACTGGATTAAAACCGTTGCTCTTTACAATTATAAGTATTGGTATATTAGTCGTATTTGTAACGTTACTAACCGTTTTTTATACATATGTAAACAAATACAATCAAGAAAACACCCAGTATTTTGCATCGTACTTAACATTTATATTGAGCACTATCATTTTATCTATTCCTATATTCTATGCAAAAAGAATAAAAAAACTCATTGTAGCTATTTGTTTAAACATCTCTATTATTGGGTTTGTACTTTATGTTTTTTTAATAATTACAATAATATCTTTACATCAATCTGATGCATGTATTAGAAATTATTCCTTCTATACTCATAACAAAGACTGTTTTAATTTATTGAAAAGTATAGGTATATATTGGAGTTATATTCTATTCATAATAAATTTACTATTTATTTATATTTATTCTGGTGTGATTAAAAAATGGAAAGCTTTACCCGAAGGATAAATTACTAATATTAAACTATTTACTTTTAAATGAAACTAGTAAAAACTAATATCAAATACTTAGTATCTTACTCATTTATAACATACGTTACTTTGTTATTAAATTCATGTTCAGATAAAGCACAGACAAATAAAGATCATTTAGTTTTTAGATATAATGAATATGCAAACATAAATACCTTAGACCCTGCTTTTTCTAGAACTTTACAGGATAATTCGGTTTGCAATCAATTATTCAATGGTTTAGTACAATTAGATAGTGATTTGAATATTCTTCCATGTATAGCAAAAAGCTGGGATACATCGGACGATGGATTAACATACAAGTTTACATTACGGAATGACGTCTATTTCCACAAGCATGAATTATTTGGAAAGGATTCTACCAGAATAGTTATTGCCGAGGATTTTGAATATAGCCTCCATCGTTTAAAAGATGAAAAAATTGCAGCTCCTGGAAGCTGGGTTTTAAATAAGGTAGATGGTTTTGAAGCTATTAATGATACCATTTTTCAGATTACCCTAAAGCAACCATTCCCTGCCTTTATAGGCTTATTAACCATGAAATATTGTTCGGTTGTCCCAAAAGAAGTTGTTGAACATTATGGCATTGAATTCAGGTCCCACCCTATTGGTACAGGGCCTTTTAAATTTAAGCGTTGGGAAGAAAACATCAAACTTGTATTTAGAAAAAATCAATATTATTTTGAAAAAGACGAAACTGGCAAATCATTACCATATTTGGAGGCTGTAGCACTTACTTTCTTACCTGATAAGCAAAGTGAGTTTTTACAATTTGCACAAGGCAATATAGATTTTGTATCTGGCTTAGACGCATCATATAAAGATGAGCTGTTAACCGCAGATGGACGCTTACGTGATTCCTATGCTGAGACTGTTAATATGATTCGTGGTCCCTATTTAAATACAGAATATTTGGGGTTCTATTTAGATTCTAAAACTCCTGAAATACAATCTGAATTAATAAGGAAAGCAATTAATTATGGGTTTGATCGAAAAAAAATGATGATCTATTTACGTAATGGTATTGGCAATCCTGCCAATGGCGGTTTTATTCCCATGGGCTTGGCTGGTTACAATAAATCCATTGGTTTTTCTTATCAACCAGAAAAAGCAAAACAATTGGTAAAGCAGTTTAAAGAAGAAAGCGGTATTGCAAATCCGGAAATCACGTTAGTTACAACAAGCAATTATCTCAGTTTTTGTGAATTTATACAACGAGAACTTCAGAAAACAGGGTTAGTGATTCATGTTGATGTTATGCCAGAAGCAACTTTAAGATCAGCCAGATCAAATGGGAAGGTTGATATGTTTAGAAGCTCTTGGATTGCAGATTATCTGGACGCCGAAAACTATTTATCGATATTCTATAGTAAAAACTTTGCGCCTAACGGTTCAAACTATTTTCATTTTAAAAACACATTATTAGATAGTTTATACAATAAAGCCTTTACTATTACAGACATTGAAGAAAGAAAACATTTATATACAACTATGGATTCTCTAGCTATGCAAAACGCCATTATGGTACCTTTATTCTATGATGAAGTCGTTCGTTTTACAAGAAAAAATGTTTCTGGACTTGGTATTAACCCTATTAATTTACTAGACTTAAGACGGGTTAAAAAGAACTGACATCATCCTCTTTTTTACGCTCTTTTACAATTCCAAAAATAATGAGATATACAGCAATACCATAAAACAACATAATTAAAATATCTTGCATTGGTAAGTCCATTTTAAACGTTTTTATAGCCATCATACTCTCACAAAGCATATAAAAAATAATCCCAAAAAACACATATAAATAGCTAACTCTATCAACAACATCTTTTCTTATATAACCAAATTGAATAAGTAATAGTGATATAAAAAAGCTAAGTAATGCCGGTACAAAAAAACTCTTTAAGCTAGTGTAAAGAAAACTCACTATAAAAACTGTGTAAGAAAATATCACTACAGAAAAGGGAATCAGTCTTATAATATTAAAATCTGATCTATGAGAAAGCCGTAAACTTAAAAAGACTTTTGCTAAAGCGAAAAAAAGTAAACTGGCACTTAAAAAAATAATATTAGTATGTTCGATAACAAGGACATCTCCTATTAGAAAGCAAAACAATGCCAAAATTACCCATAGCTTTTTTTTCTTTCTCTTCTCAGTAGTATTAAAATAGTAATAAAAAAACAAAAGTAGTATTAAAGGTGGTTTGGAGACATATCGATATGGAAAAGAACTAAGATTTAGTTTAACTAAAATATCTATAGTCAATATAACAAAGAAAATTATACTGGTTCTTTTTTCGTTTTTTAAAATATGTAACACTGTTTATCTTTTAGGGCTATGATAAAAATTTACATACTTTAAAAGCTGTAAACCTTAGCTAATATAGAAAAATAGGATCACATTGCCAATTCCCTTCAAATAGAACGAAATTCAATTAGTTTGTATAAAATAATAAATATCATCATCGCCTTTACCCTCTGGACGTTTCGAGGAAAAATAGCCTGTTTTATTTTCGGCATCAATAATCAAACAAAAATCGTCTTGTTTGCTATTCATTGGCTGTGGTAATTTTTCAGCTTTTTCAAAAGTACCGTCAGCATTCATGGTACTTTTATAAATATCGAATCCACCAAAACCATTGGGTCTATTTGACGCAAAATACAATGTGTTATCAGCACTTATAAAAGGAAACATATCTCGACTATAAGAATTGACTTTACTTCCTAAATTTTTTGGTTCGCTATAAGTATTGTCATCTAGAATATCTACCTTAAAAATATCAGAACCACCTCTTGTAGTCTCTTTACCTCCTCTAATGTTAGCTGTAAAATATAAAGTTTTTCCATCTTTACTTAAAGCAGGATGCGCATAAGAATATTTAAGTTTACAGAATGGCAATACTTTAAAGTTAGTCCAGCCTAAACCTGTTTTATATTCGCCTACAGTAATATGAAAATTAGCTTCGTTAAAATTACCTTTCGGCATATTTTTTCTAGTATAATTGGTAGTTAAATAAATGTGCTTTCCATCTGGAGATATAGTGGCACTTGTAATATGGGATATATTTTGTTTTGGATCTATTTGTACGGGGTTCACATTAACTATATGGCCTCCTTCTGAAAAATCGCCCTCATAAATGGTCAGTATAGGATTACCTTCAAATCGCTTTAACCTCCCTTTTTTATCTAATAAATATGAAGTAAAAATAATTCTTGAATCACTAATCTGCATCAAACCAAAATGCGGGTATTCTGTATTAATTTCTACGTTTGTAACACTGTAGTCTTTAGTTTGAGAAAAACTTATCAGTCCAATTAAAAAGATTATATAATAAAATAACTTTAGCATAAAAGCAGTGTGCTATAAACAAATATAACCATTTGAATTCAAATCTATTACAATTGCTTATTGCGGTACTACTAAATGATATCAAATGGGTTTTAAAATCATGTTAAAATATTTTAGAATATAGCGTTCACAGATGAATAATAAAATCTAAGCATAGCATAAGGCTACTGTTCTATACCCAGTCAAGCCGAGTACATGTTTATTATGATATATATGCGCGATATAAATGAATTTATTAATGTTATTTTAAAATTTGCTAGGTATTATTCCCTTCTGTATCTCTTAGTTTCTTCAAATACATATTCCAAAATAGCTCGATCCTGTTTAGTGAATTCCTCTTTGCGCCTAGACATAACAACATCTGCTACTTCAAATGCTTTCTTAGTTAAATAGGTTGTAAAGCCGCTATTACCACCCCAGCTAAAACTTGGCACAAAATTTCTTGGAAATCCACTACCAAAAATATTGGCACTTACCCCTACAACTGTTCCTGTATTAAACATTGTATTGATACCACATTTACTGTGGTCGCCCATCATTAGCCCACAAAATTGTGACCCTATTTTAGCAAAGCCTTCAGTTTCATAGTTCCATAAACGTACTTCTGCGTAGTTATTTTTTAAATTAGAAGTATTCGTGTCTGCCCCCATGTTACACCATTCTCCCAAAACAGAATTTCCTAAATAGCCTTCATGACCTTTATTTGAGTTAGCAAACAAAACAGAGTTCTTAATCTCTCCACCAACTTTACTATAAGGTCCAACTGTTGTTGGTCCATAAATTTTTGCAGCCATTTTTACTACAGCATGCTCACACAAAGCAAAAGAACCTCGTATGGTGGTTCCTTCCATTATTTCAGTATTTTCTCCAATATAAATAGGACCTGTACTGGCGTTAAGCGTCACGAACTCCAATGTAGCTCCTTCCTCTATAAAAATATTTTCTGGAGCTATAATATTATTACTCGATGGTATGGGTTGCGATATTCTATCTTTTGTAATTAAGTTAAAATCTTCCTGAATAGCTTCACCATTTTTAGAAAATATATCCCAAGTATTTTCAATTTTTATAATACTTTCTCTAAACTCAAATGTTTCAAAACGGTCAAAGTCAATATCGTCCTGTGCTTCTTTAGCAAAAAAGGCAATAATAGCTTCGTCCTTAAAAATGGCTTGATTTTCTTTTAAACCCTTTATCATTTCAACCAATTCTAAGTTTGGAAGGCAAGAGGCATTAATCATCACATTTTCTTCCATTTCTATCATTGGATATTTATCAGACAAGTAGTCTTCTGTAATCGTAGTAGTTGTTGTCTTTAAAAAAGTTTCCCACTTTTCACGAATGGTTAAAATTCCAACTCTAATATCTGCTACAGGTCTGGTGAATGTAAATGGTAACAAATTGTTACGAGACGGTCCATCAAAAAGAATGTAATTCATTTTTTATTTAATTTCTAAGCGCCAAATATAGACAATAGAACCTGCATTTATAGCGCATTTTACCAATTAAAATGGCAGGTCGTCGTTGTGTTCGAGAACACTAAAATAAAGACATAAAAAAAAGCCTTTCAGGATTCTGAAAGGCTTTAAATTATATTTAAGCTAATCTTATTTCTTAAATTTAGCGTATTTAGTTTTGAATTTATCAATACGACCAGCAGTATCTACTAGTTTAGATTTACCAGTGTAATATGGGTGTGATGTTCTTGATATCTCCATTTTAACAAGTGGATACTCAACACCATCAACCTCTATTGTTTCATTAGTATCTGCTGTAGATTTCGTTAAAAACACATCATCATTAGACATATCTTTAAATGCTACTAATCTATAATTTTCTGGATGTATACCTTTTCTCATCGCTAAGTGCTTTTTATTCTTTACAATTTTGGAGCTGCAAATTTAAGTATTTTTTATAAATGGACAATATTTTTTATTGTTTTTTATTTCAACCTCTTGTGTAACGTTTTATTATATTTGAGTACTAACAAGTCAACTAACATTTTAAATAAAATATTATGGAAAAATCTTTAAAGTCAATTGCCATAAATCATGGCTTATATTTAGGTATAGCTTTATCTTTATTTACACTCATAGGCTATGCTATTAACCTAGGCTTATTAGTGAATTATTGGGTTATGCTTTTAATTTTACCCTTATCAATCATAATTTTCGGAATTATTTCAACTTCAAAAATCAAAGGAAAATTCGATGGGTTTCTTTCTTTTAAGGAAGCTTTTTCTTCGTTCTTTATAACCGTAGCTATTGGAGTAATTGTTAGTACATTGGTCTCAATTATTATTTTTAATTTTATTGATCCTGATGCTGCAATAGAAACAAAGGAAATCCTAATAACTAATACCGAAAATTTTATGCGAGGAATGAATGCTCCCCTTGAAGCGATAGCGGAAAGCGTTGAACAAATCGAGAATCAAGATACTTTCTCTTTAGGAGCTCAATTTAAATCACTAGCCCAAAGCTTAGTATTCTTTGCCATAATCGGATTAATAGTTGCTGCAGTAATGAAAAAAAATAATCCAGACACAGAATAAATTCAGTATTTTTGGATTATTGAATTTAGAAAATATTTAAATGAATATATCTGTAGTTATACCACTACTAAACGAACAAGAATCTTTAACTGAATTACATGATTGGATTACAAAAGTTATGCAATCCAATCATTTTTCATATGAAATTATTTTTATTGATGATGGCAGTACAGATAACTCTTGGCAAATTATTTCTCAATTAGCATCACAAAACAAGCATGTAAAAGGGATTCGTTTTTTTAAAAACTTCGGAAAATCACAAGCGTTTCACGCTGGTTTTGAAAAAGCAAAAGGAGATGTTATAATCACTATGGATGCGGATTTACAAGATAACCCTGATGAAATCCCAGAGCTCTACAACATGGTTATAAATGATGGTTTCGATTTAGTTTCCGGATGGAAAAAGAAACGTTACGATTCTGTTATTGCCAAAAATTTACCATCAAAATTATTTAATTGGGCCGCTAGAAGAACCTCCGGTGTAAAATTAAACGATTTTAATTGCGGTCTTAAAGCATACCGCATAAACGTTGTTAAAAATATTGATGTCAACGGTGAAATGCATCGTTACATTCCTGTACTATCTAAAAATGCCGGGTTTACAAAAATCGGTGAAAAAGTAGTACAGCACCAAGCTAGAAAATATGGTGAAACAAAATTTGGAATGAATCGTTTTATTCATGGTTTTTTAGATTTAATTACCATTTGGTTCTTATCTCGCTTTGGCAAACGCCCTATGCACTTATTCGGTGCTTTAGGATTTATTATGTTTACTATAGGCCTTGGGTTTTCGTTCTATCTGGGTATAGATAAATTATTTTTAAATCCAACAGGCAGGCTTATCACGCAACGACCTCAATTCTATATTGCACTTTCGACCATGATCATTGGTACACAATTTTTTGTTGCTGGTTTTTTAGGTGAAATTATTTTGCGTACCAAACAAGGTAAAAAACGTTATTCTATTAAAAATGAGCTAAACTTTTAATTAGAATTATTGTTTTTCCCTAAAATGCAATCTTCTAAAGCCTTATAAAATACTAAAACGTTTGCGTTGTTAAATTTTAGTTCGGTAGAAAAAACGAAGATATTATCTGACTAATTGATTATTTTTGCACTTATTTAATTGACATATGATTTATATAGAACCCAAGATTTTAGATAGAATAAATGCGTGGTTAACACCAACTTTTGATGATGAGACACAAACTTTCATTAAAGATAGCATTGCAAATACCCCAAAGGATATTCAAGAAAGTTTTTATAAAGACTTAGAATTCGGAACCGGTGGTATGCGTGGTGTCATGGGTATTGGAACCAATCGTATAAACAAATATACCCTTGGAAAGAGCACTCAGGGATTGAGCAATTATTTACGTAAGTCATTTCCAAATGAGAGCCTAAAAGCCGTTATTGCTTACGATTGTAGACACAACAGTAAGACACTGGCAAAAGTTGTTGCCGATGTCTTTTCGGCCAATAATATTGAAGTTTATTTATTTGAAGATTTACGTGCCACACCAGAATTGTCCTTTGCTGTTAAGCATTTAAACTGTCATTGCGGTATTGTTTTAACCGCTTCACATAATCCGCCGGAATACAATGGATATAAAGTGTACTGGCAAGATGGAGGGCAATTAGTACCTCCTCATGATGATGCTGTAATACAAATTATAAATGATCTTGATTATGCCGATATAAAATTTGAAGCTAATAACGATCTTATTCATTATATAGGAAAAGATGTTGATGATGTATTTATTAATGCTTCAGTAGAAAATGGAAATTGTGGTGTTTCGCAAGAAGCCAAAAACAATTTAAATATTGTTTTTACATCACTTCATGGTACTTCGATTACAGCAGTTCCTGAAACTTTAAAACGAGCTGGGTACAAAAATGTTCATATCGTAAAGGAACAAGAAGCTCCTGATGGTGATTTCCCAACGGTAGCATCACCAAACCCGGAAGAACCCGCAGCATTAAAAATGGCATTAGAACTTGCTGACAAAGTAAATGGTGATATTGTTATAGGAACAGATCCCGATTGTGATAGATTGGGTGTTGCAGTTCGCAATTCTGAAAATAAATTACAGCTACTTAACGGAAACCAAACCATGTTGATGATGACTGATTTCCTGCTAAAACAATGGAAATCTGAAGGGAAAATTAAAGGAAAAGAATTTATTGCCTCCACCATAGTATCTACACCTATGTTGAATAAACTTGCTGAAGCTTATAAAGTAGATAGCAAAATTGTTTTAACAGGTTTTAAATGGATTGCTAAATTAATAAAGGATTTTCCCGAACTCGATTTTATTGGTGGTGGAGAAGAAAGTTTTGGTTTTATGGTCGGTGATTTTGTTCGAGACAAAGACGCCGTAACGGCAACACTTTTAGCTTGTGAAATAGCTGCTCAATCTAAAGCTATTGGAAGTTCTTTTTATAGTGAACTTATTAAACTATATGTTGAACATGGGCTCTATAAAGAGCGTTTAGTTTCTCTAACTAAAAAAGGTATTGAAGGTGCTGAAGAAATTAAACAAATGATGATTGATGCTCGCGAAAACCCATTAACCGTAGTCAATGGATCGAAAGTAGTAAAAGTTGAAGATTATCAATTATCTATTACCAAAAACATGATTTCTGGTGAAGAAAACACTATTGACATTCCAAAATCGAATGTATTAATTTATTATACAGAAGATGGTAGCCAAATAGCGCTGAGACCAAGTGGAACAGAGCCTAAAATAAAATTCTACATTAGTGTAAATGATCATTTAGAATCTGTGGATGCTTTTAATGATACAGAAGCGAAACTAGAATCAAAAATAGACGCCATTTTAAAAGACATGAAACTTAATTAATGAATCATTTTTTAAATATATTACGGTATGCAAAGCCGTATAAATCCTTTGCTATTGGGCATATAATCTGTAACATTTTTTTTGCGCTATTTGGTACATTATCGTTTGTGGCTTTAAAACCCATGTTGGATGTTATTTTTAGTAAAAATCAAAATGTACCAACGGTAAAACCAGAATGGTCAGGATTATTGGAAATAGGAGATTTTGTTAAAAAATATCTGGCGTTTCAAATGGATTATTTTACAGGTGGCGATAGTTCAAAAGCACTGGTTTTTGTCGTTTGTTTAATCTTAACAGTATTCTTATTGAAGAATATTTCGGGTTATTTCGCAAACTATTTTCTGGTATTCTTACGTAATGGGGTTATAAGGGATCTTAGGAATAAAGTTTATAGAAAAACGGTAGAGTTACCACTTTCTTTTTTTTCGGAAAAAAGAAAAGGTGATATACTGGCTAGAGTTACCGCCGATGTTTTAGATTTACAATATTCTTTTTTATCTGTTTTAGAGCTTATTGTTAGAGAACCTCTTACAATTATTTTTACTATAGCTGTTATGCTCTATATAAGTCCTCAACTTACTCTATTTGTGTTTATTTTTATTCCAGTAATGGGATTTGTTATTTCCAAAATTGGTAAAAGTTTAAAAAGAAAATCAGACCGTGTACAAAAAGAACAAGGTACTTTTCTTTCCACATTAGAAGAAACCTTAACGGGGTTACGCATTATAAAAGGATTTAACGCAGAAGAAAAATTCAACGACAGGTTTCAAGAATCTACCTCACGTTTTTATCACTTTTCGAATAAATTACTCAATCGTCAAAACCTGGCATCTCCAACTAGTGAGTTTCTAGGTATTTGTATCATAGCAGTTATTTTATGGTATGGAGGAAACCTTGTATTAAGCGGCACTTCTACGAATCTAGATGACAGTATGTTTATTGTATATATGGGATTATCTTATAATGTACTAACGCCTGCAAAAGCCATTTCAAGAGGTTTGTATAACATAAAAAAAGGTGGTGCAGCAGCAGAAAGGATACAGGAAATTATTGATACTGAAAATCCTTTAAAAGACAAAGAAGGTGCCATTGATAAAAAAGGATTTGATACCAATATTGTATTTGATAATATTTCATTTAAATATGAAAACGAATATGTATTAAAAAACTTTTCGCTAGCCATTCCCAAAGGTAAAACAGTAGCACTAGTTGGACAATCGGGTAGTGGAAAATCAACTATCGCTAATTTAATTACACGTTTTTATGATGTAAATAAAGGTCAAATCTTAATTGATGGTTTAGATATTCGTGATTTAACGATAAGCTCTTTACGTGCTCAATTAGGTATTGTAACTCAGGACGCCATTCTTTTTAATGATAGTATTAAAAACAATATGAAATTGGGTAATGACGAAGCTACGGATGAACAAATAATTGAAGCTTTAAAAATAGCCAATGCCTGGGAATTTGTTCAAGATTTACCAGAACACATTAACACGAATATTGGAGATGCCGGGAATAAGCTTTCTGGCGGTCAAAAACAACGGTTAAGTATTGCTCGGGCAGTTCTTAAAAGTCCTCCTGTTATGGTTTTAGACGAAGCAACCTCGGCTCTTGATACTGAAAGCGAGCGACTTGTACAAGTGGCTTTAGAAAACATGATGAAAAACAGAACTTCTATTGTTATTGCTCATAGATTATCTACTATTCAAAATGCAGATGAAATAATAGTTCTTAAGAAAGGGGAGATTGTAGAACAAGGCAAGCACCAAGATCTTATTAGTAAAAAAGGCGTTTACTACAAACTAGTAGAGATGCAAAGTTTTGGATAATATAATAACTACTAAAAAGAAACTAAACTACCTTGGAGCAAACTCACAAGACATTATATAAAAAATGGTTTTAAAAATTCTTAAGTATTAGAGGGACTTAAACGCAAGATTCCGCTCAAAAAGCGGAATTAGTTCAACTTACAATTTTGAATATATTGCTTCGCAGCTTTTCAAAATTGAGTTTCACTAATAAAAAAAGGATAGAGATTTGGGTTTCTATCCTTTTTTTGTTCGTTGGTAGACTTGGGGACGACTAACAACATAAGTAGGTTTCTGATACAAACATAAAACAAAAAACGGGTTAAACCAAGAGAAAATGTATTTAATCGTTGTTTTTATACATTTAATCGATGTTTTTTAATACAATATATTGATTATCAAAATATTACAATTTTGTAATAAAATCAAAAAATAAAGTTTAAACTTTCTGTATATTTATTAGTCTAAAGACTAAACAGTTTTTGTGATCGACGAAACACAACTATTAGAACAATTAAAGTCAGAAAATCAAAAGGACAAAGCTTTTAGAGCACTCATTACGCTTTACAAAGAACGTTTGTATTGGCACATTCGTAATATCGTAAAGTCGCATGATGATACCGATGATGTACTCCAAAATACTTTTATCAAAGTTTATAAAAACATTCATAACTTTAAAGGGGATAGTAAATTGTTTTCGTGGTTATACCGGATTGCCACTAATGAATCAATCACATTTATCAATAAAAATGCTAAGCGATTACAAGTTACAAATGAAGAAATGCAACAATTAGCAATAAACAATTTAACATCAGATGTCTATTTTGAAGGTGACACTATTCAACTAAAATTACAAAAAGCTATTGCTACATTACCGGAAAAACAACAGTTAGTGTTTAATATGAAATATTTTGAAGACATAAAGTATAAAGATATGTCTGATATTCTAGAAACTAGTGAAGGTGCGTTAAAAGCATCCTACCATATCGCTGTTAAGAAAATTGAAGCGTATTTAACTAAAGATTAAACCTTTATTAAAATCACAAGTCTTATTAATAAGATAATGAAACATAATAAACTACATAACATTGAAGAAACTGGATTTAAAGTTCCAGATGATTATTTTAACGCCTTAGAAGATGTTATTTTAAGTGATATAAAACTTAAAAAAATGTCAAGCAACTCTGGTTTTAAATTGCCTGAAGACTATTTTAACACTTTGGAAAATGCCATTATAGACAAAGTTTCAACAAAGACATCTACAAAAGTCATCCCTTTATTTAGAAAAAGAACGCTAATTTATATATCTGGTATTGCTGCAACTGTATTACTTTTATTCAATCTTTCAATTTTTGAGAATAAACCAACTTTTAACTCTTTAGATTTTGAAACAGTTGAAAACTATATTATGAATGAAAATATTGGTTCCTATGAAATTGCAGCACTCCTATCTGAAGAAGACTTGTTAGAAGAAAACTTTATAGATTATCAAGTAGAAGAAGAAACCGTAGAAATCTATATATTAGATAATATTGATGTAGAAGATATCATTATTGAATAAAGCATAGACACATGAAAAAAATCATATTCCCCATATTACTATTTTTCTTTTCGCTAAATATTTTAGCTCAGCAAAATAGAGAGAAAATAAAAACGCTTAAAATCTCATTTATTACAGAAAAATTAGATTTAACTGAGCAAGAAGCTCAGAAATTCTGGCCAATTTATAACAACTACTATAATGTCACTTCTAAAATAAGGCATGAAGATATTAGAAGTATCCGCCATGAAATTAGAAGAAATATTAATACATTAACAGATAAAAGAGCCAAAGATTTAATTACTAAATTAAATAAAGCTGAAAGTACACTCCATGAACAGCGTATGGAGTTGTCTACTAAATTGTTAAAAATCATACCTCCGAAAAAAGTAATTTTATTAAAAATGGCAGAAGATGATTTTAAAAGAAAAATGTTAGAACGTTTTAAAAACAAAGGGTATCAAAAAAGAGGTGGAAAATAAAAAAGCTATCTAAAAAATTAAAGTTGCCGTCATTGCGAATAAAGTGAGGCAATTTTTTGCCGGTTTTCAGTGTTTTACAGATTGCTTCATGCCTCGCAATGACACTGAATTTAGACTTTTTAGAGAATCTCTTCTATTCTCTAAAAGTTAATTTAGATATTCTTCCTGCGCCTGCTGCATAAGCAATCGAGTCATTTAAAAATCGAATAGTATAGAACCCTTCATCACTTAAATGTTTCCACGAATTCCCAGAATCGTTACTATAATCAATCCCTTTAAACCCAATAGCAACTAGCTCCTTCCCTGCTCTATTTGGGATATATTGTACACAACTTCTATAGCCTGGGTTTTCATTTTGAGCAACCAACTCCCAAGTTTTACCGCCATCAACTGTTTTTATTTTATTGGCCGAATTATCATTTGGTTTTGTATAATCGCCACCAATAGCAAAACCGTTAAGGGCATCATAAAAATCAACAGAATACATGCCTGTTGTTTCTAAACCTTGAACTATGGGGGTATTATAAACCTCCCAAGTTTTTCCTTTATCGGGTGAATATAAAATCCTACTTGATTTTCCTCCTGTAGCAACCCAAGTATTATCCCCAACGATAGCAATATTAGTATCACTGGCAGCAAAAGCGGCTTCCCCTTCTTTTGCTTTTGGTAAAGAATCACATGATAATTTGTTCCATGTTTGTCCGCCGTCCCGTGTAATGATGATACTCATACAATTATCAGTAGGATCTCCAATGGCAATGCCTTCTTTGGCATTCCAAAAATCTATAGAATCGTAAAAAGCTTTAGGATGATCTTCTCGATATACAATGGTATCTTTTCCCATATCTAGTTTAAACAATAAAGCAGGAGAACCTATACTTAAGCCATATCCATGCTTACTGTTTCCAGCTAAAGCCCTAAAATTAGGCGTAACCGAATCACTCTTAACCTTAACAGGATACGTTACACTTCTTTCAGCGTTTTCACTTTCGTCCATTGATACAGCTCCCATGTTTCCATTAGAATCTAAAAAAGCAAAAAAGTTTGTGTTTTCAATTATTTCTAAAGCTCTTACATTTAATAGCGAGTCTTTTATAATCGTTTTTATTTCAACACTATTAATTTTTCGAGACTCAAATAAATGACTCTTTTTAAACCCTAAAAAGACAATCATTGCTATTAATAATACAGATACTTTTTTCATGTGTTTATATCTATTGTTTTTTATTTGTCACGTAACATAATAATCATAGTTCTTGGGTATCGAACTTTTAGCTATGCATGTTTCATAAAATTTAAATTTCTATAAAAATAAAAAAGCTTCATGAAGAATCACGAAACTTTACAATAAAATAATTATCAATCAAATATTTGTATTTAATACCAGTTCTTTATGTACAACACATATCGAGATAAGAAACGGCATAAACCCGTAAAGCCTTATGGAATATTTCTTGAAGTCATCGCGATAAGAGTTTTTTAATAAGTTTCTTTCTTCAAAATCTCTATATGCCGTTTTAAACGATCTACATCAATTTCTAAAGTGCCATTATAGACACCTCGTATAGCCCCTTGTTTATCTATTAAAATAAAATTTTCGGTGTGTATAAAATCACTTTCATCTTGTGTTTTTATAAAATCTTCATCAGCAAAATAACCCGTTCTTGCAATATTATAAAGTGCATCTTTATCGCCCGTTACTAAATGCCACTTTACAACATTTATATGATTCTTTGTAGCATAGTCTTTTAAAACCGGAATCGAATCTTTCCAAGGCATGACCGTATGTGAGAGTAACATAATATCCTTATCATTTTTGTACGCCTCCTGAAGATTACCCATATTTTTGGTAAGTTTTGGACAAATGCCAGGACAGCTAGTAAAAAAGAAATCGGCTATATAAATCTTGTTCCTATAAGTTTTATTAGTAACAGTCTCTCCATTTTGATTTGTAAAAGAAAACGCTGGAATTTTATGCGTTGCTTTACCCCATTCGGGAGTAAAGTCTGCACTGTTAAAATAGGGTAATCGTACTACCTCATTACTATCCGCATGTTTATCTTTACAGGATATCATAATAAAAGCTAATACTACTAAAATAGAATACCTCATTTAACTTCGTCGCTATTTGTTGTCACTGTATAACATTTTTTCAAACCTATTAATCCAAATCTATCCCCATTAACTACTTCGTAATTTGCTTTCATAGTACCGTCAGATTTCCAAAGGCGTTGACGACCAACTTCTTTTCCATTTAAATAGTTAAAATCTTTATACAATTGCTTGGTTTTATACCATTCTTTAACAATACCATGATATTGGCCCTTTTCATTAAAATGATATTCAAACTTAAGAATGGTATCATTCCACCAAGCTTTATGAATTCCAGATTTATATCCCTTTGTATAATAACGTTCTATTGAATTTGAGCCATTTTTAAACCAATGTTTTTCGTAACCTTCTTTTCTACCGTCCACATATTCAATATCAGATTTTAAATTTTTGTCAATATAATACGTTTGCAAATTCCCAGTAAATGGTGCTTTTTTATATAATAAAACACCATTATCAAGCTTTAAATTAGAGTCTGATGCTTCAATAATCCCCATTGAGTTTATGGTATCGCAGGCATACAAAGCTCCAACCAAAAAAATTATACACCCTAATTTACTTAACACCTAATTTGAAATATTTCCTGGGGTTCCAAAATAACCATTCCCGTTAATATATGGGTCTTGACTTGTAACGTGGTAATGATAGATACCATCAGGGAAATCTGCAGTAGCTGATGTATGCCCATGATAGATATCTAAATCATCATTAGTAATCGTTTCCCCATCTTCAAGGGGGCCATAGACAGGAAATCCATCAGCTAAAAGCCCTAAAAAGGCATCTTCTCCAAACTGCTGTGTCAAATAGGTAGGTTCAATATGATAATGATATTGTCCTGTACGTTGCGGGTGTCCCAACCATTGGTCAAATGAATCAATCTCATTTGTTAATGGCTGATCTGGTCCGGCGTACTGATTAAAAAATACCACACCATTTCTTGAAATACCTATGGGGCCTAAACCTGTTGCTTGCTTATTTGAAGCCTCCGCTGGATTTAGCGACATTGTAAAGACTATATTTTGCTCGCTAATTTCATTTGGGTTTTGATTCCAACTTGAATTTGTACCATTATAAGCTTCATATAATGGGTTATTTGTTGGCCAATATGGACTTGTGTGATTGGGCAAATCTTGTGTTGTAAATGTCACAGAGTTTCCATTTACAGCATAAGACAACCCAGTACCTTCAAATTTTGAAAGAATAGCACTTATATCATAATCTGTATCGGCTGGTTCTTCTTCTGCCATGATAGTCGAATCATCTCCATTGGAACATGCTATAAAAATAATAGTAACTAATAAAGGTAGAATTAATAGGCTTTTTAAATTTTTCATAAGTTTCAATTTTATTTTAGACTCGTATTAATAATATAAGGTTTAATTAATCAGCTCAAATAATACCGCGTTAAGGTATATGCTTAATTTTACTCTTAATCTTTAGTTAGGCAATCTATAAAGACGACCTTTATCTAATATACTCTCTCCATTATGTTCTTTATACGACGAATAAATAATTATAATATTCATGATAAGCAACACTATTGTAAAAAATGAAATACTAATGATTAAGGCCCTTCTTTTAATTTTCATTGATTTATTTTGAGATTTACCTTTTTAGATGCGTTTCTTTTTAAAACCTTGCGTAATATTTTATTTTTTTTCAAAAAAAAGACTCTCATTGCCTGAGAGTCTTATAAGTTCATACATCATTAATGTTTCGGTGGCGGTGGTCTATGTTCGCCATTACCATTTCTTAAAGGAGGTCTTTGTTCTTTTTTACCTCTCTTATGAAGTGCGTCATTAATGATTTTTTTTAACTTTTCTTTTTGTTTATCATTACACAATTCTTGAATATCTTTAAAATGATAAAAAACTTCCATATCCTTTTCTTTTTCTTTTTCGCCAATTAAAGTCGTTATAGAATCTATGGAGTTCTCATTTAATGAAACATCAGATATCCTATTAAACAAAGCATCTTTTAATTGTTTAATATTTCTACTAATACGCCTCATTTTATGATGATGCTCTCTGTTAACCCTTTCAAATTCCAACATTTGATCTCCATCAAAGTTTAATTCTTTAACAATAAAATCAGCAGGACCATTAGACCTATTTCTGTTTTCTATTTTATCAGAACTCCCTAAATAATTAAATAGAAAAAAACCATTAACTACTATTAAAAATACTAACAATATGTATAAGAGTAAGTTTTTTTTCATAATGCTTTATTTAATTAAACAATGATGTATCCAAACCCGAAGACAGTCCATATGTTTCTGTAAACTCATTAATATTATTATCATATTCGTTAGAATTTAGCTGCACAAACGCTAACACATTCAAAACAATAACACAGACTAAAGCTGCCAATTGTAACCTAGGAGAAAACCAAGACCAGATTAATGGCTCTTCTCCTTTTTCAACAAACAACTTCTGCATGGTTCTATCCTTAAAAAAAGGAGATATTTTTACGGCTTCGGTACCATCCATAGCATTTAAAGTATCGTCAACCTTATTCTTTATGTTTTTATTTATTTCCATGTTATATATTGTTAGATGCAATAATTTATAAAAGCTTGCGTTAGTTTTGATTTTTATAAAAACGCTCTAATAATCCTTGTAAATTTTTCTTCGCTCTAAACATTAAAGATTCTACCGAAGACACACTTTTATTAATAATTTCTCCTATTTCTTTGTTACTCATCCCATCTATCTTACTAAGTGTAAATACGGTTCTTTGCACCTCCGACAATTGATTTATGGCAAGAAACAATGTTTCACTTTTTTCCTTATTTTCTAAAATAATCCCTGGATGGTTCATCTCAGTAAAGTATTTGCTTTTATCCATAGGCATATCGTTACCCATTATAGACTGCAAAAAGGCAAAGCGTTTTTTAGTATTCTTTTTTCTTATAAACTCTAAACATTTATTGGTTGCAATACGATAGATCCAAGTTGATAGTTTAGAATAGCCTTTAAATTTACCAATCGAATTAAAAACCTCAACAAAAACATCCTGAGCAATATCTTCGGCATCTTCTTTATTGGGCACAAATGATATACAGGTAGCAAATACTTTATCCTGAAAATCATCAATTAGCTTACTGTAAGCATATTGTTTTCCAGCATTTAGATCATTAATAAAATTTTGCTCTGTCAAGTGTGTCTTTTAATACGTGCAAATTAGGAAATTAATTGCTGAATTAAACGTAACTTTGCAGCCTTAATAATTTAAAATTGTTCTATTTTAGTTTAGCCTTCATAACTGCTTACTGAATACTGAACACTGAGAACTGAAAAATGCGATTACATAGAAACCTTTGCTTTTCTGTTATAGACGGACTGACCCTAATTTTTAATGAAGGCAAATATGCCGATAAAGTCATTCAACAACTATTAAAACGAGATAAACGTTGGGGGGCTAGAGATAGAGCCTTTGTTGCTGAAACCACTTACGACATAGTACGTTGGAAACGCTTGTATGCCGAAATTGCTGAAGTAAAAGAACCTTTTGACAGAGATAACTTATGGCGGATGTTTGCTGTTTGGGCAACATTAAAAGGTATAAAATTACCCGATTGGAAGTATTTTGAAGGGACTCCATCCCGTAAAATAAAAGGGCGTTTTGATGAGCTTTCTAAAATTAGAAAATTTAAAGAGTCTATCCCTGATTGGATGGATGCTATTGGTGAAAAGGAGTTAGGAAATACGGTTTGGACCAAAGAAATTGAAGCTTTAAACCAACAAGCCGATGTTATACTAAGGGTAAATACGCTTAAAACTACCAAAGAGAAATTACAAGCTGAGTTATTTGATTTAAACATAGAAACAGAATTCATTCCAAATTATCCCAGTGCTTTAAAACTTAAAGAACGTACCAACGTATTTAGCACCGACGCTTTTAAAAAAGGATTTTTTGAAGTTCAAGATGCTTCATCGCAATTAGTGGCGGAGTTTTTAAATGTAAAACCTGGAATGCGTGTCGTTGATACTTGTGCCGGTGCAGGTGGAAAAACACTTCACATGGCTTCTTTGATGGAAAACAAAGGTCAGGTTATTGCTATGGACATTTATGGTAATAAATTAAACGAATTAAAGCGTCGTGCAAAACGAAATGGAGCTCATAATATTGAAAATCGTGTTATTGAATCTACTAAAGTGATTAAAAAACTTTATGATAAAGCTGATCGTGTATTAATTGATGCTCCCTGCTCTGGGCTTGGGGTATTACGTCGCAATCCGGATGCTAAATGGAAATTACAACCAGATTTCATTAAAAAAATAAAGAAAACACAACAAGACATTTTACAGCAATATTCCAGAATGGTAAAAGCTGGTGGTCAATTAGTATATGCTACGTGTTCTGTATTACCATCTGAAAATCAAGAACAAGTAAAAACCTTCTTAAAATCTGAAGCTGGTGCTAATTTCACACTTATTAAAGATAATAAAGTATTGGCCCATAAATCTGGGTTTGATGGATTTTACATGGCGCTTTTGGAGAGGAAGGGTTAATAACTTTTCGTTTATAATTCTGAATCTATTTTCAGAATCTTCTATTTTTATGGTCTTATACTGAAAAAACCCAACATCAAAATGACATATAAGAACATCGTGTTTATTGGCAAAAGCTTAGACGGTTTTATTGCTGGAAAAAATGGCGAATTGGATTGGCTAGATATGATTCCAAACCCAGAACAAAATGGTATGGGCTATTATGACTTAATGGAAGAAATAGATGCGATTGTAATGGGGAAAACAACATTCGAATCAGTTCTTAGTTTTGATATTGATTGGCCCTATAAAAAACATGTATTTGTCTTAAGTTATTCTTTGAGCAAAATCCCTGAAACACTTAAAGAAAAAGTAACCTTACTAAAAGGCAATGAAAAAAATATTTTAAACCTCATTCACAACAAAGGGTTTAACAATTTATATATTGATGGAGGAAAAACAGTTCAAAATTTTCTTAAAGCCGATTTAATTGATGAACTTAGAATTTCAACCATTCCAATTGTATTGGGAGATGGTATTCCATTATTTGATATACTCCCAAAATCACTAGTGTTTGATCATGTTAAAACAGAAGTGTTTTTAGATCAGATTGTTCAAAGTCATTATCAACGAAAAAAATAAAGTTTTCCATAAGTCTTTACTATTTTTAAATAGAAGTAGTTTAAACTTTTTATAATGAACAATGATTTAAAAATACATCTTTCAAGCATTCTTAAAGAATCTATTACTAGAGTCTCCCCTCTTCATGGTGGTGATATTTCAAATGCTTATCGAATTGAAACTTCAAATAATTCTTATTTTTTAAAATTAAATGAGGCTATAAATGCCGCAAAGATATTTCAAGCTGAAGTATACGGACTTCAATTGATTGGAGAAACAAATACCATAAAAACACCTAGAGTTCTAGCTTCTGACACCTTTCAAAATAGTGCTTTTCTCTTAATGGAGTTTATTGAAAATAAATCGCCTTCGTCTAATGATTTTAAAAACTTAGGGCATCAACTAGCTCAACTACATAAATACACATCTGAAAAATTTGGTTTAGATCAAGATAATTTTATTGGTAGTTTACCCCAAAGTAATAAACCAAATAAAACTTGGATAGATTTTTATACGACTGAACGCTTATTACCGCAACTGGAATTAGCCAAACAAAAACACTTGCTTTCTAAAATGGAGTGTCCATCTGTACAAAAAATCAAAGATGTCCTAAAATCTTTATTTAAAGACATAAAACCAGCTTTATTACATGGTGATTTATGGAGTGGTAATTATATCATTTCTAAAAATGACGTGCCATATCTCATAGATCCTGCTGCTCATTACGGGCATCATGAAGTTGATATTGCCATGACTAAATTGTTTGGTGGTTTTAATGAATTCTTTTATGATGCATATGACTCCAATTTTACAAGAGACAAGAATACTTCTAATAGAATAGAAATCTATCAATTGTATTACCTTTTAGTTCATTTAAATTTATTTGGTAGGTCTTATTATGGTTCTGTGTCTACTATCTTGAAAAAGTATTTTTGAATTCCTGCGCAGGCAGGAATCTATTTTTGTGTTTTCAGTTTCAATTTATAAGATTCCTGCCTGCGCAGGAATGAAAAAACGTACAAAAAGTATTACCTTTGAGTATAAAAGTCCCAAATATTGAACAACATACCTGCTTATAAAACCGAATTACTCAAATCTAAAACACGAAAAATTCAATATTTATTTGAAAGTAAGGGGTACAAATCAATAATTAAAGCCATTGAATACACTCCAGTTGCCAAAAGAGATGGAAAAGTAGTCTATAATTTAGGATTTGGGGACTATAATGAAGAAAATGGCAACATTTTCGATAATTCAAATAGTAATAATGGAGATATGAGAAAAGTATTCAGTACCGTTCTAAATACAATTCCTAAGTTCTTTAATGAAAATGAAAATGCAGCTATTTGGGTTCAAGGTAGTGATAGTGCAGATGATTTTAAGCAACTTTGTGAAGTTGCTTGTAAAAAGAACTGTGAAGATCTTTGTAAAAATTTTAACAGAAGGATTAAAACGTACAGATACTATATAAATAGAAATTTCACTGAATTAAGTAAAGAGTATCTATTTTTTGGGTTAACAAATGAAAAAAAAGCCACTATAACACAGTATACACCTGAAAATGAATATATTGGACTTTTGGTTTTTAAGAAAAATTGATCTAAATTTGTATAGTAAATAAATTTATGAAACGAAAAAAGCAAATATTAAAAGCAACAAAAGTACTTTCAATGTCAAAAGCGACAAAAGAGAGGATATCTAGTATTGCCAAAGATATTAAAGGTAAAGAACTGTTCCCTGAAAAAATAGAATTAGCAAAAAAAACATTAAGCAAGATTAAATCACTACCAATTTAAAATAGTTGCTTACAACATATAGAGAGATACGCAAACCAAATGGTTTGCTTTTTTTATGAAACCATGCGATTTCTTATGTTTAAAACCTCGTGAATAACTCTCAATTTTCCTCGTTACATTTTTACAAGAAATTCGATTAAAAAGAAGTAAATTTGCACTTTCTTTAAACACACACAAATCAAGACATAATGATTCATTTCTTTGGAAACGTAACCAGCAAAGTATTTGCTGTTCAAACAACAAAAGAATTATCAACTGAAACCACTTCAAAATTAGTGTGGTTATTTGGCAACCAACCAAAAATAGAACAAGCATCTCTCGATGCTTTTTTTGTTGGTCCACGTGCAGCCATGATTACTCCCTGGAGTACAAATGCTGTAGAAATCACTCAAAATATGGGTGTTTCTGATATTATTAGAATTGAAGAATTTGAAGCTGTTTCTAAAGATTTCAAAGCATTCGATCCTATGATTTCGGAGAAATTCAATGGATTAAATCAAAATTCTTTTACTATAGATATTCAACCAGAACCTATTCTTGATATTGAAAATATTGCTGCGTATAACAAACAAGAAGGTTTATCGCTAAGTGATGAAGAAGTCATTTATCTTGAAGGTGTTTCTAAAAAAATAGGGAGACCATTAACCGACTCTGAAGTTTTTGGTTTTTCTCAAGTGAATTCTGAGCACTGCCGCCATAAAATCTTTAATGGAACATTTGTTATTGATGGTGAAGAAAAACCAACATCACTTTTCAAATTAATTAAAGAAACATCCAAACAACACCCTAACGATATTGTTTCTGCTTATAAAGATAACGTGGCTTTTATAAAAGGCCCAAAAGTGGAACAGTTTGCACCTAAACGTGCTGATATTCCCGATTATTATACCACAGAAGATTTCAATTCTGTGATTTCACTTAAAGCGGAAACTCATAATTTTCCAACAACTGTAGAACCTTTTAACGGAGCTGCTACTGGTTCTGGTGGTGAGATACGCGATAGATTAGCAGGTGGAAAAGGCTCTATTCCTTTGGCGGGAACTGCGGTTTATATGACCTCATATTCGCGATTAGAAAAAAACAGACCTTGGGAAAAAGGTGTTGAAGAACGCGATTGGTTATATCAAACACCCATGGATATTTTAATAAAAGCCTCCAATGGTGCTTCAGACTTTGGAAACAAGTTTGGGCAACCACTTATTTGTGGCTCTGTTTTAACTTTTGAGCATGAAGAAGAAGCCAGAAAAATAGGTTTTGACAAAGTAATCATGCAAGCCGGTGGTATTGGTTATGGCAAAAACGAACAAGCATTAAAAGATACACCGCAAACTGGTGATAAAATAGTTATTCTTGGTGGTGAAAATTATCGCATAGGTATGGGGGGAGCTGCTGTATCTAGTGCCGATACTGGAGAATTTGCTTCTGGTATCGAATTAAATGCTGTACAGCGTTCTAATCCAGAAATGCAGAAACGAGCTGCAAATGCCGTTCGAGGTATGGTAGAAAGCGAAGAAAACTTTATTGTTTCTATTCACGATCATGGTGCTGGAGGGCATTTAAACTGCTTATCTGAACTCGTTGAAGATACAGGTGGAAAAATAGATTTAGACGCTTTACCTGTTGGTGATCCAACACTTTCCGATAAAGAAATTATTGGTAACGAATCTCAAGAACGTATGGGATTGGTTATTGGAGAACAACATTTGGAAACGCTTCATAAAATTGCAGACCGAGAGCGCTCACCAATGTACACTGTTGGGGATGTAACTGGCGATGATAGATTTACATTTCAATCTAAAACCAAAGGTAACAAACCTATGGATTTAGCCATGGAAGACATGTTTGGCAGTTCTCCGAAAACAATAATGATCGATAAAACTATAGACAGGAAATATAGTGATGTCAATTATAGTTCTGATAATTTTTACGATTACCTAGACCAGGTTTTACAACTAGAAGCTGTTGCCTGTAAAGACTGGTTAACAAATAAAGTAGATAGATGTGTTGGCGGAAAAGTTGCAAAACAACAATGTGCTGGTCCATTACAATTGCCTTTAAATAATGTTGGGGTCATGGCTTTGGATTATAAAGGGAAAGAAGGTATTGCAACCTCTATTGGTCACTCCCCTATTTCTGGGTTGATCAATCCAGTTGCAGGAAGTAGAAATTCTATTACCGAAGCTTTAACCAATATTATTTGGGCACCTCTAAAAGATGGATTACAATCAGTTTCATTATCTGCAAACTGGATGTGGCCGTGTAAAAATGAAGGCGAAGATGCTCGTTTGTATGAAGCGGTAAAAGCTGTTTCAGAGTTTGCTATCGATTTAGGAATCAATGTCCCAACAGGAAAAGATTCTTTATCGATGAAACAAAAATATCCAAATGAAGAAGTGATTTCTCCAGGGACTGTTATTATTTCTGCAGGGGCAAATTGCAACGATATTTCCAAAGTAGTAGAACCCGTTTTCAACAAGAATAGTGGAGACATATATTATATCAATATATCCCAAGACAATTTTAAATTGGGAGGTAGTTCATTTGCGCAAATAGTCAATAAAATAGGTAATGAAACCCCTAATGTAAAAGATGCTGGATATGTTAAAAATGTATTCAATACCATTCAGAATTTAATAAGAGATAAAAAAATTGTAGCTGGGCATGATGTGGCTTCTGGTGGTTTAATTACGACGCTTTTAGAATTGTGTTTTGCCGATGTAAATCTTGGAGCCGAATTAGATCTATCTAGTTTAAACGAAAAAGATGCGTTCAAATTATTGTTTTCTGAAAACTCAGGCATTGTTATTCAGGCGAAAGACCATTCAATTGAATCTATTTTAAACGATGCCAATATTGAATTTCATAACATAGGAAAAGTTACGGAGAGTGATACTTTGAGTGTTATTAATAATACGGAAGTATTTACCATGACTGTTTCAAGATTACGAGATGTTTGGTATAAAACATCTTTCTTACTAGATCAAAAACAAACGGCAAACAACTTAGCAGAAGACCGGTTTAATAATTATAAAAACCAGCCTTTACAATATACATTTCCTAAACATTTTACAGGGAAGCTCCCCTTCCCCTTTGGGGAAGGTCGGGATGGGGCTCCAAAAGCGGCTATCCTTCGTGAAAAAGGCAGTAATTCTGAACGTGAAATGGCAAATGCTATGTATTTAGCTGGTTTTGATGTAAAAGATGTACACATGACCGATTTAATTTCTGGTCGAGAAACTTTAGAAGACATTCAGTTTTTAGGGGCTGTTGGCGGTTTTAGTAACTCTGATGTATTAGGATCTGCAAAAGGCTGGGCTGGTGCTATTAAATATAATGAAAAGGCAAATAAAGCCATTAAAAATTTCTTTGATAGAGAAGATACATTATCAGTTGGTATTTGCAATGGGTGTCAATTGTTTATGGAGCTTGAAGAGATAAACCCAGAACATGACATCCATGGAAAGATGCACCATAATGATTCTCACAAACATGAGAGTTCTTTTACTTCTGTAAAAATTCAAGAAAACAACTCAGTGATGCTTTCAACATTAGCAGGGAGTACTTTAGGCGTTTGGATTTCTCATGGTGAAGGAAAGTTCAATTTACCATATACTGAAGACCAATATCATATTGTTGCTAAATATGGCTATGAAGGGTATCCGCATAATCCAAATGGATCTGATTTTAACACGGCTATGATGTCTGACAAAACGGGAAGACATTTAGTAACGATGCCACATATAGAGCGTTCTACATTCCAATGGAATTGGGCTAACTATCCTGATGGAAGACAAGATGAAGTATCTCCTTGGTTAGAGGCTTTCGTTAATGCCAGAAAGTGGATTGAAAATAATCAATAAAACTAAAAAACAAAGAGGTCTACAATTTTATAGACCTCTTTGTAATTTTAAAAATATTATAGGGTTGCCTTAATAGCAGCCTGTGCTGAAACTAATCTCGCAATCGGTACTCTATATGGTGAACAACTCACATAGTCCATACCTGTTTTATAGAAAAACTCAATGGAGCTTGGATCGCCTCCATGTTCACCACAAATACCAACTTTTAAGTTGGGTTTAGTAGCACGTCCTCTCTCTGTTCCTGTCTTGACTAGCTGTCCAACGCCCTCTTGATCTAAAACTTCAAAAGGATCTACTTTTAAGATACCTTTTTCAATATAAATTGGTAAAAATTTACCAGCATCATCACGAGAATATCCAAAGGCCATTTGCGTTAAATCATTCGTTCCAAAGGAGAAGAAATCAGCCTTTTCTGCAATCAAATCTGCCATTAATGCTGCTCTAGGGACTTCAATCATCGTACCTACTAAATACTCAACCGTATTCTTCCGTTCTTCAAAAATAGCATTCGCTGTAGATCTAATAATATGCTCCTGAACTTCAAACTCTTTAACCGTTCCTACTAATGGAATCATGATTTCAGGCTTGCAAATAATACCGCGCTCTTTTAGATTAAGTGCCGCTTCAATAATTGCTCGTGTTTGCATTTCAGTAATTTCCGGATATGTATTACCCAATCGACATCCTCTATGTCCTAACATAGGATTAAATTCTTCTAATTCCGCTACCTTATTTTTAACAGCCATTAAAGAAATATGCATGTCTTCTGCAAGTTCTTTTTGGGTTGCCAATTGATGTGGTACGAATTCATGCAATGGTGGATCTAATAATCTAATAGTTACCGAAAGTCCTTCCATAGCTTCAAATATACCTTCAAAATCAGCACGCTGCATTGGCAACAGCTCTTCTAAAGCTTGTTTTCTACCTTTTACAGTATCAGCTAGAATCATTTCTCGCATGACTTTAATTCTGTCAAGCTCGAAGAACATATGTTCAGTTCTTGTTAAACCAATACCTTGAGCTCCAAAACTACGAGCTACTTTAGCATCTTTTGGACTATCAGCATTTGTTCTAACTTTAATGACTCCATATTTATCGGCTAGTTTCATAACTTCAGCAAACTCACCACTCAATTCAGGTTCCATAGTTGCTACTTTTCCTTCAATAATATTACCTGTAGAACCGTTTAGTGAAATCCAATCGCCCTCATGATACTCATGGTCTCCAATAGTAAGTGTTCTCTTTTTATAGTTAATTTTTAAGGCGCCCGCTCCAGAAATACAACATTTACCCATACCTCTGGCAACTACCGCTGCATGAGAGGTCATACCACCTCGGGCTGTTAAAATACCTTTAGCAATATTCATACCTTCTAAATCTTCAGGAGACGTTTCTATTCGCACCAAAATACTGCTTTTATATTTCTTTGCTTCATCTGCAAAAAAGACAATTTTACCAGTAGCTGCTCCGGGAGATGCTGGGAGTCCTTGAGCAATCACATGAGCTCTTTTAAGTGCATTTGGATCGAAAATTGGATGTAATAATTCATCCAGCTTATTTGGTTCTATTAACAGCAAGGCTTCTTTTTCATTAATCATGCCTTCTTTTAATAAATCCATAGCTATTTTTACCATAGCTGCACCAGTACGTTTTCCATTTCTTGTTTGAAGAATCCAGAGCTTTCCATCTTGAATGGTAAACTCCATATCTTGCATATCGCGATAATGCATTTCCAGAATATCCTGATAGGTATTTAACTCATTAAAAATAGACGGCATTAATTCTTCCAATGAAGGATAATTTTCTTCTCTATCTGTTTCTTCAATTTTAGCTAATTCTGCCCAACGTTGTGATCCAAGTTTTGTGATCTGCAGTGGTGTTCTAACACCAGCAACGACATCTTCCCCTTGCGCATTAATTAAATATTCACCATTAAACACATTTTCTCCTGTTCCTGCATCACGTGTAAAACAGACACCTGTTCCAGAATTATCTCCCATATTTCCATAAACCATGGCTTGTACGTTTACAGCTGTTCCCCAATCTGCAGGATAACCGTTCATATTTCTGTAATAAACGGCTCTATCACCATTCCAGCTATTAAATACAGCTATTATTGCTCCCCAAAGTTGATCCCATGGATCAGTAGGGAAATCATGACCAGTTCTCTTTTTAACCGCATCTTTAAAGTCGTAAACAAGATCTTGTAAATCTTGAATCGTAAATTCAGTATCTAATTGAATGCCTCTTTTTTCTTTAAGATGTTCCATAATCTCTTCAAAAGGATCTATATCTTCTTTTGAAGCTGATTTCATGCCTAAAACAACACCTCCATACATTTGAATAAAACGACGGTAAGAATCCCAGGCAAATTGCTCATTATTTGTTTTTTTTGCTAACCCAAGTACAACCTCATCGTTCATACCTAAATTAAGAACAGTATCCATCATCCCTGGCATAGATACTCGAGCTCCAGAGCGTACAGATACTAACAGAGGGTTATCTTTATCTCCAAAAACGGTTCCCATTTGAGTTTCAATATTAGCTATAGAAGCTTCTACTTCATCCTTAATTAATTCCACAACGGCTTCTTGCCCTAATAAATTATACTCTGTACAAACTTCTGTAGTAATAGTAAACCCCGGCGGAACTGGTATTCCTATCGAGCTCATTTCTGCTAAATTTGCTCCTTTACCTCCCAAGAGGTTTTTCATTTTACTATTTCCATCGGCGGTTTTGTTTCCAAATTTGAAAACCCGAGTCTTTACACTTTCAAGTATTTCCATAATAATAATTGTTTAATTTCTCGTTATAAAAAAGTCTACTAAAAGTAACTATTTAAAGAAAAAAATATCATGATAAAAATCATATTATAAGCATCTTACGCTCAAAAAGAGGTAAATATTCTACTTATAAAATCCTTTTTATCAAAATGAATTTCAAAAATACAGGGTTTACCTTTTCAACTTGAAAATTTGAAGATCTAATGTAAAATAAAAAAGCCCTTTCAAATACATTGAAAGAGCTTTCCTGACTAAGACATAAAATAATTAAATATTAAACAAAATTTAACTTTTTATCTATTTTTTTATAAGCTTGATTTACTGTTCGCTTCATTAATAAAGACACAATTAATGCGATAACGAATAAGCCAGCAAAAACTTCCAAAGTAGTATCTAACGATCCTGTGGCATTTTTAACTACATCGTAAATTGTAGGGCCTACAACACCTGCTAATCCCCAAGCTGCCAACACCATACCATGTATAGCTCCTAATTGCTTGGTTCCAAACAAATCGCCTAAGAATGCAGGTAAGGTTGCAAAGCCACCTCCATACATAGTGATCACTGTAAATAGAACCACTAGAAAAGTTAGTTCCATTGAAATTTTTGGCAAGAAAAAGAAGGCCAAAATTTGAAAAGCAAAGAATATAATATACGTATTTGCTCTTCCTAAATAATCTGAAAGGCTAGACCACATGATTCTACCTAAGCCATTAAACACACCAATTAAGCCAACTATTGCCGCAGCCTCCATAGGCGTATAATTTAGCTTTTCCTGCATCATTGGGCTCGCTGCAGATATAATGGCAATACCACAAGCTATATTAATAAACATCATAATCCAGATGTAATAAAAACGTGAAGTCTTTAGCGAAGCATTCGCATCAATATTAGAAATATCTGCTTTTATCTTTTTACCTTCTCCCAGTTTAAAGCCATCTGGCATATAACCTTCTGGTGGTTTTTCAATGTATCTTGCAGAAGACAATATCAATAGCATGTATATAGATCCTAAAATGTAAAAGGCATTTGACACACCGACGGCATCAAAAAGCGATTGCATGACTGGTCCGAAAATTAAAGCAGCAAAACCAAATCCCATAATAGCCATTCCTGTTGCTAAGCCACGTCTGTCTGGAAACCACTTAACTAATGTACTCACTGGTGTAATATAACCTAATCCTAACCCAATACCCCCAATAACACCGTAACATAAATAAAACAGCGTTAAAGATTCTAACTGTACAGCTAACCCTGAACCTAAAATACCAATACCATAAAATAATCCAGCTGTTGTGCCGCTTATCTTTGGCCCTACTTTTTCTACCCATCTACCTAAAAATGCTGCCGATAGCCCCAATAACAAAATAGCAATTTTAAATGCCCATTTTATAACACTTCCATCAACATCAAAAATATCTTTAACTGGATTGGTCATTACCGAATATGCATATACAGATCCTATTGAAATGTGTATTCCAACGGCTGAAGCAGCTATTAACCAACGGTTTTTAAGTTTTTGTGTTTGCATAATATTTATAATTTAAGCGTTGACTATACGACACTTTTTAATTTATTTTAACTTCTTTAAAATAGTTCTTTAAAATCCCAACCGCTGTCTCTATTTCTTCCTCTGTATTTTCACGTGCATGTTTTAACTGATAATCCCAACCTAAAGCTTCCCATTTATGGATACCTAGCTTATGATATGGCTGAAGCTCAATTTTTTCAATAGTTTTGTAATCTTTAAAATATGCGCCCATTTGGTGTAAAAGTTCAGGCCTATTCGTAATCTCTGGTATTAACACATACCTCAACCACATTTTTTTTCCTGATGCTTCTCTATGTTTAGCAAAAGTAAAAGCAGTTTCATTATTACGCATCCCCGTTAAAGCTTCATAGCCTTCTTCAGTCATGTGCTTTATATCTAACATGACTAAATCTGCATAATCGTCCAACAATTTTTTCGTGAAATGATTTAATATTCTACCATTAGTATCAATATTGGTATGAATACCTTCCTCTTTGAGTCTTTTAAAAAAAGGAATTAATTCTTTAGACTGTAATAAAGGTTCTCCTCCCGATACTGTTACCCCACCTTTTTTACCAAAATATGGCTTCATTTTCAGGGAGATATCTACTAACTCTTCAATATGATACAAGGTGCCTCCAGAAGTTTTAATAGTATCTGGATTATGGCAATACAGACATTTCAATTTACATCCCTGTAAGAATATAACCAAACGAACTCCTGGACCGTCGTGTGTTCCAAAGGACTCAATAGAGTGTACTCTTAATATGTTTTCTTCTGTTTTGATAAGGTGTTTTTTAAATTAGTATCCACAAAAGAAGCATGATACTTCTTTTGCAGATACTCAAAGTATTAATAAAACTACATGGATTCGTGGAAAGAACGTGTGATCACTTCTAATTGCTGCTCTTTTGTTAATCTTACAAAATTAACAGCGTAACCAGAAACACGAATTGTTAATTGTGGGTATTCCTCTGGGTGCTCCATAGCATCAATCAATGTTTCCTTGTTTAATACATTGACATTAATATGTTGTGCGTTTCTAGAGAAATAACCGTCTAAAATGGTTGCTAAATTTTCTATTCTGTCTTCATCATTTGCTCCTAAAGATTTAGGTACTATTGAGAAGGTATTTGAAATACCATCTTGAGAATCTTTATAATCAATTTTAGCAACTGAGTTTAATGATGCAATGGCTCCTTGAGAATCACGACCGTGCATTGGATTAGCCCCTGGTGCAAATGGAATCCCTTTTGCTCTACCATCTGGCGTCGCTCCAGTTTTCTTTCCATAGGCTACATTCGATGTGATTGTTAATACAGACATTGTGGGTTCCGCATTTTTATAAACCGCTAATTGCTTCAATTCATCATTAAAATTGGCAACAGCATTTGCGGCTAAAACATCCACTCTATCATCATCATTACCATAGCATGGGAAGTCACCTTCAATTTTAAAATCTACCGTTAAACCTTCTTCATTTCTTATTGGTTTTACTTTAGCGTATTTAATTGCCGAAAGTGAGTCTGCTACAATTGATAAACCTGCTATACCGTAAGCAATATTAATACTTGGATTCGTATCGATTAATGCCATTTGAGCTTTTTCGTAATAGTATTTGTCATGCATGTAGTGAATAATGTTCATAGAGTCATTATAAACACGCGCGACATCTTTCATAGCTATTTTAAAGTTAGCCATGACATTATCAAAATCTAAATATTCACCACAGTCGCAAGCTTCAATACCATCAACCATTTGAGTTCCTGTTATTTCACAACGCCCACCATTAATAGCTAATAATAATGTTTTAGCTAGGTTGGTACGTGCACCAAAGAATTGGATTGATTTTCCTAATGACTGATGAGAAACACAACAAGCAATTCCGTAATCATCAGAACCTCTGCTTTTTCTCATTAGAGCATCATTTTCAAATTGAATTGATGATGTGTCTATTGATACTTTAGCACAGTAATCTTTGAAGTTTTGTGGCAGGTCTTCAGACCAAAGGATGGTCATATTAGGTTCTGGCGAAGGTCCTAAGTTATATAAGGTATTCAAGAAACGGAAAGAGGTTTTAGTTACCTTAGTTCTTCCATCATCAAACATACCTCCAATAGCTTCTGTTACCCAAGTTGGGTCTCCTGCGAATATTTCATCATAAGCACTCATTCTTAAATGGCGCACCATACGAAGTTTCATAACAAACTGATCTATATATTCCTGAGCTTCTTCCTCAGTAATAAGACCTTCTTGTAAATCATTTTCAATAAAAACATCTAAAAATGTAGACACATTACCCAAAGACATGGCTGCGCCATCTTGTTCCTTTACGGCAGCTAAGTAAGCCATGTACGTCCATTGTACTGCTTCTCTTGCATTTTCAGCAGGACGACTTAAGTCTAAATCATATTTAGCACCTAATACAATCATTTCTTTCAATGCTCTTATTTGCTCAGAAACTTCTTCACGTAAACGAATAACAGCATCACTCATAGGACCTTCAATCTTATCTAAATCTACCTGTTTAGATTTAATTAAGAAGTCAACTCCATATAAGGCTACACGACGATAATCACCAATAATTCTACCTCTGGCATAATTATCTGGCAATCCTGTTAAAAAACCCAATGAACGGTATTTCTTAATTTCCTTTGTATAGGCATCAAAAACACCATCATTATGTGTTTTAACATATTTAGAAAATAACTCTGTTAATGCATCATTAGGTTTTACCCCATGTTCTGATAATGCTTTTTGAACCACTTTAAAACCTCCAAAAGGTTTCATAGTTCGTTTTAACAACTCATCCGTTTGCAACCCTACAATCACTTCATTTTCTCTGTCAATATATCCAGCATTAAAGGCACTAACAGTCGAAACTGTTTCAGTATCGATTGAGCGTACTCCATTACTTCGTCGCTCTTCTTTAGTAGCTTCTTTACAAATTTCCCATAATTTCTGAGTTCTTGTACTTGGACCAACCAAAAAACCTGCCGTTCCGTGATAAGGAGTAATATTATTAATAACAAAATCTCTTATATCGACTTTCTCAGTCCAAATTCCGTATTTAAATTGTTTTACTTCCATTGTTTTATTTTATTAATATTTTGAAAAAAAATCATGTTTGTTTTATACTTTCAAAAGTAAATACTGCGACTAATTATAAAACTGACAATTATCAGTAAACACTCAAACCTATTACAGGGTTTTTCACGAAAACGTTTGAGTTGTTAGGCTTTAAAAATAAAATATTTACACTTTTAACTTTTGTATTTATAAAAAGTTAAAAGAAAATATATATTTCATGTAATTCTACTACTCTTGATTGCATTTAGATGCAGTTTTCATAATAATTAAAAATAATTGTGCTTATTTCACAACAATAAACGACATATGGTAAATGAAGTTTAGAAATACATCTTCTAAAACATCTAAGGATTATGGTGTCATACTCTCATTTTATGCACTCAATTGGTATCTGATAAAATTACATATGCTTCGTTAAGACAATCTATTTTATTATAGTACTACAATCTAGAAAAGGTCTCACCAAAATCTGCCAATTAAAAATTTTAATACTATTTATAGTGTATACAATGTTATTAGTCTAAAAAACATAAGGTTAGTTTATTATTTCATTTATATTTAGTAAACATTAAAAAGTAAATGAAATACAATTTAAGGCCTCCTTTGACAAAAAAATGGATTAATATACTTCTCATATTAATTTGTATGCCATGTTTTGCACAAACCAAATCAAAACCCAATGTTATTATCATCTATACCGATGATCAAGGAGCTGTTGATTTAGGAAGTTATGGAGCCACAGATATTTACAGTCCAAATATTGATAAATTAGCTAAAGAAGGGACACGTTTTACCCAAGCTTATGTCGCAGCTCCAGTTTGTGCCCCATCAAGAGCTGCTTTACTCACAGGAAAGTATCCACAAAATGCAGGAGTTAATAGTAATACTTCTCACGTCCCGGGGTCTCATGGGATGCCTAACAACCAATATACACTAGCTGAACTATTTAAAGACCAAGGCTATAAAACAGGTCATATTGGTAAATGGCATTTAGGTATGAGTGCAGAAACGTCTCCTAATGCTCAGGGCTTTGATTATTCCTTTGGACATTTAAGAGGCTGCATTGACAATTACTCACATTATTTCTTTTGGGCTGGACCAAATATTCATGATCTCTATGAAAATGGAAAAGAAGTATTTTACGACGGTCAATATTTTCCTGATTTAGCTTCCGATCGAGCTTTGCAATATGTTGAAGACCATAAAAGCGATCCTTTTTTTATGTTCTACGCTATAAATATGCCGCATTATCCCTATCAGCCAACACAAAAATGGAGAGACTATTACAAAGAAGTTGAAAAGCCAAGAGGCGATTATGCTGCTTTTATTTCAACTATTGATGAACGCATTGGTTTTTTAATTAATAAATTAGAAACTTTAGGTATAAGAGATAATACAATTATAGTATACCAGTCTGATAATGGTTATTCTACAGAAATGCGTGCTTTTAATGGAGGTGGTAGCTCTGGTCCCTATAGAGGTGCTAAAAGTAGTCTGTTTGAAGGTGGTATAAGACTTCCTGCTATTATTAGCTGGAAAAATAATTTACCTCAAAATATTGTAAATGATGAGTTTTTAGTAAACATAGACTGGTTGCCAACTCTAGCAAATTTATGTGACTTTAATAATTTGCCAAAAAACATTGACGGGAAAGACTTATCTAAAATGATTAAAAAGCCTAATACGGTATCACCAAGAACCAATGCCTTTTGGAAATATGGTAACCAATGGGCAGTTAGAAAAGAAAATTGGAAACTTATAGGTTATCCAAAAGACACATCGCATAAAGGAGAGCTAGATTTAGAGCATGACGCCTTATTCCTATCAAATCTAGATGAAGATGTTTCTGAAATGGAAAATTTAGCAAATAAATACCCTGAAGTTGTAGAAGCATTGAAAACCGAATACATGTCTTGGGAACATGGACAGGCATCAGACATACCTAAAAAATCTGTGGTTATAAATCATTTAGGAAAAAGTAAAAAAATTAAAGACATTAAAAAGCTTCATAATAAATATAAAAATATTGAAGTATTACTTGATGGTAAACGTGGTTATAATGATTTTAGTTCTGGACAATGGATTGGACAAGAAGGAAAAGATTTAGAATTTGTGATAGACCTAAACACTTCTCAATCAATTTCAAATATAAACCTTGGGTATTTACACAATCCATCTAACTGGATTTATGCTCCTAACACATTTGAAGCTAGTTTCTCGAATGATGGTAAGACCTATAATAATACCATAAAATCAAATACACCTTCCCGAATACATAATAAAAATAACTTCATTGATAAACTGTCTATTAAAACAAAACAACAAGCAAGATATATAAAAATAAATATAAAAGGCATTACCAAAATCCCTGAAAACAATGAAGGTGCTGGTAGCCAAGGTTGGGTATTTATTGATGAAATAATAATAAACTAATTAATGAAAAAGCATTTACATATACTAACAGCCACCATCTTAATATTATTAACAGTACTTAGCTGTAAATCTGAAAAAGAGCAGGATGTAAAGAAACCAAATATCCTCTTTATAATGTCTGATGATCATACCTCACAAGCTTGGGGAATTTACGGGGGTATTTTAAAAGATTATGTTAAAAATAAAAGTATTAGTCGATTAGCTGATGAAGGTATCATACTAAATAATGCCTTCTGCACCAACTCTATTTGCG
The DNA here is from genome assembly GCF_030540825.1 of Flavivirga spongiicola. Taxonomy (NCBI): domain Bacteria; kingdom Pseudomonadati; phylum Bacteroidota; class Flavobacteriia; order Flavobacteriales; family Flavobacteriaceae; genus Flavivirga; species Flavivirga spongiicola. The sequence goes on from NZ_JAUOEO010000001.1 coordinate 659,870, forward strand.
TACCTAGTAGAGCCAGTATTCTTACGGGACAATACAGTAATAAAAATGGTGTATATACACTTAGTGATGCCTTACAACCAGATAGCTTAAATATAGCAAAAGTGTTAAGTGAAAATGGTTATCAAACGGCTCTTATCGGAAAATGGCATTTAAAAAAAGAACCTTCTGGTTTCGACCATTATAATATTTTACATGATCAAGGACGTTATTGGGATCCTATTCTAAGAACCAAAAAAAACTTCCATAAACCTCCAGAAGCATGGGATGTGCACAAAGGATTTTCAACAGATGTTATTACCCAACTATCTCTAAATTGGCTAAGTCAAAGAGATAAAGAAAAACCATTTATGTTAATGACACACTTTAAAGCAACACATGAACCTTTCGATTATCCTAAACGCTTTGATGATTTATATAAAGATATTGAGATACCAGAACCGGTATCCTTATTTGACTTTTCTCCGGAAACCACAGGGCGTAGTTTTCCTGGTCAGCAATTAGAAAATTTGAGTTGGCGTTACGAACAAGCATCAAACGATCCTGAAAAATGGTGGTGTAAATATCCCGGACTTCCGTTTTATACTAAAAATATGGATAGTATTACGGCTCGTAAAGCTACCTATCAAAAATTTGTTAAAGACTTTTTACGATCTGGCGCAGCTATTGATGATAATATTGGTAAAATTCTAGATTATTTAGAAACCTCTGGTTTAGCTCAAAACACAATAGTTATCTACACCGCGGATCAAGGTTATTTTTTAGGAGAGCATGGTTTTTTTGATAAACGTTTAATATATGATGAATCGCTACGCATGCCTTTTGTAATAAGATATCCTAAAGAAGTTCCTGCTGGTAAGCGTTTAGATGATATTATTTTAAATATAGATTTTCCTGCACTATTTGCAGACTATGCAGGAGTAAAGATTCCAGAATCGATGCAAGGTGAAAGTTTTCGTAACAACCTTAAAGGTGAAACTCCTGAACATTGGAGAACATCAGTCTATTACAGATATTGGACAAATCATCCTGTTAGGCCAGGTCATTTTGGGATACGAAACAAAAGGTACAAATTAGCGCTCTTTTATGGACAATCCCTAGATATGACAGGCTCATCAAAAGAATCTACAGCTCCTGCCTGGGAATTTTATGATTTAGAAAAAGACTCACATGAAAATTATAATGCATACCATGATGAATCTTATTCTGATATTATAAAAGACATGAAACTTGAGTTAATAAAGCTTCGTGAAGAATATGAAGACACAGATGAAAAATATACTGTTCTTCAAGATATTTTTGATAAGTATTGGAATTAACAAAAAATTAAACTTCTACTATTTTAATCAATTTGAAAATCCCTTTTAATTTCATACTTTGCAAAGAAACTTTTCAAATAGCAAATGGCAGACGTTACAAGAATTTTTGATTTTCCTTATTATCAGTTAGAAACTTATAATTTAGATAAAGCACTCACCTCTAAATATAATGGTGAATGGCATTCTATTTCAACTCAAGAATACATTAATCAAGCGAATGCTATTAGCAGAGGCTTGTTACGTTTAGGTGTTCAGCCAAATGATAAAATAGCTGTTATTTCTTCAACAAATAGAACTGAATGGAATGTTTTAGACATAGGAGTCCTTCAAACCGGTGCGCAAAATGTGCCTATATATCCAACGATTGCTGCAGAAGATTACGAATATATTTTAAATCATTCTGAAGCTATTTACTGCTTTGTTTCTGATGCTGAAGTTTTGGATAAATTAAATACTATTAAAGGCAATACAAAACTTAAGGGCATCTATACTTTTAATGATATTAAAGGTGAAAACAGTTGGAAAGACGTTTTAAAATTAGGTGAAGACCCAAGTAATCAAAACGAAGTTGATGCCAGAAAAGAAGTTGTTAAACCTCATGACTTAGCCACTTTAATTTATACTTCTGGTACTACTGGCAAACCAAAAGGTGTGATGCTGTCTCATAACAATCTGGTATCTAACGTGTTAGATAGCTTATCTCGAGTTCCTTTAGATATAGGTAAATCTAAAGCGTTAAGTTTCTTACCCGTATGCCATGTTTTTGAAAGAATGATATTATACCTATATCAATATTGTGGTATAGAAATATACTT